>JBBRVE010000151.1:0-1756 GCA_038247245.1 Bdellovibrionales bacterium | reverse complement strand
GGCTGTCGGGCGTGACCTGCAGCATCGATTTGTTGCGCGCGTTCTGCTGGTCGAAAATCGCGAAAAAGATAAATACGATCGCGCCGCCCATGATGAACGCCATCATATCCGGCCACAAACCCGGCGGGCGATAGCCGAGGATGCCGAAAAACGTGATGCCGCCGATAAGGCAGAGCAGCACGATCTCGCTCAGCATGATGTCCTTGGTCTTCGATAAAATCAGGCTGTCGAGGTCGCGGTAGATTTTGCCGATACTGTCTTGCACGCCCAGTTCCGATTTCAGCGCGGCCAAATCATGATACGCCGCGCCAATCGCCGCGCGGTCTGTTGTGGTGATGATCGCATGTGCGCCCGTGATCAAACGGCGGAGCAGGGTGGTTTTCGCTTTCGCTTCCTGCTTCAGCGCTTCGATGCCATAGGCGATGTCGAGCGCCAATCCTTCCTCGTGCTTTGTGCGTTCCAGCACGCGGTCCCAGGCAAAGGCAATCAGGATGGCGTAGAACACCGCCGATAACGCAACCGCGTCGTAAAAATTATCCAGCACGCCGCCTTGTGTGAAGTAACAATATCCGCCGCCCAGCAGGATGGTCAGGATGCTGGCGGTATAGGCAAAGCCGTCCTCCGCGCGCACGGTCACCAAAAGGTTGGCAGTAATAACGAACAACCCGCCGATCACGGCGAAATCCGTCAGCGTCGAATAACCGCCCAGATAAAGCCATGCGACCGCCATGACGGGTGCCAGGAAATCAGGCACCGGGATGCTGGGGTTCGGGTTGCGCAGGATGCTGAACAGGTAGCACAGGCTGCCCAGCAGATGCACAGCAATCCCTGTAACGGCGGCTAGCCCGATACCTTTGAAGGTCATCGTGCCCGAGGTATGGAACAGCATAAACCCGATGGCAAAAACCGGCAGCGCCGCAAGGCGCGTGAATGCAGAACCCAGATATGTGCCGATTACAATGTCATCGCCGAATTTCGTTGCGAACCTGCGTGTCACGCGTCGGCGCAGCGCGGTGCTGAGTGCAACGCCGATGCTGCCCACAAGCGCAAGCCCGTAACCGGTCAGACGGTCCGGATCAACATCCTTCAGCAGCGACATATCGAGCGACGACAGCAGCCCGCGGTTTTCCGCCGCCACCACAAACCCAATACCCGCAACCGCCAGCAGGCCGAACACGTAATCCATCCGCCGCACCTGTTCCCAGCCTTTGGCACTCAGGAACGGGGCCAGCCATGCGCCGATGATCGGCCAGGTCTCGTAAATGATCGTCGCGCCGGCCTTGGATGTTTTCAAAAGCGCGAACATGAAACACATATGATTGATCGCACCCGCCGTCGCCGTCGCCGCGACATACGCCCATGTCTTGCCATCAATCTTGAAAACCGCGCTGCGTTTTTTTACGCCGTATTTTTTGCGCAGCATAAACGCGGCTCCCGCCGCCGCAAATACGCCGCAGGCCAGATGCGCGGTCGCGACAAACAGGATCGGGTCATTGTCTTGCAAGCCGAGCGACGCCAGCAGCGGATAAAGGCTGAACATCAGCACCGACATCATCATCAGCAAGAGGGAGGTCAAGCGGCAGCCCCGGAGGTTTTTGAATGGATGCCGATTGTATCGCGCCCTTGCCTCTGACAAAACACTGAAATGAATGGAAAAATGACCTGAACCGGACTTGAATCCAGTGCTTGACGGCATCACATAAAACACCTATAAAGTGTCTTCTTGTCGCGGGGTGGAGCAGCCCGGTAGCTCGTC
>JBBRVE010000150.1:0-1930 GCA_038247245.1 Bdellovibrionales bacterium | reverse complement strand
TCATGCGCTGCATCTGCGCGGTCATTTCCTTTTCCCATTTGCGGCGGGACACCATTTCAACCGCCATCATGGCGGCAAGGCACAGCAGCGCCGCAAACAAAAACGCGATGCGCGCCGACACGACCGAGCCGAGGAAAATCAAAAACGTCATCAGCCCGAGCGCGATGACAATATTGCGGAAAGTCAGGTGCGGCTGCAGCGCGGCGAAGCCACCCTGCGGGCGCGGGATGGGGCGGCGGGTGCCAAGGTCGACGACATTGTCTTCTTGTTCCGACATTAAGCGGCCTTCGCGCGGGGCGCATCGATGCCGACCGCCTGTGAAATATGGGTGAGGCCGTCTTTTTGCAGCAGCATGACAAGCCCGTTCAGGATATCGGGCACCAGTTGCGGGCCTTCGTAAATCAGCCCCGTATAGACCTGCACCAGCGTTGCGCCCGCGCGGATTTTCGCATAGGCGTCGGCAGCGGAGGCGATGCCCCCTGCCCCGATGATCGGCAGCCGCCCGCCCGTCAGTTTATAAAAATCCGCAATGCGTTCGGTTGCAAGGTCGCGCAGGAGCTGTCCGCTGAGGCCGCCCTTTTCTTCCTTCAGCTTCGCCTCCAGTTTATCGGGACGCGTGACGGTGGTGTTGCCGACGATCAACCCGTCGATGCTGTGTTTTTGCAGCAGTTCGGCAATTGCCGCACGCTGTTCGGGTTCAAGGTCGGGCGCAACCTTCAGCACCAGCGGCGGGCGTTTGGCGGCGGCATCACGCACCTTGACCAGACCCGCCAGCAATTTATCGAGTTCGCTTGCACCCTGCAGATCGCGCAGCCCCGCGGTGTTGGGCGACGACACATTCACCGTGATATAATCGGCATATTCGGCCAGCTGTTCGATGCAGTGGCGGTAATCGCTATAGGGTGACGCGGCTTCCTTGTTGATGCCGATATTCACGCCCAGCATTCCCTGAATGCCCTTGAATTTAGATCTGTAGAACGCGACGTTCTGCCAGAAATTCGCCAGCCCCTTGCCGGGGAAACCCATGCGGTTGATGACGGATTTGTTGGCGATGTCGCGGAAAATGCGCGGCTTCGGGTTCCCGTCCTGCGCAACGGGCGTAACCGTGCCGACCTCGACAAAACCGAACCCCATGTTGAACAGCGCCGGAATCACTTCCGCATCCTTGTCGAACCCCGCCGCCAGGCCGAGGGGATTGCGGAATTCACGCCCCCACAGGTTGACGAACAGCGCGGGGTTATCGACCACCTGATGCGGGCCTGCGCCGGTTTTCAAAATACGCAGCGTCAGCTGGTGCGCCTTTTCAGGATCAAGCTTCATCAGCAGCGGGCGGAAGTATTTGTACAAGTCCATGTTATTTGCCCTTTACGCCGTCACGCACGAATTTCTGCACCCATTCCAGCTTGTTCGGCAGGGTCGTGCAGCGTTCCTCGCGCGTGTAAAGGTCCGCCATGTGGGGCGGCAGTTCCGGCGTGATGCCGATCGCCTTTTTCACGGCATCGGGGAATTTCGCGGGATGCGCGGTTGCCAGCGACACGACAACGCTGTCGGGATAGGCTTCGCGGTATTTTTGCGCGACCGCCAGGCCCACCGCCGTATGCGGGTCGATGACATAGCCGTATTTTTCATGCGTATCGCGGATTGTTTTCAGCGTGCTGTCGTCGCTCACCGCGCCGCTGGCGAACAATTCGCGCAGGTTTTTCATCCCGACTTCCTGAATGACGAAGGGTGCAGGCTTGCGGAAATGCGCCATCGTCTGTTCGACCGCCGCGCCCTGCCGCCCGAAGACGTCGAACAGCAAACGCTCGAAATTGCTGGAGACCTGAATATCCATGCTGGGGCTGAGGCTGGGCGCCGACGGCTCCATGTTCATGCGGCCGGTCGAAAAGAAACGGTGCAGGATATCGTTGCGGTTGGTGGCCGCGATCAG
>JBBRVE010000149.1:0-2220 GCA_038247245.1 Bdellovibrionales bacterium | reverse complement strand
CGTTCTGGACGGTCAGTTCCATCGACAGTTTCGCCTTGTCGCCCAGCGTGCAGATCACGAGGTCGGGGTTGACGATTTCGATGTCGCCGGTCGTTTCGATCATGCCCGCTTTGACTTCCAGGGGGCCTTCGGCCACGAGGCGGAGTTTTTTCGGGGTATCGGAATTCATGCGGATCGCGAGCGACTTGATGTTCAGGACGATGTCGGTCACGTCTTCGCGGACGCCAGGAATGGAGGAGAATTCGTGCAGGACGCCGTCAACCTTGATCGAGGTGACAGCCGCGCCTTGCAGCGAGGACAGCAGGACGCGGCGCAGCGCGTTGCCGACGGTGAGGCCGTAGCCGCGTTCCAGCGGTTCAACGACGACGGTGCCGAAGCGGTTGGGATCTTTGTTCGTGCTAACATCAACCTTGTTGGGTTTAATCAGCTCTTGCCAGTTTTTCTGAATCAAGGTCTTCCCCTTTATGTGCCTGATTGTATCGTATCGAAATCCAAGTGCCGTTCACGGCGTCGCCTCCCCTGAAAGCCGGGAGGCGGCCTTAGCCGTCCGTATATTAGACGCGGCGCTTTTTGCGCGGGCGGCAGCCGTTATGCGGAACGGGCGTGATGTCCACGATCGACAGGATGCTGAAACCGACGGACTGCAGCGCGCGCAGTGCGGATTCGCGGCCTGAACCGGGGCCCTTCACCAGAACTTCCAGCGTTTTCACGCCGTGTTCTTTCGCCTTTTTACCAGCATCTTCTGCTGCCATCTGCGCGGCATAGGGGGTCGATTTGCGCGAGCCCTTGAAGCCGAGGTGACCTGCGCAGGACCAGGAAATGGTGTTGCCTTGCGCGTCGGTGATGGTGACGATCGTGTTGTTGAAGGTCGAGTTGACGTGAGCGACGCCGGAGATGATGTTCTTGCGCTCTTTTTTGCGGGCCTTCGGCGATTTTGCTTCGTCCGCTTTTTTCTGTGACTCTTGCTTTGCCATTGTTCTCTACTTTGCTTTCAGGATTATTTCTTGGTAGCGGCAAGTTTCTTGCCGGTGACGGTTTTGCGCGGGCCCGGGCGGGTGCGTGCGTTCGTGCGCGTGCGCTGGCCGCGGACGGGCAGGCCTTTGCGGTGACGCAGGCCGCGATAGCAACCGAGGTCCATCAGGCGCTTGACGGCGACAGCGGTGTCGCGGCGCAGCTCGCCTTCCACTTTCGTGGTGGCTTTGATGGTTTCGCGGATACGGCTCAGTTCATCTTCGGACAGCGCGTTGACGCGCTTGTTCCAGGACACTTTCGCGGTGTCGAGAATTTTCTTGGCCGTCGTTCTGCCGATGCCATGGATGTAAGTCAGCGCAATGCCGACAACTTTTTCAGTGGGGATGTTTACACCCTCGATACGCGCCACGTTGAGACTCCTGTTTATCTTGCTTTATATACAAAAACGGCCTTTGACCCCATAAAGGGCAGGGCTCGCGCATTATATGGAGTTGAAGAAAAACGTCAACTCCTTATTTCCCCTAAAATACAGCCAAAACAAGGTTTTTTAAGGTTTCGGTCCCGGATTGGGGGGATTTAGCCGAACTTTTTTGGGGGCGGCAGCTGCGAACCCCCGTTATTGTTGGTTAAAGCCGACTCGATCTGGGTTGTGACATCGTCCATGCCGGCCATGCCGTCCACGGATTTGAGCAGGCCCCTGCCCTCGTAAAACGGCAGAATCGGCGCTGTTTGCGTGTGAAACACGTTCAAACGGCCCTTTACCGTCTCGGCGTTATCGTCTGCGCGGCGGGTGAAGCTGTCCTTCGCCCCGCACGAATCGCAGGTGCCGGCAACCGCCGGCTGCTTCGCCGTGTCGTGATAACCGGCTTTGCATTTCGAGCAGGAGAATCGGCCGGAGATACGCTCGACCAGTTGCTTGTCGTCCACCTTCAGCTGGATGACGGCATCGATCTTGATGTTCTTCTCTTTCAGCATTTTCTCCAGCGCTTCGGCCTGGCTCACGCTGCGCGGGAAACCGTCGAGGATGAATCCGCTTTTGCAGTCGTCTTTTTCAAGACGTTCCGCCAGCATCTTGACGGTGATTTCATCTGGCACCAGCTTGCCGGAATCGAGGATAGCCTTGATTTCAAGACCCAGCGGGTCGTTTTCGTCTTTTACGCGCGCGCGGAACAGGTCGCCGGTCGATATGGCGGGAATGCCATGCTTTTTCGTCAGTCGTTCTGCTTGAGTACCTTTGCCGGCGCCGGG
>JBBRVE010000148.1:0-2439 GCA_038247245.1 Bdellovibrionales bacterium | reverse complement strand
TTATGCCGGCCTGCCCGCGCATGTGGTGCGCGACACCTATATTCGCGCGATCGTCGAAGTGATGGGCGGCGTGCCGCTGATGATCCCCGCCATGGGCAAGGATTTCGATTTCCGCTCGATCGCCGACCGCGTGGATGGCGTTCTGCTGTCGGGTTCCCCCTCGCACGTTGCGCCCGCCTGCTATGGCGAGGAACAAATGTTCGGCGATGAAGACCTCGACCACCGCCGTGACGCGACGACGCTGCCGATGATCCAGCAAGTACTCGACATGGACAAGCCGCTGATGGCGATCTGCCGCGGGTTTCAGGAATTAAACGTCGTTATGGGCGGGACACTGCACCAGTTTATCCACCAACTACCCGGCAAGAACGACCACCGCAAGCCCGCCGACAAGCCGCTGAAGGACACCTACGAAGCGCAGGCCCATCCCGTCATCGCGCAAAAGGGCGGCCTCTTTGAAAAAATGGGGCTTGAGGGCGAATTCAAGGTCAACACGCTGCACCAGCAGGGCATCAACAAACTGGGCGACGGCTTGAAGGTCGAAGCGATTTCGGACGATGGCATCATCGAAGCCATCTCCATGCCCGGCAAGCGTTTCGTGCTGGGCACGCAATGGCATCCGGAGGGCGATTACTACCTCAACAAGACCTCGGTCAAAATTTTCGAAGCGTTCAAGAATGCAATCGCGGCCTGAATGACGGCCAACAAAAAACCCCTCCCGTTTAACGCGGGAGGGGTTTTTTGTTAGTGCCAAAAATCAGCGTGGCGCGGGTGATTTGCGCACGGGTTTGATGCCCAGCGCCTTTTTCAAATCGTTCAGGCGCTCGGGCGCAGTATTCGCCACCCATTTGCCGATATAGGCGGGGATATCGTCGATGGATTTCAGCGTATGGTAAAAGCTGCCGCCCGATCCGCCCATGACATGCTCGCCCGTCATCGGGTTGTGCTCCAGCTTGATCGCCAGCATGCCGCGGCCGTTATCTGCGGGATAAACGTCAAGCGTATCGTTGACGCCTTCGCCGGGCATCGGAATCTGCATGACCTTGGTGTTTTTGGTGTCGGCAGACGATATAGGTGTGGAATAGGCCATCCAGATACGCAGGCTGCGCTTGTCTTCCTTGCTCGCCCAATCCTGATGGATGTGCTGCTCCATGCGCACCATGAATTTTTCACCTTTGCGCGCAGGCAGACCTTCAAGCGCCTCCAGCAATGGCGCGAGGTTTTTGCGGTAATCGGCAAAGGCGGCGTAAATTTTTTTCTCGTGCGCGCGTTGTGCGCGGTCTTGCGCGGCGCGCGTCCTGCGCAGCTCGGCTTCAGCCTGTTTGCGGTCGCGCTCTTTCTGATCGAGGACTTTGGTGGCGGCGTTGAAAAATTCTTCCGACGGATGTCTTGCGCGGGTTGCCATGATTGTTTCCTTTGCGTTGGCGTTTACGGGTTAATTGCCAAGACTATAGGCTGCAGCCGCAAGTTATGTCAACTTTGCGGGGCTTAAACGCAGGAAATCAGTGCCTTAGAGGAATAACAGTGTGGTTATTTCAGGAAGCTGGGGCCAATTTTGCAGGCCGTCACTTTAATGTCGCCCCAGACATCGCCCAGCACATAGGGCTCGGTCTTCAGGTACGCATCAACAGCATCGCGGTCGGGCAGATCGAGCACAATCATCGAGCCGCACATATTCCCGTCCTCGCCCAGCAGCGCGACGCCGTATAACATGCGGCCATCCGCCTTCATCGCCCCGCAAACATCAATATGCGCCTGTCTAGCTGCCATCCGGCGGTCGAGCGCGTTCGGGTGATCTAGTCCCATGACGATGAATTGCATGTTATTCCCCTGCCCCGTTTGTGCCATTCCCATTCGCGATTTCGTCGAAGATTTCTTTCTTCGGCATGCCGACGACGTTGAAGCCGCAATCGACATAGTGGTTTTCGCCGGTAACGGCGGAGGACAGGTCGGACAGGAAATAGAGCGCGGTGTTGCCGAGTTCTTCCAGCGTCACGGGGCGGCCGAGCGGCGATGCCTTGGTCGTGAACTTGAAGGTATGGCGCGCATTGCCGATGACAGCGCCAGCCAGCGTACGCATCGGGCCTGCGGAAATCGAATTGACGCGGATGTTCTGCGGGCCGAGATCGGCTGCCATATAACGCACGGATGCCTCCAGCGCCGCCTTCGCCACGCCCATGACGTTATAGTTGGGCATGACGCGTTCCGAGCCGAGATAGCTGAGCGTAATCATGCTGCCGCCATTGGGCATCAAATCCTTCGCGCGGCGCGCAACGGAGGTGAAGGAATAGCAAGACACATGCATGGAGGTGAGGAAGTTGGCGAGTGTCGTGTCGACATACTGCCCCTTCAATTCATTCTTGTCCGAAAACGCGATCGCGTGAACGAGGAAGTCGATACTGCCCCAGTCTTTTTTCAGCTGTGCGAACACGCGGTCGA
>JBBRVE010000147.1:0-2919 GCA_038247245.1 Bdellovibrionales bacterium | reverse complement strand
CTGAAGGCCGCCCTGGAAATGCACCGTGCGCCAGCCTGCGTCGACACCCGCGTTGACGCCATCGTCGACGCCGCATAACCATCAATGGCGCAGTGCCGCCCAGAGCACTTTTCAACAACGGGCGGGACATTCCCCCTTTGCTCTTCCCGCTCTCGGTTGCGAAGTGGCGCATAAGATATTCGTAGGCATCGCCCAGAATGTCGTCGCCATCGGCGCGGTTGGATGAAAAATCGAGCGCCGGGTCTTCAAAAATAGCGATGAGGTTGGTGAGTTTTTCGACCTTTTCCTTGCCGTCACCCAGCTTCGACGCTTCATTGAAATCGGGGAAATCGGCCTGGGACAGCTGCTGATTGGCAGCGGCCAGCGGGGCGATGATCTTCTTGTTGATTTGATTGCCGATGTCGGATGTGCCCTTCAAGGCGACCATATCGGCGAAGCTTGCCCCTTTCGGCACGGTGATAGGGGCGTAGGGCAGGGCCGCGTATTTGTCGCTGATATAGCGGATGAACAAAAGGGAGAGGACGTAGTCCTTATACTGACTGGCATCCATGCCGCCGCGCAGCTCGTCGCAGCTCGACCATAGAAAGCTATAAGTTCTGATTTTTTCAGGACCATTGTCAGCCGTCTTCCTTCTTCATTCTGGTTTGAACGGCCTCAGTCGCTTCCAGCGCCTTTAGCCGCTCGTATTCTTTCACTGCCATCACCACCACGACCTTCCGACCATGTTTTTCGATTATGACTGGCTCGGCCCGCGCCAGATCGATCATCATGCCGAAGGCGTTTTTGGCGTCTCTCGCTGCCATGGTTTTCAAGGGGCAATCACCCAAAAAGAGCCATTTTGGCTATCGTGCCTAAAGGATGCCTGCACCGCAAGCGGTAATGGCCGCTATACGCATTTGCGTGTAAATAAAAATTATACGCGCTCTCGTATATCGGACTGTTATACGCAAACACGTATATTGACAAAATATACCAACTCGCGTATATTTACGATAGAGGTGTCCCATGACCGAGTCCATCGCTCGCAACGAAAAACAGCTCGGCGCTATCCTGCGCCGCGCCCGCAAGCAAGCTGGCCTGACCCAGTCCAGCCTGGGCGAACATATTCACCTGCGCCAGGGAACAGTATCCCGACTAGAGGCCGGCGAACCTGCCGTCCAGCTGCGCACGCTGATGGCGGCGCTGTCTGCGCTCGACCTCGAACTTGTCATCCGTCCGCGCAGCAAGGGCAGCGCTGCTGACATCGAGGACCTGTTCTGATGGCCCGCCGCCGCACACACGCTCCGCTCAATGTCTTCCTGAACGGTCGCCTGGTGGGGGCGCTACGGCGCGAATCCACCGGCGCGATTGATTTCCGCTACGATCCCGACTGGCTGTCTTGGGACAGTGCTTTTGCCGTCTCCCTTTCTCTGCCCCTGCGCGAAGATCGCTATATCGGCGCGCCCGTAATCAATGTCTTCGACAATCTGCTGCCGGACAGCGACGCGATCCGTAAGCGCGTGGCCGAACGCGTCGGGAAAGACGGCACGGACGCCTATAGTCTGCTGAGTGCTCTCGGCCATGACTGCGTCGGCGCACTGCAATTCCTGCCTGACGATATCGACCCCGGCCCGACGGGCGGCACCGACGGCCAACCCGTCGATGACGATGGTATCGGGGACCTCATCAATAATCTTGCTACCGCGCCCCTGGGCATGGGCGAGGATGATGATTTCAGAATCTCCATCGCGGGCGCGCAGGAGAAAACGGCGCTGCTGCGCAGGGACGGCCAGTGGTTCAAACCCACCGGCACGACCGCCACCACACACATCCTGAAACCGCAGATCGGCCAGTTGCCCAACGGTATCGACCTCTCAAACAGTGTCGAGAATGAATATCTCTGCCTCAAGCTTCTGAAGGCCTTTGGCGTGCCGGTCGCCGCCGCCGAGATCGCTGACTTTAGTGAACGCCGCACACTGATTGTGGAGCGTTTCGACCGGCGGTGGACGAAGGACGAGCGCCTGATCCGCCTTCCGCAGGAAGATTGCTGTCAAGCACTCTCCGTGCCGCCGACACGCAAATACCAATCCGATGGCGGTCCCGGCCTACGCCAGATTCTCGAATTGCTGAGGGGCAGCGATACGCCAGATGAAGATATCGCGACCTTCCTGCGCGCCAACATCATCTTCTGGCTGTTGGGCGCGACTGACGGCCATGCCAAGAATTTCAGCATCTTTCTAACGCCTGGTGGGCGCTACCGCATGACGCCGCTCTATGACGTGCTCAGTGCCCAGCCCAGCCTTGATGCCCACCAAATACAGCGCAAGAAATTCAAGCTCGCCATGTCCGTCGGCAAGAAGCGGCACTATGCGCTCGGCGATGTTGTACCCCGACATTTTGAGCAAACGGCGGACATTGCCGGGATCGGCGCGCCCTTGGTACGCAGTCTGTTCGCCGATCTCGCCGCTAACGTCCCACATCAAACGTCTGCCGTGATCGATGCGGTTCCTAGTGGCTTCCCTCAGGAGATGATCGACTCCATTGCCGGGGGAATCGCAGACCGCATCCACCTGATCGAAAATTACCTATCCAGAGGCCCCGACGCCGATGACAAATAAAACAGCCGCCCCACGCATCGCCCTCCTTGGCTGGGGTTCACTGATCTGGGACAAACGACCGGACTTCGACAAGTATCACGGGGAGTGGCTTGCGGACAGGCCGGTTCTGCCGCTGGAGTTTTCACGCGTGTCCGGCGAGACCCGCAAACGCGCCCTCACACTGGTGATCGACCCCGACCATGGGCTGAGAACGGCGCCGCAATAGTCGGCCACGGAGGCGCCCGGAATTGGTCGGGCGCGGCGGTCGAAAATCCCGCCAGCGACAAGTCTTCGGTTCGTGGAACGGTCCGGAGGCGGAAGGATGTATGGCGTGGAGCTGTAT
>JBBRVE010000146.1:0-3124 GCA_038247245.1 Bdellovibrionales bacterium | reverse complement strand
TGCAATTCGAACATCCCGATATCCGGCGTCGCGTGCTGTCGCAAATACTGGACAATATTGCGCCGCAGGAATACCGCACGGGTTTCGATGCGCTCGACCAGCTGCGCCTCGATATCGCGCGTGAAAACTTCAACGGCTGCACCCTGTCGGGCTGCGAGATTTTTCCGGCGAAAAACAAATTTTTCATCTGCCGCGAACTGGCGGCGGCGGCCCCCCCCGCGCCGGTTCAGAACGGCATGGTCTGGGACGGGCGGTTCAGCGTATCGGGCTACCCTTCGGGCGAATCCCTGATGATCGGAGTCGCCGGCGAAGCGGGCGTATCTATCTTAAGGAAACAGGCGGGCGAAACACCTGCTCTGGAAAGGCTTTTGAACGCGCTGCCGGCCAAGGTTTTGCGCGTTTTCACGGGTATCTGGCAGGGGCAAAATCTCGTTTCCCTTCCGCACCTTAGCTGGGTTGCACCCGATGCGCCCAAGGGGCTGGAAACGGGGCAGGTCACGGCGCTTGCCCCTGTAAACATTGTTTAAGACTTCAGTGACACTATATAATTGAAGTATCGGCTTTTTACGGCATTTGCGGGGAGTTTCATGAAACAGCAAAACGACAATAACGAAGGCGGCGGCAATAATAACAATCCGTTCGGCCGCACCGTTCTGGTCTGGCTTGTGGTGGCGCTTTTGCTGGCTGGCGTGTTCCAGATGTTCAGCGCGGGCAAATCGCAAATGGCAACGGGGCAGGTCATCGCCTATACCGACTTCCTTGCCAAGGCCGATGCACAGCAGGTCAAGGAAATCACCATTACCGGCGACGTCATTCGCGGCGTCGAAACCTCCGGTTCGCAATTCAACGTCGTCATTCCGCCCGGCACCGATGTCGTCACCCGTGTCGAAAAAACCGGCATGAGCATCCGCGCCGCGCAAGACACCTCCGATGCGCCCACATTTTTTGGCCTGCTGCTGTCGTGGTTCCCCATGCTGCTGCTGATCGGCGTCTGGGTATTCTTTATGCGCCAGATGCAGGGATCGAGCGGCAAGGCGATGGGCTTTGGCAAATCAAAGGCAAAACTGCTGAACGAAAAAAATGGCCGCATCACCTTTGCGGATGTTGCTGGCGTTGACGAAGCGAAAGAGGAACTGGAAGAAGTCGTCGAATTCCTGCGCGACCCCCAGAAATTCCAGCGCCTCGGCGGTAAAATTCCCAAGGGCGTGCTGCTGGTCGGCCCCCCCGGTACCGGTAAAACCCTGATCGCGCGCGCCGTTGCGGGCGAGGCGGGCGTGCCGTTCTTCACCATCTCCGGCTCCGACTTCGTGGAAATGTTTGTGGGCGTGGGCGCAAGCCGCGTGCGCGACATGTTCGAACAGGGCAAGAAAAACGCGCCCTGCATCGTCTTCATCGACGAGATCGATGCCGTGGGCCGTCACCGTGGCGCCGGCGTCGGCGGCGGCAACGATGAGCGCGAACAGACCCTCAACCAGCTGCTCGTCGAGATGGACGGGTTTGAGGCGAACGAGGGCGTGATCCTTGTCGCCGCGACCAACCGCCCCGACGTGCTCGACCCCGCGTTGCTGCGCCCCGGCCGTTTCGACCGCCAGGTCGTCGTGCCGAACCCCGATGTGGGCGGACGCGAAAAAATCCTGAAGGTGCATATGCGCAAAGTGCCGCTGGCGCATGACGTGAACGCGCATGTGATCGCGCGCGGCACGCCCGGCTTTTCGGGTGCCGACCTTGCCAACCTGATCAACGAGGCCGCATTGCTGGCAGCACGCCGTGGCAAACGCGTCGTCGGCATGCAGGAACTGGAAGACGCCAAAGACAAGGTCATGATGGGCGCTGAACGCAAATCCATGGCGATGTCCGAGGAAGAAAAAAGAAACACCGCGTATCATGAAGCGGGCCATGCGATCGTCGCCCTTCACGAACCGGCCTCCGATCCCATCCACAAGGCGACCATCGTGCCGCGCGGGCGTGCGCTTGGCATGGTCATGCGCCTGCCCGAAGGTGACCGTTATTCGATGACGCGCGAAAAACTGCATGCCGACCTTGCCGTTTCGATGGGCGGACGGATTGCGGAGGAGCTGATCTTCGGCGTTGATAAAGTAACGACCGGCGCATCCAGCGACATTAAAATGGCGACCAACATGGCGCACCGCATGGTGACCGAATGGGGCATGAGCGACACGCTGGGCCCGATCCATTACGGCACGGAGCGCGACGAGCTGTTCCAGGGCTATTCCGTCGGCGGCGGCAAGGGCATTTCGGGCGACACCGCCGCGAAGGTCGATGCCGAGGTGAAACGCATCGTGGTCGAAAGCTATGACCGCGCGCGCAAATGCCTGATCGACAACATGCACGAACTGCACGCGCTCGCCAAGGCGCTGATCGAATACGAAACGCTGAACGGCGAAGAAATTCCGCGTATCCTGCGCGGCGAACCGCTCGGCCGTATTTCGAACGAGGAAGAAGCGGCAGAGCGCAAGAAACGCCAGAAATCGGGCTCAGTGCCTGCGGCTGGCGGCGTCGATCTGGGCGGCAACCCCGAACCGCGCGCAAGCTAAGGGCTTCAACCGATGACACTTGCGAAAGCCCGTGCCGCATTGCGCAGCCACGCCGATGCGGTGAAGGCGAAAACCTATGCGGGGTTTTTCAAGGATTTGGCGGGGGATGAATTCCTCGGCGTCACGACCCCGCTGATGCGCAAGGTCGCGAAGGAATACCACGACTTGCCGCACGCCGATATCGAACCCCTTATGCATTCGCATATTCAGGATGAACGCTCGCTGGCGCATTCCATCCTGCGTTTGCAGTTCGACAAGGGCGACGATAAACAGCGCACCGCCGTTTACAAATTCTACATGGCGAACCGCCACGGCATCCGGCAATGGAACGGCGTCGATGACAGCGCGCCTTATATCGTCGGCCCGTATCTGTGGGATCGTGACCGCGCGGTGCTGTATAAAATGGTGAAGGCGAAATCGCTCTGGGACCGCCGCATCGCCATCGTCACCACCTGGCATTTCATCCGCAACGGGCAGCTGGACGACGTCTATGCGCTGGCGGAACAATTGCTGGATGACCGCGAAGACCTGATCCACAAGGCCACCGGCTGGATGCTGCGCGAGGCCGG
>JBBRVE010000145.1:0-3163 GCA_038247245.1 Bdellovibrionales bacterium | reverse complement strand
CGCATCGAAAATGCCTTTTGCAGGCTGAAGGACTTCAGGCGCATTGCCACGCGCTATGACAGGCTGGCAAGAAACTTCCTGGCTTCCGTCTGTCTCGCTGCAGCCATTGTATGGTGGATTTTATGAGTCTGGACCCTAGTTCACACAGTTTTAGGATTTTAATTGCTAACTTATTGTTTGCGTACATTAGTGCGTTCTAAATTTATAATTTACCAAATTTTTATTAAACGTTCACATCCAGCCAGATGCGGAAACAGCGTTCCACCACTTGCGCGAGGAAGCCGACCTGGTCGATGGCCTGTTCGGGGCTGAACGCTTCGGGGTTGCGGGAGCCGAAGGCGATGATGCCGGCGGGGGTGTTGGTGCTGATTTCGATGCGGAGCAGGGCGTGGCTTTTGACCAATCCTGCGCCGGGGCCAAAGATTTCTTCATGGCCGTTGATGTTGGGTTGCAACAAAGCATCGCCATCGCCGAGCCAGCTGCGGACGAAACCGGGCTTGGCAAAACGTATGCCGGACTGGTTGACGAAGGGGACTTCTTTCGATGTCGCCTCGATCACGAGATTGATGGTGTCCACATCCAGCAGAATGGGCAGGTCTTGCGTGACCGTCTCGATGAATTCCTCGAACGTCTCCGCCTCCAGTATCACCAGCACCGCGGTCTGGATGCGGCTCTGGTTGCTCATGTTCGCGCGGAACGTCTCGATGAGTTCTTTTTGCACCTTGTGCGCGTTGGATTTGTCCGATTTCAGGCGCTCGACCAGTGCCTGCTGGAAATCGACAACGCCCTTGCCGTGCTTCTGGCCCGGTGCTGCGAGTTCCTCCAGCAAATCGGGATTGTCGCGGAAGAAATCTTTCTTCCGGCGCAGGAACGCAATCACGTCTTCATCGGTCACTTCCGTCGCGGTTGCGGGCATTACGCGGCGTCCAGAATGCTCTGGCCGGTTTTCTGCCAGTCGGAGACAAATGCCGCAAGGCCCTTGTCGGTCAGCGGATGCGCATAGAGCTGGCGGATGACTTTCGGCGGGATCGTCGCCACATGCGCGCCCATTTTCGCGGCAGCGATCAAATGGATGGGGTGGCGGATGGAGGCAACCAGCACTTCGGTTTTAATCGTGGTGGGGTAGGCGGTGTAAATATCCATGATTTCCTGAATCAGAACCATGCCGTCCTGCCCGACATCGTCGAGGCGGCCGACGAAGGGAGAGATAAACGTCGCGCCCGCCTTCGCCGCCAGCAAAGCCTGCGCGGCGGAGAAGCAGAGCGTCACGTTGACTTGCGTGCCGTTATCCGACAGCACCTTGCAGACTTTCAGGCCATCGGGCGTCAGCGGCACCTTGACCGCGACGTTTTTGGCGATCTTGGCCAGTTTCTGGCCCTCCTTCAGCATGGTCGCGTAGTCGGTGGCGGCGACTTCCGCGCTGACGGGGCCTTCCACCACTTCGCAGATTTCGGCGATCAGTTTCAGGAAGTTCTTGCCCGATTGTGCGATCAGGGTCGGGTTGGTCGTAACGCCGTCCAGCAGGCCGGTCGATGCCAAGTCCTTGATTTCAGCGATATCGCCGGTGTCGACGAAGAATTTCATTGTGTGCGCCCTTTCGAAAAGCTTCCTTTTGATCCGCGGTTATAGTACCCAATGGTAATGTCGCAATCTAGCCTTTTCATCGTGGGCGAACCCCCGGAAACCGGCAGCCGCGCGCAGGTGCTGGTGCCCTATCCCTTATCAAGGGCTTACGACTATCTGGTGCCACAAAACATGACTGTTTCGGCGGGGGATTATGTAAGGGTGCCGCTCGGCAAGCGGGATACCCTCGGCGTCGTCTGGACGACCGATGCAGCCGATGACAAGGTCGATCCCGCCAAGCTGAAATCCGTTTTGCAGAAATTCACGTTTGATCCCATGCCGCAGGTGCATCGCCAATTCGTCGAATGGGTGGCGCGGTACACGATGTCGGATGTCGGTTCGGTTTTGAAAATGTCCTTGAGCGCGCCCGAAGCATTGCAGCCGCCGAAATCGGTGCCGGTATTTACGCTGACCGACAATATTCCGGCGAAGCTGCCGGCCAGCCGCCAGAAAATCATCGAGCTGCTGAAGGATGGCGTGCCGCGCCGTGCGGTCGATATCGCGCGCGAAGCCGGATGCTCGGCGGCGGTCGTGCGGGCGATGGCGGTTGCAGGGCAGTTGGAAACTTTGGCGGGCACGCCGCGCGCACCCTGCAGCATGGTCGATGTGACCGAAAACCGGTTATCGTTTTCCGACCACCAGCAAACGGCGGCAGATGCGTTGCAGAAACTGGCGGCGGCAAACCAGTATTCCGCCGTGCTGCTGGACGGCGTGACGGGGTCGGGTAAAACCGAAGTTTATTTCGAGGCAATTGCCGAGGCGTTGCGGCAGGGCAAGCAGGCGCTGATCCTGCTGCCGGAAATTTCGCTGTCGGCGCAATTTCTGGAACGGTTCGAACGCCGCTTCGGCGTGCTGCCCGCGCTGTGGCATTCCGAAGTACCGACCGCGCAACGTCGTATCACATGGACGGGCGTGGCGGAGGGAAAGACCAAGGTCGTCGTCGGCGCACGCTCCGCGCTGTTCCTGCCGTTTGCCGATCTTGGGCTGATCGTGGTCGATGAAGAACATGACGCATCGTACAAGCAGGAAGAAGGCGTGCTGTATCACGCGCGCGACATGGCGATTGTGCGCGCCCGCCTCGGCAGCTTCCCCGTTGTGCTGGTATCGGCGACGCCGTCCTTGGAAACCATGGTGAATGTGCAGCAGAACAAATACACCTACCTGAACCTGCCGTCGCGCCATGCGGGGGCGCGGATGCCCGATATCAACGTCATCAACCTGAAATCGACGCCGCCCGAGCGTCAGAAATTCATCGCCCCGCCGTTGCAAAAGGCATTGCTGGAAGTGTTCGAGGCAAAGGAACAATCGCTGCTGTTCCTCAACCGTCGCGGATATGCGCCGCTGACGCTGTGCCGTACCTGCGGTCACCGGTTCCAATGTCCGTCCTGCGCCGCATGGCTGGTGGAACATAAACGGCATTCACGTTTGCAATGCCACCATTGTGGTTTCGCGCAACAAGTGCCGCGCACATGCCCCGGCTGTCAGGCCGAAGACAGCTTTGCCGCCTGCGGGCCGGGCGTGGAGCGCATTCAGGAAGAGG
>JBBRVE010000144.1:0-3266 GCA_038247245.1 Bdellovibrionales bacterium | reverse complement strand
GCCCAGTCAGGGTTTTCAAAAACGAAGGCCGCGATAATTGAAACCATTGCGACGCTCGCGTATTGCAGCAGACATACGCGGAAGGGTGCTTGCCATTTCTGCATGATGCGGCCGATGAGAGCGACCAGAAAACCGAAACCAACGGCGCAGATCAGAACCATCACATCGCCGATGTATATATGCGCCATATCCAGCACGCCCTACAGCATGCCGATACCTGCAACCGACAACAGCGCGGCAGGAAAGACAAGTTTCGACAGTTTTTGCTTGTAGACAGCAGCGCAGATGATAGCGGTGAATAACACATACAATCCGGTTAAAAATCCGGCATTGGTGACAGTCGTGCGCACCAGCCCCGCCTGCTGGAACAAAACGCCCGTCGCAAAGGCAGCCGAAAGCAGCACAAGGTCGCGGTAAACATGCTTGCCGGGGGCGGGGCCGCGTGTATGTTCTCGCAGGGCGAGGGGTAGAACCAGCAGCGCCGAAATACCGAAACGCGCGGCGACGAAGGTATACGCCCCCACATGATCCATCGCGTCTTTTTGCGCAACGAAAGCGGCACCCCAGATGAGCGCGACCAGCAACAGAACAAGATCGGCCTGAAGACGTGTCATGGGGTTACGGCTGTATAAAGGACTGGGTGCATTCGGGGAAGGCGCCTGCGATCACTTTCGCCTGTCCGCCCGCAATCTGGCATTTTTCGACCAGTTTGTTCGCCTCTTCGTCATCAAAGAAAAACTCGCCGACGACTTCGGGGCTATAGGTGATGGTGAGCGTGCAGACCTTTAACAGCTCGGGTGTGACGTCTTCCTTGTGGTCTTCCTTGGCCATGCATTCCTTGTAATTCCGGGGAAACGCGTAGTCGGGGTTATAGAAGGTGTATTTGCAGTCGTATTCGAAAGGCGGCAGCACATCCGGCATATGTTCTCTTTTGCAGCGCAGCTGCGTCATGCGCGTCAGGTCTTCGGATGCTTCGTATTTGCAGGTGAATTTTTTCAGGTATTCGTAATGGGGGCCGTTCTGACGGCAGGCGAGGTAATCTTTTGTCGCGTCGCCATTACCTTTGTCTTCGGGCACAATGTAGGTGCATTTTTGTTCTGTGACCGTGGTGTATGGCGCGCCTTTTTTGCACGTGGCGTAGCTGGCCGGAAGGCTTGTTTCTTCCGGTTTCGATTCCCCGGCATGCACAGCGCCGCTGTAAAACAGCATGGTGGCAAGGATGCAAATGCGGATGACGTTAATCATGGAACCTCGACAGTTCGAATTCGTGGCCGAAGGGATCGCGGAATGCGATGGATTTCATGTTGGGGTCTTCAAGGCCATCCACAATCACCGTCGCGCCCAATTCACGTGCACGC
The DNA here is from genome assembly GCA_038247245.1 of Bdellovibrionales bacterium. Taxonomy (GTDB): domain Bacteria; phylum Pseudomonadota; class Alphaproteobacteria; order Micavibrionales; family UBA2020; genus JAPWJZ01. The sequence goes on along the minus strand of JBBRVE010000144.1, from coordinate 1,908 downwards.
GCAATATAGCCGGGCAGGGCGTCGTCAGGAAACTCGAAAACAGGCACGCAGCCGGAACCGGTAAAAACGTCGCCCGGGTTTTGCAGGAACCCCAGCCGGATATTGCCGCAGTTGATTTCTTTCCACCCCTCAAAGTCCTTATGCGGCGCGGTCATCAGCAATTTTGACCAGAAGGCGGCGGCCTTGGCAGTATCCGGAACTTTGAAATAAATGGTCCTTATTTTCATGGTCTTAGCCTACAACAGGGTAATAAAATGTAAAGAAATCATTGCTTTGCGTTTATTAATGATAATGTTCTTTTCCAGAAACGTAATTTCTATATACTGGTCAGCGCGATACGGAGTCGCAAAGTTACGGATTTTACAGACCTATGCCTGAGACGATCGATTTTATCGACGTGCACGACTATTTGGTGAAGAACGATGTGGCCGATCCGGTCACGATCGTTAAGCACGGTAAGCCGCATGCCGTCATGATCCCTTACGAGCTTTTCGAGGCGTTGCGTGAAAGCAACCGGAAAGCCATACACGTAAGCGACCTCAGCACCGATGATCTGGATGCAATCCTCAACAGCGAAATTCCGGAAGAATGCAGGAAATTCGACCACGAGGTGAAAAAGAAATGACTATTTATGTTGATCCCAAACCCGGCATGGTTGTCCGTTACGGTTATCTGTGGGCGCGTCAGGCGCATATGGGGCAGAACCATGGCGAAAAATTCCGCAAATTCCGCCCGAGCCTGATTTTGGCCGTGCGCACCGAAGACGACAAGAAAATAGTCTATGTTGCGCCGATCACGCATACCGCACCGTTTTATCCCGAAGAGTCGATCCTGATCCCGATGGAGACCAAGGCGCGCCTTGGGCTCGACAGCGAAAAATCGTGGATCATGGCGAACGAAGTTAACAAATTCGAATGGCCCGGCCTTGATATCCGCCGCGTGCCGGACCGCCGCGAACGCAGCCAGTTTTACGGTTTTGTGCCGGGCGAGCTGCTGCAGCAGGCGCGTGACAAGATGAAGGAAATGAACCTTCAGCACCGCTTTAATTCCGTCGCCCGCGATGTGCAGCCCGTGCAGGTCGTGAATAACCTTCCGTCGCTGTCGCCGGTAGCTATCCCGCGCACGCAGCCCCAGAATTTCAGGCACGGCTAAGTTTTAGTCTATTTATGGTATTCAAAAACCACGGTTTGCGGGGTAGATTTACCGCGCGAATCTTGCATAATGCCTTCGTTCACGCATAAACGCATTTTTTGACGGGGCATTTTTATCATGTCGCAATCCTTGAAGCCGTTCGATCCCAGCGCCCGTTTGCCGTCACCGGAAGAAATCAACGGGTTCTGCAACGCAGCGCAGCGCGGCGATCTTGAGTTCGTGCGCGACATGCTCGACCAGTTCGGTGCGGGCATTGTGAATGCGCGCGACAATATCGATGCCCGCGCGATCACCTGGGCCGCGTTTACCGGCCATACCGAAATCGTCGAATTGCTGCTGCAACGCGGAGCGGATATCGATGCGGGTGGCACCGGCAACAAACCCGCGCTGTCATGGGCGATTGATGGCAACCATTATGAAACGGCGGCAACACTGATAAACCGTGGCGCATCGCTGGACGTTAAGGACAATTCCGAACGCACGCCCGCCGATTACGCGGCGAACGATCCCGGCATGATGACGATGATCGAAGATCGCCGCGAACAGCTGGCCGAACATGAACGCCTCCACGGTCAGGCCGCGCAGGAAGCCGCTGCGCGCGCCGCAACCGCCAGCCGTATCGAGCAGCTGAGAAAAGGTGCGCCCGGCAAGTTCAAGCTGCCCGGCTCGCCCAAGCATTAAATTGTTTTCCTGAAATTATTTTTTGGATTGCTGCAGTTTTTCCAGCGCGGCCGCGGCCTGTGCATTGCCCTGTGC
>JBBRVE010000143.1:0-3341 GCA_038247245.1 Bdellovibrionales bacterium | reverse complement strand
GCAACAAAACGCCCGCAGAATTTGCTGCCCTGGCTAGCCAGGGCAGCCCATGAAGACCGGATTTTCTCTCTGAATCTGGTCCGACAAATGGGGGAAGACCACAGGCGGAAACGTACCTATTGCGGGTGGACTCCAAATTGGGGGTTGACCAGCCAAAGCCCTAGCACTCCCCAAATGAAGGCATTTGCGCACTGGTTTCCCTGATCTGATTTTTAAAATTCCCTGTTATTTTCTTAAAGAATACTGGGAGAAATGATCATTTCTGAGCTATTGCAGAGGTATGCGGGCGTCTGTCCCCTAAAAGTAAGTGTTCGCAATCTACAAATTCCCTGTATTTTTCCCTGTTCTCAGGGAATTTGTGTGGGAGACTATTTATCGATAAACTCCCCCCTCCACCATTTCTACTTTTCCGGCAGCCATCTCCCGAAAAACCGTGAAAGGCAAAGACGTTAGCGCGGTTCCAAATCCCTCTTTTGAGGAATACGGCAAGCGCTTGGCGAAGGCCAGCTTCAACACCCGCCTCTTATCCTCCAAATCGCCGTTAGCCCACATGCCATGCGGGTTGCCGATGAAGTCGAACACGGTTTCAAGTGCGTCATCGAAGCTGGTGTCGATGCTATACATCTGCCAGGAGCGAACAGCGTGGTGCGGGCGTTTCACTTCCATGTCCTTGAGCTGGCCTTCATAGACCTGCACGATGATGGGGTCGTCCGTGTTCAGCAACCGAGAGGTGAGCTTCTGGACGCTCAGGTCGAGTTCCTTCTTTTCCCTGTCGCAGTCGGCAAGCTGACGTTTGAACTCCCCCTTTTTTTGCTTCCAGCAGTCGTGGACGACTTCCTTAGCGAGAGCGAGAAGTGTATCGGAAGGGCGCATATATCCGGCTCTCCCCAGTCAAAACAAAATCTTCCGGCTATTCGGAGGACATCTTTCGCTGTGCCGTGATCATTGGTAGTAGGTATATGCTGGCTATTGTGGTCAGGATTGTAGGCCGTCACCGCCCCCCCAACGGATAAAAGATAAAACGGCCTCTCTTGGGAAAGAGAGGCCGTTTTTGAGAATACTTTGATAGGTTAGGGCGTATTTGCCGACGGTTTCGTCGGGCTTGAAGCCGTCGTCGCTACTTTCGGAGTCAGCATGCCTAGGCGCATATCGACGAGATCGTTCAGCGCGTCTAGGAACAGTGATGGGTCGCGGCGCGTAGTGGTTTCGAAATCGGGGGACATGCTCATGCTGACGCCGCCTCCGCGCTCGTCAGCTGGTATGCCGAATTTCACTTCAATCGCTTTTTCGACGCGGCCAATAAGGTTGATGCCGATCTCGAAGGTGATCATCGCTGCCTGCTGCTCTACCGTCATTTTTGTCGGCTGGCTGCTGTCGCCGATATCTAGCATTGAACCGGGCGACCTGATGTTGATTGCATAAAAAGGGTTGCCGTCGGCAAAGGTGTGGAAAGCACCGGAGCGCGCTTCATCCAGCGTGATCGCGAGTGTATGACGAGTAAGGTTGAACTCGATTGAGTTAACAGCTTCCGCTGCAAAGCCGTAGGATTTCATCGTCGCGCGGATTTTCGCCACGCCGTCGTCAAAGCTTTTTTGCGCGTTCGCGCTGACGGGCAAGGTTTCGTTGTTCGCATAGTTCTTAACAGCCATAAGTGCACCCTTTATTTTTTTGTTAAATTACTGAGGAATTACCTTCCTAGCCATTTGCGGGAGATTACGGGAATGATGGACATTATGTCAATAATATTATCGAGAACATTTGTTCAAAAAAATAACCGTAAAATTCATAAATTTCAGCATAATGATACTTTAATATGCCTCTGACATTCCGACGGCCAAGGCGGGTTTTGATGGCTGGATTCGCAGCGCAGACGTTTAAGAACGTGGTTTTCGTTCCAAAAGTGTCTTTTTCATCCCCGATGAGTTAATTTTATGGTAATATGTCCTTACCTATAATAGATGAGCTTTATAAATAAATATCAGGGGCCTCTTTTATGATCCAGCCGGGCGCGCAGCCAGAGGAGGAGGCGGATACAGCAGCCTTCAGCTTTGCGCGCGCCGTAGATGAGGCACGCCGCGATTTCCCCAAAGAAACTGCCAACACGACCTTTATTGATGGCTCCGCAGTCGATGCCTATGAAAAGCTTTATGCTTGGGCCGTGGAGCAGAAGTTCCGCACGATAGAATGGGAAAGGATGCTCGCGCCCCGTTTTGAAGAAAAACAGGCCGCAGTTGCGACCGGCCACAATGGCGGCATGCTGATGATCATGCATCCTGACCGGCCCAGCAACGTCTTTCCCGACGCGCCGGATAAATGCAACCATTATACCTTCGATCATGAACTCGGGCATCTGGTCGCGCCGAAGGGCAGCGGGCGGGGTATTAAGCCGGATCTTGCAGAAAATGTGGCAGATTCCTTTGCTGTGCTGCGCGGGCTACAGCGCGGCACGCTGGTCAAAGAAAACCTGGCGGTGCTGTCCTCTCACCGCGATGCATGTTTTCTTTTGTACGGAGGCCTGAGCCATCTCACCTCCATGGCGATCGATGCAATCATCATCAACCCGCGACATACGGACTTCATGTCATTGACCTCGCGGCAAACGGCCCATATCGCCACCAGGAACGCAGAAGCTTTCGATAAGCCGGAGCGGCTTATGAACAAATTCGCCCAAGTGGCGAAGATCGGCAGCCCGGATCTTGAAAGTGACCTGCTGCATCTCGCGGAGAGCCTTGAGCAGCGACTGCATGCGCTGACCGAAATCTGCATGAAAGCCAGTCCGTCATCCATGACTTTTTATCTCGCCGCCCGCATTGTGGTCAGCGCCATTGATGCTCGCGGTGCTACTTACGTGGGTCAGTATGTCCCCTTGCAAGGTGGCGTTACGCATTGGCAGGATCTAAAGGAAGCGATCCTGCAACGCGCCGGTGACAGGGATATCGGCGGCAGACAGGCGATGCGCGGCAAATCGGAAGCCCTGCCACCGGAAACCGGATTCATGGCTAAAATCAAGCGGGCGCTGACGCCCTTGCGGATCTGAGTAGCGCAGCTTAAAGCCCTCCTAGCTTGGCATAAAAAAATCCCCCGGCGGGCAACCGGGGGATTTCTTGTTTGGAGGGGCAGGTAAAAGTTAGGCTTGAGCCATCGTGCTTTCTTCATAGTGTTCGATGACCGGGCGGCCGAGTTCGCCAACCGCCACTTTGCTTGCGGGTGCATCCAGCATTTCCTGCAGCTGTTTGCGGGCGCGGAACAGGCGCGAGCGCACGGTACCGACCGGAATTTGCAGCATTTCGGACACTTCTTCGTAGCGCAGGCCGCGGATGCAGACCATCACCAGCATTTCG
>JBBRVE010000142.1:0-3413 GCA_038247245.1 Bdellovibrionales bacterium | reverse complement strand
CCGGCGATATCAACGCGAATTCGCCTGCGCATCTGGTGGAGGATAACGAAAAACTCCGCCAGCACCTTGGCATCGACAAATGGCATTTGTTCGGCGGCTCGTGGGGTTCAACCCTCGCCCTGATGTATGCGGAAAAATACCCCGAAAACACCATCAGCATGACGCTGCGCGGCGTATTCATGATGCGCGACAAGGAACTGGACTGGTACATCAACCGCATCGGCACGTTCTTCCCTGAAGTGTATAAAGAATTCGTCGACTTCCTGCCGCCCGCCGAGCGCGGCGATGTGCTGGAAAACTATTACCTGCGCCTGACCAATCCCGACCCTGCGATCCACCTGCCCGCAGCATTTGCATGGACGCGGTTTGAAAACGGCAGCGCGTTCCTTGAAGTGCCGCCCGACGAGATCCGCAACGACACGCCGCAGCGCGCCCTGCCCTTTGCCCGCATCGAGGCGCATTTCATGCGCAATCATATGCCCGATGACAGCATCATGCAGAACATTGCCTTAATAAAAGATATTCCCACCGCTATCGTTCAGGGGCGTCATGATATCGTCTGCCCGCCCATGTCGGCATTTGACCTGTCGGAAAAACTGACGAATGTGAGCCTTGAATTCGTGCAATCCGGGCATTCGGGTGCTTCACCGGAAACGATGAAGTCATTGGTCGCCGCGACGAACCGCATCCGTGACACAGGTTCGCCTGTGATGCCGAAGAAAGCGCCGGCAAGCCCCGTACCACCACGGAATCCGCCCAAGCTGCTATAAGAACGTTGCATCTTGTAGCGGTACTATGGTAAGATACCTATATAAGCATGCAGGCGTCTTCCACGCGGCGGGCTGAAAATCCCGTTTGAAAAGAGCACTCCATGTCCGCATTGCACGACATTCCGCTGATCTCCACAGTTGCCGTAGGCCTTTCGTCGGCCTTTGTGTTCGGCCTTGTCGCTGCCAAGCTGCGCATCCCCCCCATCGTGGGTTATCTACTGGCGGGCATTCTGGTCGGGCCGCATACGCCCGGTTTCCATGCCGACCTGAAAATCGCCGAACAGTTATCAGAGATTGGCGTGGTGCTGCTGATGTTCGGCGTCGGCCTCCATTTCTCCATTCAGGATTTTATGGAGGTGCGCAAGATCGCCCTCACCGGTGCGATTGGCCGCATTATCATCGGCACGGGGCTGGGCATCGGGCTTGCGTGGCTCTGGGGATGGTCGGTGCAGTCGGGCGTCATACTCGGCCTTGCGCTTTCCGTCGCCTCCACCGTCGTCCTGCTGCGCGCGCTTGAAGAGCGCAACATGGTGCAGAGTATGGAAGGCAAGATCGCGATCGGCTGGCTGATCGTGGAAGACCTTGTCATGATTTTGGCGATGGTGCTGATCCCCGCCCTCGCCGCTGCCGGAAAATCGCCTGATGCGAATTTCATGGCGACAGCCAAGGAACTGGGCATCGCCATCGGCAAGGTGCTGCTGTTTATTGTCATCATGTTCGTGGGCGGCAAGCGCGTGCTGCCATGGCTGCTGTCGGTCGTCAGCCGCACGGGTTCGCGCGAGCTGTTTACCCTTGCCGTTTTTGCCATGGCGATGGGCGTTGCCTTCGGCGCGCAAATATTGTTCGGCGTGTCGTTCGCCTTGGGCGCGTTCTTCGCGGGCATGATGATCCGTGAATCCGACCTCAACCATGAAGTCGCCGACCACGCGCTGCCGTTTCAGGATGCCTTCGCCGTCCTGTTCTTTGTTTCCGTCGGCATGATCTTTAATCCCAATATCCTGATCGACGAGCCGCTGAACGTCCTTGCTGTAATCGCCATCATCACGGTCGGGAAATCTCTCATCACCTTCATGATCGTGACTTTCTTCGGCTACCCCCTCAAAACCGGCCTGATCGTGTCGGCCGGCCTGGCGCAGATCGGAGAATTTTCGTTCATTCTGATCGGCCTCGGCATGACACTCGGCCTATTGCCGGATGCGGGACGCGATATGGTACTGGCGGGGGCAATGGTCTCGATTGCCATCAACCCCATGCTGTTCTATTTCGGCAAAAAGATTTATACGGTCGTGGGCGCAACGCCAAAACTAAGCCGTATGTTCAACCTGCGCGACGACGACCTTGCCCACCTGCGTACCGATGAAAAACGCGCGTTGAAAGACCTCGTCATTCTCGTGGGCGTCGGGCGCGTCGGCAAATTCATCACCCAGCATATCCATGAGCGCCATGTTGACCTTGTCATCATCGAACGCAACCGTGAAAAGGTCGAATACCTGCGCGGCAAGGGTTTCCACGCCATCTATGGCGACGCGATCAGCCCCGAGGTGCTGGGGGAGGCCGCGATCCAGAAGGCGCTTGCCATCATCGTGACCGTCCCCGACCCGTTCGAGGCGCGCAACATCGTGGAAAGCGCGCGCGCGATCAAGCCCTATATCCGTGTGATCGTGAAGGCGCAGAACGACGAAGAGATCACATATTTCGCGGAAAAGAACGTACACCTGACCGTCAATTCGTCGCAGGAAGTCAGCCGACGGATGCTCGAGCACCTCGACGGCCTGCAATCTTCGCAATAATTCACGGTTTCAATTTCGGCGGCCTGAATTTGCGCAGCATCTCCTGACGCTTCGCCGTCAGCGCGATGCCGTCCTCGCGTTCTTTTTTCAGGCGCGCGCGCTCGATGCGGGTTTCCGTTTCCTTGACCATCATTTCGGCAAGTTCGGTGCGGCCTGCATCCTGCGCAATTTTCATGGGGCTGCGGCCTTCGGCGTCGGGCTGGTTCATATCGGCACCCGCAGCCAGCAGAACCTTCGCACATTCGCTACGCCCGCCCTGCGCCGCCCAGCCCAGTGCATTGCGGTCGGTCATGCCCTTGGCGTTCACGGCAGCGCCACGTTCAATCAAGTAGGCGCACATTTCCGCATGCCCCATCCACGCCGCCCATGTGAGCGCGTTATCCCGCATGTTATCGCGCTCGTCGATGATATTGGCACCGAACGTGTCGAGGTATTTGTCGACCGTCACGCGGTCGTTCATTTTTCCGGCATTGCAGAAGGCATAAATGTCTTCCTGTGTCGGAACGGGTGGCGGATTGAATTTTTTAGAGAGAGCAGCCATGACATTAGACTATCAAATGGCGCGGTCGGCTGCCAAGGCAGTCGAAGCAGATATGGAAGGCAGGGTGGTGGGTGCTGAGAGGATTGAACTCCCGACATTCTCGGTGTAAACGAGACGCTCTACCGCTGAGCTAAGCACCCTTCCCCTTTGCAGGGACGAAATATTGATAATCCATATGGAATATCAAGTCAACGTCCACTTGCGATCTTACTTGTTAACAGCTTCTTTCAGCTCTTTACCGGGCGTGAATTTCACGCGGTTCGAAGCTTCGATCTGGATGTTTTCGCCGGTGCGGGGGTTGCGACCGGTGGT
>JBBRVE010000141.1:0-3478 GCA_038247245.1 Bdellovibrionales bacterium | reverse complement strand
TTCCCATTGCGCGTCATTCAGCCAAAACTGGTTTTTTCTCATGTCATCTGTACTCCCCAATACAGAGAATCATTATCCGATTCATATCTCAAGAGATTTATTGGGTTTTAACCCTAGTTCGTGCAAACCGGGGCGGTGGTCGTGCTGGTCTGCCAGGAATGCTGCGCCCACTGGCGGATTTTCGTGTTGTCCATCGACAGCGCCTGATCGATGCGCGGCGAGAAACGCTTGCAGAAGGTCGAGGTGGACATTGCAATCGCGTGCTGCGAAATCTGGTTGGCAAGATTGGTGCGCAGCGTGTGCAGCTTGATTTCGGGGTTGCCCGAACCGGAGCGGCGGTAATAACCGATCAGGTCGTTTTCGTAGCCCGAGATCAGTCCTTTGTTTTTCTGCGTGAAGCTTTGGTACTTCATGTACATCTGGGGGCCTTGGGGCATTTTCATGCAGGTCAGGCCAATGACCATCAATTCGCTGTGGATGCGCAGGCCCTGTTCAGCTTCGAATTCCTTGGCGGTGTAGCAACCGGAAGAACCTTTGGCATTGGCACCCGTCGTGGACAGGCAAAGTGTCAGAGCCAGAGCGAGGGCGATCTTTTTCATGCAGGGCATCCTATAAAACATATAGCGCGGAAATTGGTTCCGAGTTTTACAGCAAACGCCCGATATTGTCCAGAAGGCGATTAAACGGGCGTCAAAACCTCAGCTTTTTCAAAGTACAAAAGCAGGTTGTCCACCACCAGCTGGGCCATCGCGCCGCGCGTTTCATGCGTCGCGCTGCCCACATGCGGTTGCAGCACGACGTTATCGAGTCTGCACAGTGCGCTTGGCACATCCGGTTCTTTTTCAAAGACATCAAGGCCGGCACCCGCAATCACGCCCGCCTCCAGCGCGTCGATCAGCGCTTTTTCATCCACGATCTTGCCGCGCGCGATATTGACCAGCACACCTTCGCGTCCCAAGGCCTTGAGAATCTTGGCATCCACTAACTGGTGCGTCGCCGCGCTATAGGGGCAGGCGACCATTAATATGTCGGATTGCGCGGCCATATCGTCCAGCGAAGCGACAAAGGGATAACCGGCCTTTTTATCGCGCGGGCCATGATAAATGATATTGAGTCCAAACGCCTGCGCACGGGTGGCAATCGCCTGCCCGATCCGCCCAAGGCCGATAATGCCCATTGTCTTGCCGCGCAGGGAACGTCCCAGCGGCATTGGCCCTTTCTTGATCCACTGTCCGCTGCGAACATATATATCTCCCTCCACCGTCCGGCGGAAAACCGCGAGCGTCAGGGCAATGCCGATATCCGCCGTGTCGTCGGTCAGCACATCGGGCGTATTGGTGACGATAATCCCCTGCTCCTTGGCGACCTTCACATCGACGCTGTCATAGCCGACGCCGAAATGGCTGATGATCTCGAGGTTGGGCAGCGCGCGGATGATCTTGGCAGTCACGCCGAAAAAAGCGGTGCTGACCATGCCGGTAATATTATTGCGCACTTCGTTAAGTTTTGCCTCGGGGTTGTCGGCCTGCCAGAGCTTGTGAATCCGGTAGTTTTTCTCCAGCTGCTCCAGCTGTGCGGCGGGAATGGGGCCCATGACGAGAACTTCTTGAGCCATAACGGATTTTTCCCACCTTAATTAGACATAAAATTATGGACAAGCCATAAAAGATATGGTTAATAGTCGCAGCACCAGAACCACCGTTCAGAGTTTAAATTGCAGGATTAAGAATGCAATGAGCAAAAAGCTCTACATAAAGACCTGGGGTTGTCAGATGAATGTCTATGACAGCCAAAAGATGGCCGATGTTCTGGCCCCCCTCGGCTATGCGCCGGTGGATGCGCCCGAAGGCGCCGACCTGATGATCCTCAATACCTGCCATATCCGCGAAAAAGCGACCGAAAAGGTGTTTTCCGACCTCGGCCGCCTGCGCGATCACAAGGAAGCCAAGGCAGAAGCAGGCGAAAAGGCGTTGATCGCCGTTGCCGGCTGCGTGGCGCAGGCCGAAGGCCCCGTCATCCTCCAGCGCGCCAAATACGTCGATATGGTGTTCGGCCCGCAGACCTATCACCGCCTGCCCGAAATGATACTGGCCGCGAATGGCGGCGAGCGTGTGGTGAACACCGATTTCCCCGTTGAATCGAAATTCGACAATCTGCCCGCCTCCACGACACAAGGCCCGTCGGCCATGCTGTCGGTGCAGGAAGGCTGCGACAAGTTCTGCACCTTCTGCGTCGTCCCCTATACGCGCGGCGCGGAATATTCCCGCCCCGTGCAGCAAATCCTCGACGAAGCGAAAAAATCCGTCGAACAGGGCGCAAAGGAAGTCATGCTGCTCGGCCAGAACGTGAATGCGTTTCACGGCGAAGGCGCAGGCGGCACCTGGGATCTGGCACGCCTGATCGACGCACTGGCACAGATCAACGGGCTGGAGCGTATCCGTTACATGACTTCGCACCCCAGCGACATGAACGACGCGCTGATTGACGCGCATGGCAGCATCGCAAAACTGATGCCCTTCCTGCACCTGCCGGTGCAAAGCGGTTCCGACCGTATCCTCGACCTCATGAACCGCAAGCATACCGCCGCGCAATACATCGACATCATCGCGCGCGTGAAAAAGGTTCGCCCCGATATCGCGCTGTCGTCGGATTTCATCGTCGGCTTCCCCGGCGAGACGGAAGAAGACCATGCGGCGACGGTCGAAATGGTCAAGCAGATCGGCTTCGCCTCCTGCTATTCGTTTAAGTACAGCCCCCGCCCCGGCACCCCCGGCGCAGTCATGGGCGGCATCGTTCCCGAAGCTGTGAAGGACACACGCCTGCATGAACTGCAGGCGATTTTGTTTGCGCAGCAATCCGAATTCAACCAGCGCAGCGTGGGCAAAACCATGACCGTGCTGTTTGACCGCAAAGGCGACAAGGAAGGCCAGCTCCTCGGGAAATCCCCGTGGAACCAGTCCGTCTATGTCACCGCGCCCGAGCGCCTCTACGGCGAAATGATTGATGTGACGATTGATAAGGCCTTCCAGAACGGGATGGCCGGTACTATCGCTACCACTGAAACAACAACAAAAAACCCCAGCCAGAAGAAGGAAGCAGCATGAGCAACTACAGCAACAAACAGCGCAATCCCAAGCCGGAAGGCACTCTTCACACCATTACCCTTGATTCTCCCAATGACAAGCGGCTGGCGAGCATCCTGTACCGTCAGGACCGTGGCCATCTGCATGTTTACATGGGCCAGAAATTCGGCGTCCAGCTTGACGTCAATTACAACCCCGACAAAATCACGTTCTACGGCAGTGAAGAAAACGCGACCCGCATGAAGCGTGCATTCGACATGCTGTCCGGCCAGATCGAGACGAAGGCGCATATCGACAAAGACGCGATCAGCAAAATCGCAAGCCAGCTGAACCCTGCTGCAGGCCTCAGCGCAGCAACCCCTGCCTCCGCTGCCTTCAAAGCCGCAAACCAGAAC
>JBBRVE010000140.1:0-3778 GCA_038247245.1 Bdellovibrionales bacterium | reverse complement strand
GCAGGTCACGCCCGACAGCCTGTGCAGCATCAGCAGCGCGGCGTTTGAATCGCGGCACGAATTCAAGCTGGTCACGATTGTGCTGATCGGCATCATGCTGGCCGTGTTCTACGGCCTGTTCAAATTCAAATACGGAGTTTAAAAAATGGCATCCCGCAAGGCACTACAATATCAATCCGGCTTCGGCAACGAATTCGCAACCGAGGCATTGCCGGGCGCATTGCCCGAAGGCCAGAATTCGCCGCAAAAACCGCCCTACGGGTTGTACGCCGAACAGCTGAGCGGCAGCGCGTTTACCGTGCCGCACAAGCAGCAGAAACGCAGCTGGCTGTACCGCATCCGCCCCTCCGTCATGCACAAGCCGTTTACGCAATATGTGCATCCGTCCTTTGCCGCGCCGAAGCCCGACGCGCCCGCGTCGCCGAACCAGATGCGCTGGGATGCGCTGCCGCTGCCGAAGAAAAAAATCGATTTCGTCGACGGCATCGTGACGATGGCGGGTAATGGGCGGCCGGATGAATGGGCGGGCCTGGCCGTGCATCGTTATGCCGCGAACGCGTCGATGGACAAGCGATTTTTCTACAACGCCGATGGCGAAATGCTGATCGTGCCGGATTTCGGCGCACTGACCTTCCGTACCGAAATGGGCACGTTGGATGTGGCGCCGGGTGAAATCATCGTGATCCCGCGCGGCATCAAATTCGCAGTCGATTTGCATGATGACAATGCACGCGGTTATATCTGCGAAAATTACGGCGCGCATTTCACGCTGCCGGATCTTGGCCCCATCGGGTCGAACGGCCTCGCCTATCCGCGCGACTTCCTTTACCCCGTTGCGGCGTATGAAGATAAAGACGGCCCCCATAAAATGATCGCCAAGTTTTCAGGTTCACTGTGGCAGGCTGCGCTCGGCCATTCGCCGCTGGATGTGGTGGCGTGGCACGGCAATTACGCGCCGTACAAATACGACCTGTCGAAATTCATGGTCATCAACACAGTCAGTTTCGACCATGCAGATCCGTCAATCTTCACCGTGCTGACATCGCCCAGCGGCGTGATGCCCGGCGTGGCGAATGTCGATTTCGTGATCTTCCCGCCCCGCTGGAGCGTCGCCGACCATACCTTCCGCCCGCCCTATTTCCACCGCAACGTCATGAGCGAATTCATGGGCCTGATCGCGGGCGTGTATGACGGCAAGGAAGGCGGCGGGTTTGAACCCGGCGGCTGTTCGCTGCACAACTGCATGTCGGCGCATGGGCCGGATGCGGCGGTGGTGGAGAAAGCGGGCAATGCGCAACTCGCCCCCACCTATATGAAAGGCGCAACCGCATTCATGTTCGAATCCCGCTACATCATGAAACCCACGCCGCAGGCGCTGAAAAACGGGCTGCAGGAAGATTATTATGCCGTGTGGAAATCGATCAAGAAGACGTTCAAGAAATGACCGACAGCTTCGTGGTACGCCTGCAAAAGGAAATTTTCTTCGCACATGACCAGGGCCCCGATTGGGCCCGTGAAAGCAGCGGGGAATACAGCTATAAATTTTATCACAACGTCACCCTGCCCTTCGCGCCCTATGCAGGTCTCGTGGTTTCTTACGACGGCGCAAAAACCACATTCAATCAGGGCGAAAAATCGGCGGAGAAGAACGAAGCTTTGCGCGAATTTTCGTCGGGCAGGATTGTGGATGTGACTTGGGATTGCGGCGCGGGCAGCTTTACCTGCGCGGTTGAAGCAGAACGATTGAAACAAGATGACGACCTCGGGCGTTTAATCTGGCGCACGTTGCGTGACCACTGGTTTGCGGCGGAAGATTCGCAAAGTCTGGAAATGCAGGAAATGATCACGCGCTGGCGCATGGAACAGGCGGGCGAAGACGCCGGAAACGTCTGTTATTCCAACGATAAAGATTAAGACTTGACATATCCCGTACTTATGCTTAATTTGAGTATAACACTTAAAAAAGCACGTATGAAGGGATGAACGATGGCGATATTAGCGGCAGGTGAACTGAGCATGAAATTCGAACAGGCAGTCAGCCAGAACGACTTTAATTCCTTCCGCGATGAATATCGCAGTTTCCTTTCCCGCTTCCCCGCCTTCAACGCGGCCTTTTCACCCGTGCCAACCGACCTGCCCGTGCATAGCGCGATTTTCGGGCGCACCTGTTTTTACCTGAAACAGACGAATGATTTGCAGGCGAAGGCATTGCTGGATGACGGCCGCGCGGCAAGCGCGGTGTTCGGACGCTTGAGCGTAGAGGAACGCCTCGATTTCCTGAAGGTGCTGGAAGCAAAAGTGAAGGCGCATGAACAGGATATCGGCCTTGTCATCACCGCCGATACCGGCAAGCCCGCAGAATTATCGGTCAAGGAAATGGCCAAGGGCGCGGAATGGTTCGACTTCGCCTATAAAAATGTGGAAACGCAAATCGGCGCGAAATCGGCGGGCGAAAGCCGCACGGTGTCGCGCCCGCTCGGCGTTGCGCAGATCATCGGCGCGTATAACTATCCCTATGCGCTTGCGATCGGCGGTATCGTCGGCGCGCTTGCCGCAGGCAACGGCGTTGTCGTGTCAGCCCCCTTGAAAGCGCCCAACTGGGTGTTCCCGTTCATGACGGCGGTTGATGAAGCAGTGCATGAATTTTCCGCGACGGCTGCAGCGGCGGGCAAGCCCTGGGCTGGCGCCTTCGCGGCAACCGCGCGCGGTCTTGTGCAATCGAGCGTCGGCGTCAATCGTAGCCTGACCGCGGAGGCCGACCTTGTGCATTTCGTCGGCGGCGACGTCACGGGCAACATCATCAGCAAATCGCGCGGCACCAAACCGACCATCCTTGAAATGGGCGGATCGAACGTGGTCGCCGTGATGGAATCCGCACTTAAAGACATGAGCGCGCAGGATGTGGCCGCCACCATCTATGCAGGTTTCGCGCCCGCAACCGGCCAGCGCACCATCGGCGGCAGCGCGCACTTCACCCTCTACGCCAGCCAAAGCGTCGTGGTGATGCCGAAACCGAAAGCACCGAAACTGGCGGCGTAACAAGGGTTTTCAGACACTTAAGCCAATATTAATCCCCCTGCTGTACTGTGTTGTAAGAACACTTTCGGGCGGGGGGATTTTTCATGACGAAGCCGGTTTATCCGAACGAGCGCGTATTGCTGTTTATAGCGTTCGCACTTTCAGCCGCCATCTGGGCCCTGGTTGCATTTCACACCAAAGGCATCATCCTCGCGATGCTGCCATTTTTTTATATCATCTATCTGTTCGCGCAATCAGCTTTCATCTGTTACCTGAAAGGCCAAGGCGCGTTGGTATCTATCGCGCAATATCCCGACATTCAGGCACGCGTCGATCTGTGCGCGGAAAAAACCGGCCTGAACGTTGTGCCGCATGTCTATATCATCAACGGCAATGGCGCGTTCAACGCCTATGCCACAAAATTCCTGCGCAAGACCTATATCGTGCTGCTGTCCGATGTTATCGACGGCGTCGAGGACAAGCCAGAAGCACTAAATTTCTACATCGGCCATGAAATGGGGCATATCGACAGAAAGCATTTGCTGGTTCAGCCGTTCCTCGCCCCTGCCCTCTGCCTGCCGCTACTGGGCGCAGCCTATTCGCGCGCGCGTGAATAGGCTTGCGATATGTATGGCGCGCTCTGCTGCTCGCCGGAGGCGGCGCAGCAAGGTCTCGCGCTGCTCGCAGTCGGGCCGAAGCGCTTTAAAACGTTGAGTATTGGTGAATATCTGGCGCAAGCGAAGGAAACATCAGGATTCTG
>JBBRVE010000139.1:0-3929 GCA_038247245.1 Bdellovibrionales bacterium | reverse complement strand
TATGCGGCCGATATCCGTATGCTGGGCACCTATCCCGCCCATGACTTCCGCCGCAAGTAAATTGACATAACAACCGGCGGCGTTTTTTCGTGCCATGGCGCGGAAGCCATGCTATTTTTTGCGTGCTTGTTTGTCCTTATCAAGGAATTACCCAGATGGCCACCTACGCCCAGCTTGCCTCGAAACTTTTGCGCGATGCCGCGACTTTCTTCCGCAATGTGGGCGCGCAGAACGAGCCGCTGCGCGAACAGATGAACGACAACGCATCTGTTTACGATCAAGTCGCTGATCTGGTTGAAAAAGACCCCAACGGGGTGCTGGATCTGGGCGAAGAGAAGAAAAAGTAAGCCTCCGCCACTTTATTTATCCCGACACATATAGCGCGACGACTCGCACCTCTGCTACACTCGTAGAGGGTTTTAGAGTTTAGCTGTCTTGTCCACCGACCGGGGGGTTTATGGGTCTATTTTCGCGCGCGCCGCAGCGCAAGGTTTCCGTCAAGTCACGCAGCGTCAAAACGCCGCTTCTGCCGGCCAGCATGCAAAGTTTTCTGGCGCACCGCCTGACTGATCTGGGCGGGCTTGCCTTTGCGGGCGCGGGACTGGCCCTGTTTGCGGCGCTCTTTACCTATGATCCGAAAGACCCGTCATTGAACACGGCGGGCACAAATCCTGTTGTGCAAAACGTCCTCGGCAAGAGCGGGGCATACGCGGCCGACCTGATGCTGCAGACACTGGGCGCGGCGGCGCTGCTGATCGGCGCGGCGTTCATGGTCTGGGGCTGGCGGATTGTGAAGCGCAAACCAATGCAGGGTTTGGGCGCACGCCTGCCCATGCTGGTGTTCTCGGTGCTGCTGGGCGCCATCGCCTTCGCACGCCTGCCATCCTTCGATATGTTCGGCGCGGGATCATACCTTGGCGGTTCTGCCGGCGCGCTGATTTACAATGCGGTCGGCAATAACCTGCAGGGGTGGCTGGGCACCATGGCGTTCCTGTTTGTCGCCCTCAGCGCCGCGCTGATGTGCACGGTCACCTATATCCTTGCGCTTGGCATCGGCTTTGGCGAATGGATGGCGGGACTGTCAACCACGCGTGATGTGACAACGTTTGCGGCGGAGCGCACCGGCGCTGCTTTCACCGCCTTCCGCAAATGGCACACAACCTACACCAATGATGCGCCCGCGAAACCGCGTCGAATCCGTATCAAGGAAGATGCCCCGGACGAGCAGGAATTTGAATCTTCCGCCCCCGACGAAACCCTGGTCCCCAAGCGTAAGCCCATCCTGGCGATCCGCAGCGACAAGCCCGCGAAACCCGTGAAAGAAGAAAAACAGAAGAAACTGAACCTGCGCACATCGGATGACGAATGGCAGCTGCCCACGCTTGATCTGCTGCAGGACCGCGCTCAGTCCATCACCAAGCTGGACGAGCCCGCGCTGCAGAAAAATGCCGAGATGCTGCAAACCACGCTCGCTGATTTCGGCGTGCAAGGCGACATTTTGAAAGTCAGTCCCGGCCCGATCGTGACCCTCTATGAAATGGAACCGGCACCCGGCACGAAAACCAGCCGCGTCATCGGTCTGTCCGACGACATCGCGCGCAGCATGAGTTCCGTTGCGGTGCGGGTTGCCGTTGTCCCCGGCAAGAACGCCATCGGCATTGAATTGCCAAATGCGAAGCGCGAGATGGTGTTCCTGAAGGAACTGCTGGCGACGAAAGAGTCTGAAAAGCACACCGCAAAACTGCCGCTCGTCCTTGGCAAAAACATTGCGGGCGACCCCATCATCGCCGACCTGTCGCGTATGCCGCATTTGCTGGTAGCCGGCACGACCGGATCGGGTAAATCGGTCGCTGTCAACACGATGATCCTGTCGCTGCTCTACCGCCTCTCGCCCGAGCAATGCCGCTTCATCATGATCGACCCCAAGATGCTGGAGTTGTCGGTCTATGACGATATCCCCCATTTGCTCACCCCTGTTGTGACAGAAGCGCATAAGGCCGTAACCGCCCTCAAATGGGCCGTGCGCGAAATGGAAGACCGCTACCGCGCGATGTCAAAACTGGGCGTGCGCAATATCGATGGTTTCAATGAACGCATCCGCGCCGCACGCAACACCGGCGAAGTGCTGATGCACAAAATCCAGACCGGTTTTGATTCAGATACCGGCAAGCCGATCTATGAAGAACAGCCGATCCCGCTGAACGACCTGCCCTTTATCGTCATCATCGTCGACGAATTCGCCGACCTGATGCTGGTGGCCGGCAAAGAGGTTGAAAACGCGATCCAGCGCCTCGCCCAGATGGCACGC
This sequence comes from Bdellovibrionales bacterium, assembly GCA_038247245.1. GTDB lineage: Bacteria > Pseudomonadota > Alphaproteobacteria > Micavibrionales > UBA2020 > JAPWJZ01. The sequence goes on along the minus strand of JBBRVE010000139.1, from coordinate 1,621 downwards.
GCGGCCGGCATCCATTTGATCATGGCGACCCAGCGTCCCTCCGTCGATGTTATCACCGGCGTGATTAAGGCAAACTTCCCGACCCGTATCAGCTTTCAGGTCACCTCCAAGATCGACAGCCGCACGATATTAGGGGAAGGCGGCGCCGAACAGCTGCTCGGACAGGGCGATATGCTATATATGGCGGCTGGCGGGCGTATTACCAGAGTCCATGGGCCATTCGTGGCCGATGACGAAGTCGAGAAAATCGTGTCCTTCTTGCGCAGCCAAGGCGTTCCGAATTACATTGATGGGGTGACAGACGGCGAGGAAGAAGAAGGCGGCTTCGGAGAAATCGGAAGCGGGGGCGGCAGCGGCGACGACCTGTACGATCAGGCAGTTGCGATTGTCATCCGGGAACGCAAGGTTTCCACCAGCTTTATCCAGCGTCATCTGCAGATCGGCTACAACCGTGCCGCCCGCATCGTCGAGCGCATGGAGAAAGAGGGCCTCATCACCGCCGCCAACCATGTCGGCAAGCGTGAGATCCTGGGCGGCGACCATTACGGTACATAACGGGACATAAAAGAATGAAGCATTCCATGAAAAAATTTCTTACCGCCAAGTCGACGGTTCTCGGCTGCGCCCTTGCTGCCGCCATGCTGACGGGTGTCGTCGCACAGGCGCGCGAACCCAATCCCGTCTGGGAAATGCGCCGCACGGTCGTCATGCCCTTCGGCCAGCACCGTGTCACGCTGGAGGCGCCGCTTGGCATGTGCTTCCTGGATGAATCACAATACCTTGAAGGCGCGATGATAAAACATATGCGCAAACTGAGCCACGACACCGACGGCGGCAATGTGGTCGCCATGTTCGCCGATTGCGACGAACTGGAAAAATTCACGCAAGGCCCTGCGCTGGCGGCACAAACGCTGCCCGGCATGGAACCGCCGGATGCGGCGCTCAACTATCAGGGCACCATCAGCTGGCTGGCGCCCAAACTCGGCCGCGCGCCGATCGGCCTTCCCGAATATCTCGACATGCGCGAACCCAGCTTCCGCGACGACATGAAGAAAAGCGTCGGCAACTATTACAAAAAAACAGCCGGCGGCAAGGCGGACATGAAGGTGGCCGACAACTACGCCACCCGGCTTATGATGGGCGCGCCCGACCAGTACATGTTCGATGACAAGGTGACCCGCACGGATACCGGCGTTTCAATCGGCTACAGCGCCGAATTTGAGTCGGAATACAAAAAATATATCCAGCGCGGCGCGGTCGGCACAACAATGTTGCGCCACTTCCCGGTTCAGGTGTCCCTGTCATCGAGCGGCCCCAAGCCGAAGAGCCTCGACAAGGTACATGCGACGCTCGACAAATTCATGCTCCAGATCGCAGGGTATAACCCCTAAGCTGCGTGTCAGCCTTCGAGAGGCCTTGAACATATAACCAAGAACGGTGACCTATGCGTTTTATTGCCGCAATTCTGCTTGCTCTTATCCTCGCCCCCGCTGCCGCTTCGGCGCAGCAGGAAATACCCGAGGTCGCCGCAGTGCAGGCCTATTTGAACGGCATCAAGACCCTGAAGGCGAAATTCATCCAGACCGACAACGCGGGCAAGCAGGTGGGGGGCACATTTTTG
>JBBRVE010000138.1:0-4474 GCA_038247245.1 Bdellovibrionales bacterium | reverse complement strand
CCGCCGCATCGCCATCGTCACCACCTGGCATTTCATCCGCAACGGGCAGCTGGACGACGTCTATGCGCTGGCGGAACAATTGCTGGATGACCGCGAAGACCTGATCCACAAGGCCACCGGCTGGATGCTGCGCGAGGCCGGCAAGAAAGACATGAAACGCCTGAAGGTATTTTTGAAAAAACACCACGCGAAAATGCCCCGCACGATGCTCCGCTACGCCATCGAGAAGTTTCCGGAGAAAGAGCGTAAGTCGGCGTTGGTTGGTAAATTCTGATATTAACTTCAACTCATCAATAGAATTTTATTAGGAAATATTTTGGAAATCTTTCTTCATATCGTTTTTTCAGAGCACCTTACTCCCAGCCAAATTGAAGGGCTGAAGCCCTCTCTGAGTTGTGGCGGGATCACGGAAGAAATTTTAAAAAGAGAAATCGTTATCCGCGTTCTTAAAGGTAAATTGGAATGGATTACAAAGACACTTAAAAACTTTCAAGATCTTGGTCACCTGACATGGTCGGAAATTACGGAATCAGAGGTAGATAAACTTAGAAGTAAATCCTCGCCAGTTGCGGAGCAGGAAATTTTAGCCAAGACCTTCACTGAGAAAATTCCTAAAGAGGATAAGAAGAAAAAAAGGAAATTGAATTTATCTGAGAAACAGGAACTGGAGCGGACGGATATAGAGCGGTTTGTAAAAGAGTACGCAAGAAAGGCACAAAAAGGCGAAGAACCGAACGATCGTGGATATAACCGTGATGTTGAGAAAAAGCTGAAAAAGCATATCAAGCCTTTAGACCTAAATAATTTGTTGAACGAAGACGATTTGTAATAAACGACCCCCCCCCTCCAGCTGAAATATGTAAATCAAAACGCAACAATCCGTCAATTTCCCAGAATTGACGGCAACATGCTTCTGTTCTAAAAATGAAACTCGTCCATATCGTCGTTTTGAAGGCCGGCCATGAGAAACCTTCTCGCCTGCATTTCCATGTTCCTCGTCTTCGGGGGGCGATAAGCCGTGGCATTCACGCAAAAGGGCAAAATCTTCAACGCAGTGCGCAGCAACGACATCAAGACGGTCACGCGCCTTCTCGACAAGGGCTATAAACCCAACACCGCCTATTGGGATGGCGACAGCGCGCTGCTGATGGCGGTCTATCTGGGGCGCACGGAAATTGTCGAGCTGCTGGTCGCGCGCGGCGCAGACCCGTTCGGCCAGCACCACCACGACCCGATGACGACCGGCATCTGGCAGACGCTGCTGCATGTGGCGGCGGCGAACGGGCACAGCAAAATCGTAGATTTTTTGCTGGAAGGCGACAAATACGACAAGGCGCTGATCAACCGCATCGACAACAACCGCAACACCGCGCTGCACCTCGCGGCGGGCGGCGGTCATCTGGAGATTGTGAAGACGCTGCTGGCGCATGGCTTCGATCCCGCCATGACCGGCGCGCACGGCAAAAAAGCGGTTGGATTTGCCTATCAGGGCAAACATGCGGGCGTGGTGGAATTGCTGGAATCGCTGAAAAAACCTGTCGCCGCCGTACTCCCCGCTGCGCCGGTTCCTGCGCCTGCCGAAACCGACTGGAAGTTGCTCAATCCCGAAACCGTCGCGAAAGTCTGCGATGTCGGCGGTGTCGGATATAAAATCACCGATGTGTTCAACTTCGCCAGCGGCGAGCGCATCCGCATCGTCAACAACCTCAGGACAAAAGCCGACCATATCGAAACCACGCCGTTCGAAAAACTCGCCGACCAGCGCCAGCTGGACGAGGCACGGATTGCGCTGCAATCGCTGGGCGGCAAGCAAGATTCCGTCCTGCCCGACAAAACAAAGAAACTGCCGCGCCTGTTGCAGCCGCCGCCGAAAGCGCCACCACAATGATGTTCAAGAAATCAAAACTGCATAACGCGATCATGGACGGCAATATCCTGCGCATGAAGGAATTGCTGGATCTGGGCACCAACCCGAATTACGCCGATGATTACGGCCGCACGTTTTTGTGGTTCGCGATCAACCGCGGCAACCTGGCCGCCGTCATGGTGCTGGTCGATAACTGCGCGACGGTATCGACGGAAACGCGCTTTCGCGGGTCGCTGCTGCAGACCGCCGCAGAAAAGGGCAGCGTGGAAATTGCGGCATACCTGCTGTCGAAAAATCCGGAACTGCTGCAGCTGAAAGACCGCGACGGCAACAACGCGCTGCATACGGCGGCAACGGCGGGCTATCCGGATATGCTGGCCTTCCTGATTGAAAAAGGCCTCGACCCCAACGACAAGAATTTCAACAACAGCACGCCGCTGGCGCTCGCGCAAAAGGGCAGCCATGCCGAGGCGATCGAGGTGCTGAAACCCTACGCCCCCGCGCGCAGCCGCGCTTTGCCCGCGCTGGAATCCGAAGCAGCGCCCGCTGCTGATACGGATGGTGAATGGAAAAAACTGCCGGGCGAACGCATCGCGCGCGTGGCGGTTGAAGACGCGATCGGGTATCGCATCACCGAAATTTTCAATTTCGCGGCACGGGAGAAAACGACCCTCTACCGCAACCTTGAATCAAATGCCGAAACGGTGGAAACACGCGGTTTCGATGCGATGGGCGACAAGACGCCGATCGAACAGGCGCTGGCCGAACTGCAAAAACGCGGCGGCCTGTCGGATGTGACAAGCATTTCCGGTTTCGAGAAAAAGAAACTGGCGCCGTAATTTTAACAGAAGTTTTTTCCGCCCTTGCCCCCTCTTCCGCAGGCGGAAGAGGGGGCGCAGCGCGCTGCCTATCAATTGAAGGCGCGATAAAACCTGCTTCTTCAACATCATATCAATTTCAAATTGCGAATATCGCATTATTGTGGTAATGTAAAAATGCGACGGTTATTGAACATTGTGGATAAAATAACGACCAACCCGAGGATCAGGGCTTCGGCGCCGGCGGGCTTTTCGGTTTCGCGAAATCCAGCGCGCGGGCGATTTCTTTCGGCATCGGGGGCGGGGTGATGCCCATGTTGCGGTCGCTGTCATCCGATACCAGCCAGTTATACACGGCGGCATGGATCGCTTTTGCGCCGGGCGGGGTGAAATCGCCCGCCGCATCCTTGTCGGTGTTATAAACCAGCACCGTGCGGCCGCCCACATCGCGCGCAAAGGGCACAACGCCGTTCAGGCCCAGCATCTTGCCGATATCATCGGCCTTGTACTCGAAATTCGCATGCAGTGCGGGGTAATCGCCCAGCGTCGGGTGCTTTGGCACGGCATCCAGCAATGCCGCCAGTTTTTTGCCTGCTTCCGTGTTGCGGCGCGGCTTCACCTTGTACTCGCTGCCATGTTCGGATTTCAGCGTATAGGCTTCGTTTGATTCCAGCTTCACGGCCTTGCCGCCATCCATGAAATTCACTTTGCCTTCCATGCGCACGCTCAGCAGCATCTCGACGGTTTTGACGCCGCCGCCATAACGGTAACTGACGCTGGCACGCAGGTTTTCGCCTTCGGGCAGTTTTTCCAGCAGCTTGGGCATTTCAAGTTCGGCGATACGGGTGATTTCTTCGCGCACCGCATCGGCGGCGGCGGTGAATTCGGCCTCGCGGCGTTTGCAGTCGCGCACGGCGTCCAGGCTTTCGCCGCCTGCCACGAACACGCGCTGGGTGTGCGTTTTTTTCAAATCTTCCTGCAGCCACGGGTTTGCGCCGGGGTTGTAATCGGCGGGCAGGGTGGTGCCCGATTTTTCCTTCGTTACCAGCGGCGCATTGCCCAGCCAGCCGCCCGCGAACAGCAAGTCGCCGATCTGCGCTTCTTTCTTGCCGGTAAGCATGACGCCATCCTGCGGCGTGAAATGGTCGCCCTTGTAATCAACCGGCGCATACATGAAATAGCGCGGGTTTTTTTCGGGCGATGAAAAAATCTGCGGGAAATGTTCATACGCGCGCGGCCATGTGTCCTTGCCGTGATTGACCTGCACCGACGGCGCGCTCAATCCAGTCGCCGCCAGCAATTCGGGTGCTTCCTGCTCCAGCCGTTTTTGCAGATTGGTGTAAAAATCATTCCAGCTGTCGCGGATCTCGCCCATCATGCCCGACTGTTTCGGCGTGACGGTTTCCAGTTCTTTCCTGATTTCCCATTCAAGGCGCAGCGCGGCGGAGAGCGATTCACCCGACAGTTCGAAAAGGACTTGTCCGTTATTTTCCGCCATGGCGACCTCGTGCTGGTATTCATAATATGGATGCCCTGATTTATAGCGCGACACGGCGGCGTTTTCCAGAGGATAAGAGGGGTTGTAATGAAGCGTCAGCAAAAGTGACCGCTTTCAATGGTTTTGCGGCAAATTTATGAAAACTGATGCGGCTTCGTTCCTTGGCTTGCCCCCTGCGATTCTGTAACTTGGGGGACAGCAGGAGACAGGAACAGATATGACACGCAAATTTTTCGGCACCGACGGCATCCGCGGCAAGGCCAATATCGAACCCATCACGGTCGAGACGAT
>JBBRVE010000137.1:0-4591 GCA_038247245.1 Bdellovibrionales bacterium | reverse complement strand
GGTTGAACAGGTGGCTGGCCTTCAGGCACTGGTCATAGGCGGGCAGGGCGAGGCCCTTGCGCCCGTTGTTCGACGGATGCGTCGATTGTACGTTCAGCAGCGACTTGCATTCCGCTTCCGCGTCCTTGAAATGCTGCATCAGTTTATCGGTGTTCGCGAATTCAAAGTTATGCGCCGAATATTCCTGTTCCGCGCGCAGGAACACATCGCCGTATTTCACGCCGCGGCCGTTGAAGTCCAGGTCGTACACGTTGTTCACGTTCTGGATATACATCGCAAGGCGTTCAAGCCCGTAAGTGATTTCAGCCGAAACAGGGTTGCATTCAATCCCGCCGACCTGCTGGAAATAGGTGAACTGCGTCACCTCCATCCCGTCGCACCAGACTTCCCAGCCTAATCCCCAGGCGCCGAGCGTCGGGCTTTCCCAGTCGTCTTCGACAAAGCGGATGTCGTGGTATTTTGAATCGATGCCGATTTTCTTGAGGCTCTCGAGGTACAGCTCCAGGATGTTCTCCGGCGACGGCTTCATGATGACTTGGTACTGGTAGTAATGCTGCAGCCGGTTCGGGTTTTCGCCGTAGCGGCCATCGGTCGGACGGCGCGAGGGCTGCACGTAAGCGGCGTTCCAGGGCTCGGTGCCGAGCGCGCGTAAGGTGGTTGCGGGGTGGAACGTACCGGCGCCCACTTCCATGTCGTAAGGCTGGAGAATAAGACAACCTTGATCCGACCAGAACTGGTGCAGCGTCAGGATGAGATTCTGAAAACTAAGAGGCTTGCCGTTTGACATCGTATTTCCCGCTAAAATTGACGCGCAAGCCTAGCATGCGGATTGACTGTTTTCAAAGGGCTGCTGATGTTGTACCACTATTAAAATCTTTCAAAATAAGGGATGTTTTCGCATGAAAAGACTGAGCGAGAAATTCAACGCTATTGCGGTGAAAAAGGGCGAATTGTTCATGCTCGACCTCGACGGAAACGCCTCCACCGGATACCTGTGGGACGTGAAGGTAACGGCGGGCGACGCGACGCTCATCAGCCGCGAAACCATCCCGACCAATCCCGACAAAATGGTCATCGGCGGCGGCGGTGTGGAGCGCACGATTTTCCGCGCGGAAACAGATGGCGAAATCGAGATCGAAGCCAAGTGGCGCCGCCCGTGGGAAACGACCACGCCGCCCTCAAAACACGCCGTTTTCAAAGTTAGCGTAAAGTAACATTCCTGAATTAATCCGGTTGAAATACAGCGGGTTAGGGGGCTTTTTGACCGCTTAACCCGCTTTTAAGCTTTTTGCCATAGAATTCATGATATAATTTAGGTCAGGACATAAAATGATTTCAGAGAGCGTGATTATTTTTGGTGCGACAGGCAACGTGGTCATGGTGATCAATGGCCCCCTGCCGAAAAACGTGCCCATCATGTTCAAGGTCGGCGCAAGCAAGATCGACCTGCTGACCGATCAGGATGTCTTGTTTTCTGAACGCGGCCTGAGCCCCTATATCTGCCAGAAGCTGCGCGACAAAAACGAAATCGGGTTGTTAGAGGTGACAGACCAGAATAATCCGCCCAAGCATTTGACGAATATCGCCTATCAATTCGCGGCAACTTAAAAAGGTATTTTGAATGAGCACCCTTTCCATGACCCCCGGAGATTCCGCAGCCTCGACCGTCGGACCCAGTGCCTCGGTCATCGGCAAACAGAACAGCGGCCTCATGTCGATTGTGCGCGATACCATCCTCAGCGGCGTCATGCTGAACGCGATGGAGGGCAAAGGCCAGCCCCAGATGCGCCCCGGTGATTCAATGATGCAGGCGCTTGGCGGCGGCGCGGAAGTTTACTCCAAAAATCCAAATTCGAATTTGACCAAGGCCGTGACCGGCATCGTTCTGCTCGGCATCGTCGGCAGGCTGCTGGACGCCAACACCGCGCCGCCCCCGACGCAGGAACAGATGCGCGCCGAATACACGGCCAAGGAAGACATGCGCATGGTCGGCATCATGAAGGAAGACGCCCAGAAGAAAGAAAACTTCCTGGAGGAAGAAAAGCGCAAGGCGTTCTTCATGAACAAAGGGCCGGGTTAATCATCCGCCTTTAATTTGATATGCGCCTTTAGCAGCTCAACATTGCGAAGGTTCGCCTTCCACCCCACATCGAAAATATCGCCCGCCAGCGGCACAAGACCGATTGCCCAGTCAATCGCGGCGTTGCGGTACATTTGCGCGATGATATTTTTCGGCACTTTATACTTGCGCGCGAAAGATGTCAGGTAAAGCGTCACCAGTATCGTCCCCGAATCCCCCACAACCGGCACAAGGCCGAGGATTGAATCGAGCCCGACACGGATCGACGTGCCGGGAATGGCGAACTGGCTGTCCATCAGCCTGGCGATATTTTCGAGATGCCGGATGTCTTTATCCAAAATCTTTTAATTCCTTAACCGCGCATCCCGTTTTCACGGAAATTCGCCAGCAGGCGCTTGGCAAGTGAGGCGTCGTTTTTAAACGTGCAGGTATCAGACTGGCGCAGGAAATCGGTGTAGCCGCTTATAAATGGCGGCTCGTAACCCGTCACATCGCGGAACCCCATGCTCCATTCGGGAAAGCTGCGTTCTGTCAGCTGCTCGTCAAGCAGTGTCGTCACCATATGGTGCGACGGATCACGGCAGATGTTCAGGTAAAGCTGGCGGATGGCCGCCTCCGGGCCTTCTATCGTCTGCATGAACGAACCGGCGTTATAGAGCAACATGCCCGTGATGCCATGATGCAGGTTGGCAGTCCTGCTTTTATCCAGCAAGGCCGACAGCTGTGCCGGCGTCAAAAGCTGCATCGCAGAGCTAACGTAAGTAATTGATTTCAACATGCAATTTCAACCTGTCGCTTTAAACCTTAAATCGCCGCATAAATAAATGGCATTACATCATAACAAATAAACCGGTTTTGTGTTCCATAGCTTTGCAAAAAAAAATGATATTACGCAGCTAAGTTCTCGCCATTTTTATGGTGACGGATAATCACCGCATGCAGCTGGTGCGGGTTGAACGGCTTGGCGATATAATCGTTCATGCCGGTCGCAAGGCAGCGTTCGCGGTCACCGGCCAGCGCATGGGCGGTCATGGCGATGACGGGCAGGGGAGTCATGCCCTGCGCCGCTTCCATCGCGCGCACCCTGCGCGTGGTTTCATACCCGTCCATGACCGGCATCTGCATATCCAGCAGCATCAGCGAGTATTGCGCCGTCGACAGCGCCTCGATCGCTTCCTGCCCGTTATGCGCCACGACGTATTTATAACCAAAGTTATCCAGCATGGTCGTCGCGACCAGAATGTTCGGCGCGTAATCCTCCACCAGCAAAATGGGCAGGCCCGCGGCGTTCTGTGTTTTATCCAGATAGATCGTGTTTTCAACCGGCGTGGCAGCGGCGTTGTCACCCGTCGCCACCGGCAGGCTTAAATTCAGTATAAAGGTCGAACCGGTGCCGACGACGCTTGTCACGCGTATGCTGCCGCCCATATGTTCCGCCAGCGATTTTGAAATCGCAAGGCCAAGGCCCGTGCCGCCATACCGCCGCGTGATCGACGCATCGGCCTGCACGAATTTGCCGAAGATATCGCCCAGCTTATCGTCCTGAATGCCGATGCCGGTATCGGTGACGGAAATCGTCAGATGACGCTTGCCGTTTTCCTTGCCGCCATTGGCAAGGAAAACCGAAACGCTACCCTGATCGGTAAATTTGACCGCGTTGCCGACAAGGTTCAGCATAATTTGGCGTATGCGCCCGCTGTCGCCCATGAAGGCTTTTTCAAGACCCGCATCATAACCCACGTTCAGGCCTATTTTTTTCACGTGCGCCCGCACCGACATCACGCTGATCACGCCCTCCAGCAGGGCGGTCAGGTTGAACGATGCGTATTCCAGCTCGATCTGCTCGGCCTCGATCTTGTCGATATCCAGCAGGTCGTTGATCAATACCATCAAGCCTTCCGAACTGGTCTGCAGCACGCCGACATATTTTTTCTGGCGTTCGTCCAGTGTGGTCATCAACAGGATATTCGTCAGCCCGATGATGGCGTTCATGGGCGTGCGTATCTCGTGGCTCATATTGGCAAGGAAATCGGATTTCGCCTTGTTGGCCTTTTCGGCGACCAGCGTCGCCACCTCCGACGCTGCCCAGCCTTTTTCCGCGAACTGCGTCGCATCCTCCGCTGTCGAGCGGCCAAGGTCAGAAACGGCCTGCGCCGCATCTGTTTCGAATTTCAATTCCTGCGCGATCTCGACATTCGATCGCGCCAGTTCCTCGGCAATTTTAACATTTGTCTGTGCAAGGTCACGCGCAACCTTCACCAACCCCTGCGCCTTCGCGGCAGCCGTTTTCCGCGCCTGCGCTTGAACGTAAATAAAGACCGCGATGAAGGCGAGTAACGCAATCGCCGCGACCATTTCATCGTACCTGTAGGCACCCCCAGCCTGCCTGCTGGCCAACCCGAACTGCGCAAGGCTCATGACCAAAATAAAGTACAGCCCGAAATCGAGAAAAAACGCCTTGCAGGACTTCATGAAAACCGATCTGCCATGACAAAGGCATGGCGCTGCCAT
>JBBRVE010000136.1:0-4831 GCA_038247245.1 Bdellovibrionales bacterium | reverse complement strand
TTGTCCTTGAACCATTCCTTGTGAATATCGATGATTTGCTGCGGCGTGGTGAAGGCATGGCCGTTCTGGACGATGGTATACATCGTCGGATCGCCCGTGATGCTGGCCTTGAATGCCTCGATATCGCGGTGCTCGATGGAATCGAAATGCTTTTGCAGCGCGGCGCTGAAATCGGGTTTCATGGCGGTGGCTTTCTGACAGGAACAGGTCATTAAAACGATGCATAATGATAACAACAGCCGGACGGATTTTTTCAAGGCGTCGGCGCTTTCGGTGCGGCGGGTTTCGGGCCGAGGCCGAGTTTTTTCGCAAGGGCGATTTTCGCATCCGTATATTCCGTTTTCAAACGGTCGGCAAGGTCTGCGACGGTGGGCAGGTCGGTGATGTTGCCCGATGCCTGTCCCGCCGACCATACGAATTTCCATGCGCGGTTTTCCTGACCCGGCGGGGTCGGTATTTTGTCGGCGCCGGGGCCGCGTTTGCGCAGGTCTTCCGCGTCGTAACCGTTCTGTTCAATGCTCGCCTTTAAAAAACTGCCGGCAATGCCGCTGATGGCGGAGGTATAGATGACATCGGCTGAACCTGAATCCAGCACCATCTTTTTGTAATCGGGTTCGGCCGCGGATTCTTTGGTCGCCAGAAACCGCGTGCCCATCAGCGCGAAATCCGCGCCCATGGTTTGCGCGGCAAGGATGTCTTTGCCGGTCGTCAGCCCGCCCGCCAAAATCAACAACCCGTCATAGAACTGGCGAATTTCGCCCAGCAGCACGAAGGGGTTGACCGTCCCCGCCTGTCCGCCCGCGCCCGCCGCAACGGCGATGATGCCATCGACACCCGCCGCGACCGCATGCTTTGCCTCTTCGGCATTCATGGCGTCCTGCACGATGATGCCGCCGTATGAATGTATCTGCTTCACGATTTCCGGCGTGACCACCCCTGAGGCATGGACGATCGGCACCTTATATTTCTCGCACAGGGCAAGGTCGGCCTGCAGCCGCGCGGTGTTCTTGCGCACGCCTAGGTTGATGGAATAGGGCGCGACCGTCTTGCCGGGGTTTTTGGCTTTGTAATCGGCCAACCCGTCTGTCACGTCTTTCAGGAACGTCTCGAAATCCGCCGCCGTCCATTTGCTGCCCGCCGGAAAACTGCCGACGATGCCTTCCTTGCACGACGCCAGCACAAGGTCGGCATTCGACACAAGGAACATCGGGCCCACGATCAGGGGCAGGGATGTTTGGGCGCGCAGGTCATTTGCGGTTGTGGGGGCGGGTTTTGTCATGCGACCAGATTAGGCCTGAGATAATTGCGAGTCAATATCATCTAACTTATGGCAATCAAAAACAGGTTGCCGATAGGGCTTTAAAATCGGATACCAAAAGAATGAAACGTTTTTTTATCGGCATCGCCATTCTCCTGCTGCTGGTCGTCGTGTTTATCGGCGTCCATATCGGCACCACAATCCACCGCCTGCAGGAAAAGGGCACGCGGGTGGAGGCGGGGCTGCAGCAATGGGCGAAAGCCAATCGCAATATCGCCGAGCCTTACGCGCTGGCGCAACAGGTGAAGCCCGCACTCGAGGCGGGCGACATGAGCGCTGCCGAAAACCTGCTGGATAACGCGCTTGCGATGCTCGAAGAACCACCCGCACCGAAGCCCGTGATGCCCAAGCACGAAGACACCGATTTATACGGCGACGCGCAGCCTGTCATCATATCGGGTTATGACGGGCAGGCGATGGAACCGGCGCTGACAGCGGACGGCAAGATTTTATTCTTCAACAATGAAAACGATGCAAGCGCGCAGACCGATCTGCATTTTGCCAAGCGCACCGGCGACATGACATTCGAATACGCGGGCAAGCTGACGGCGATCAACAGCGACAAACTCGATGCCATTCCCAGCATCGACGCAAATGGCCGTTTTTACTTCACCAGCCTGCGCAGCTATGCCGATACGTTCCAGTCGTTATATACGGGCACGTTCAACGGGCGCGAGGTTGTCGACCTGCGTGTCGTGCGCGGCGATATCACGCCCAAGGCGGCGGGCGAGATCAATATGGATGCGGCAGTCAGCTTTGATGGGCATAACCTGTATATCACCCGTGCGCGCTTTGCCGAGGGTTCGGCTGTGCCGAAGGAAGCCGATTTAATGCTCGCCACGATCGACGGTTACGGCGCATTTCGCATTGATCCCTCCAGTTTCGCGACCCTCATCAACGTCAATTCGGACGCGCTGGAATATGCGCCTGCCGTTTCAGATGACGGGCTGGAACTGTACTTCACCCGTGCGGTCGAAGGCGATGTGCCGCGCCTGATGGTCGCCACGCGCACCGCAACGACCAGGCCCTTTGATACGCCCAAAGCCCTTGCCATGATCGACGGCTTCGCCGAAGCCCCCGCCATTCCGCGCGACGGCAGGGAGATGTTTTTCCACAAGAAAATAGACGGCAAATACAGTCTTTTCCGCAGCCTGCGGAAAGAATAAGGCAAGTGTTGACAAAACACCCCCAAATCACTTATTCATAAGGGCGAAAACGGGCGGAAGATACCAACCCCTGTGCCTTAAGTATATGATTTTACTAGGTAAGCTGTTGTAGCTCAGTGGTAGAGCACCCCCTTGGTAAGGGGGAGGTCGGCGGTTCAATCCCACTCAACAGCACCATTTCTCCCTTAAAATCTTTTGAAAATAGCTTTTACAACGAAATCCTGTTGCCCGGCTTCGTGCTGCGCGTTGTTGTCGCGGTATCGTCATTCACACGCGAAAAGCGGTTGCCGAATTCAGTCGACAGGCTGGTGTTCCAGTTGCGCTGCGGCAGCAGGTTGCCCATGCGATAGCTTTCGCGGCGTTTGATGTTGATGAGTTTATCAACGCCCGCACCCGCAGCGCCACCCAGCAGCAGGCCAAGGCCTGTATAGATCATCACGCCCAGCCATTTGAACGGTTGCACATCAAGTCCGTCTGCGAAGTTACTCTGGTATATCGCGCGCGCGGTGCTCATGACTTCGCGGCGCTGTTTGGTTGCGCTACCGGGTTTGCCGTCAAGGTTGGTGGCGACGTAAGACTTCACTTGCGCCTCCAGCGTTTTGGCGGAGTAGCCAACCATGCGAATGCCGTTGGTGACGCGTGATGCCGCTTCATTTGTCGCGCTGGAATAATCGCGCGCGCTGTTCGCAGTCTGGAATTCGGCGGGGCCGGAATCCGTGCTGGAATATGTTTTATATTCGTCGCTATGTGCCGTGCGTTTTGCCGCAGCCCATGCAGGCGCGATGCTGCGCATACCGCTGTGATTGCCGTTGATGACGGGCTGCAGGGTGTAAAGGTTCGAACCCGTCGCCCATTTATTCGCCATTTCCAGCGCCTGTGCCTGCGTGGGCATCTTGCCGTTAAACAGTTCCCTCATGCTCTTTTCGATCGCGTATTCATTTTCCGGATCTGTCTTGGTCGACAAAATCAGGCGCTCGTTCACCTGCAGGTCGGGATGGCGTTCAAGGAATGCGCCCAATAACTGCGATGCGCGTTCGCCCTGATCGGCGTAATAGGTATAGGTGTGGATGGAATAATCGTAAACCTGCTCGCTCTTTTCGACGTCATGGCAATTTTTACCGTCGCTGTCGCATTCATTTTCCGTCCATGTGCGCGTCTTGGTCACGTCGCGGTGGCTTTCATCCCATGATGCCTCGAACGCCGCGATGATGGCGGGCAATTCCTGCGTCGCCTTCACCAGTTTATCTACGGATTCGAGCGCCGTCGCTGCCGCTGCGGGAAGTTCGGCTGCGTATTCCGGGATTTGTTTGTGAACGCGCAAGGCGTGGTCGACGCGGTAATCAAGCTCGCTTGCGAAGGTGCTGTTGCTGCCGCCGCGTTCATACGCGGTGTTGCTCGCCTCGAAAATCTGCATCGTGTAGTCGCTGGCGGTGGCGTAGAATTTTGTCAGGGGAGGGACGGGCTTGCCGTCGCGTTCCAAGGCACGGATCGTTTTGCCGACTTCCGAAAAGGCGACGGGAATTTTTCCTTCATTGCCGTCCTGCACCCAGTAATTGCCGCCGCCTGCAAGGGCGCCGACAAATACCGCGCCGATCGCGATTTCGATGGGCGTGGTATATATAAGGTGCAGCGATTTTTCCTTTGCCGATGCCGCGACTTCCATGAATTTCTGTTTAAGGCTTCCCACCGCATTTCCCCTTTGCAGGCTTCGCGCGCTGCATTTTTTAAAGCACAAAGATCGTGAATGTTTTGCCGGGCGCGTAAAGCTGTCGGGGCCGCAGGAAACAATCCTGCTCAGGAAAACCGCGGCCGAGAGTAAACGCTCTGCTGGATATTATGTATAATAGATAAGGGGAGTCGTGACAAGAGAAAATAGATAACCGATTGTTATAAAAGAAAAATCAGGGATGCGTATTGCCTTTTTCCCATGCGTCAGCCTGCGCTTTAATCGCCTCTAGTTCTGCGCGCGGCACATAACCGAAATAGTAGGGAAAGCGCGAAGTTGGGCAGCTGCCGGTGCAGTTCTTGTATTTTTGCGACAGGCGGTCACCGACACTGTCCCAGAAAAATGCCTTGCGCAAGTCGCGCGACAGGCCCTGACCCTTGATATACAAAAGCGCAAGCGCGTGTGCGGCTTCATCGTCGCCGCTTTCTGCGGATTTCAAATACCATTTCGCGGCTGCCTTTAAGTCTTGTCGTGCACCGATGCCGCTTTCGTAACTGCGAGTCCACCGAAGGCATGGACATCAACCAAGCCGTTGCTCTAATTCGTGGACCTGCTGGCACAAAGGTGAAACTGGGGATCAAGCGCGGTAGTAAGCAATTTGATATTGAGTTAGAACGTGCC
>JBBRVE010000135.1:0-4984 GCA_038247245.1 Bdellovibrionales bacterium | reverse complement strand
GCATGAACGGCGATTACGACCGTCTTGTGCGCGAAACGGCACGTAACCGCAATGATCTTGTGATGCTGAAAAAGAGCCTGGCTGATGCCGGTGCCGTCGCGCGCGGTCTTGGCCGTATGCAGGCAAGTGAAGGGCTGGCGGTTGAGCAGCGCATGATCAAGTCGCTGGCCGAACAGCTGTCGCGCCTTGGCGGTGCCGAAGAAAAAGAAGAGACGCCGCTTGATATCGGTGCGCTGGAACAATCGCTGCCGCAGGCGACGCCCGATGCGATTGTGAAGAACCTGACCGATGAACAGGTGCTGACGCTGGTGCGCGCGGCGGTGAAGCAGGACAGGATTGACCTGTTCATGCAGCCCATCGTCAACCTGCCGCAGCGCAAGATGCGGTTTTTTGAAATGTTCTCCCGCATCCGCATCAAGCCGCAAGTGTATCTGGCGGCGGAGCGTTATATCGAGGTCGCCATCCGGCAGGACCTTGCCCCGTCGATCGACAACCTGCTGCTGCTGCGCAGTTTGCAGATGATCCGTGATACGTCCGATGACGGTCATGCCTATTTCTGCAACATCACCAGCCTGACGCTGAACGACCCGAAATTCATGGGGGACCTTGTGGAGTTCATCGCGCAGAACCGCGACCTTGCGCCGCGCCTTGTGTTCGAGCTGGGCCAGCGCGACCTTGCATCGATTGGCGCAGATGTGCTGCCGGTGCTGGGCGGGCTGTCCAGCCTTGGCTGCCGTTTCTCGATGGATCTAGTGAAATCGATTTCGTTCGATTATGCGCAGCTGGAGGCGCGCCGTATCCGCTTTATCAAGGTAGAGGCGGGACTTCTGCTGAAGGAATTGAAGGATACCGGCGGCCTGCGCCGGTTGAAGCGCATGAAGACGGAACTGGATAGCAACGGCATCGACATGATCGTCGAAAAAATAGAATCGGAAAAACAATTGATCGAACTTCTCGACCTCGACATCGATTATGGGCAGGGCTTCCTGTTCGGCAAGCCCGAACCTGCGCAATTCACGGCAGGGGATAACGCATGATGATAGTAAAGCCCGCGAATGACCGGCTGAAGCTGCTGCCCGGCCTGTATGAAATCGCGAACAACTATGACGGTTTTATCCTCGATTTGTGGGGCGTGGTGCATGACGGGCTGAAACCCTATGCCAAAACCGCCGAAACGCTGCGTGCGCTGAAGGATGCGCGGCGCATCGTCTGGATGTTGTCGAACGCGCCGCGCCGCGCGCATATCGTGGCGGGCAAGCTGACCGAAATGGGCATCGGCCCCGAATTATATGACGGCATCATGACATCCGGCGAAGCGACATGGATGGCGCTCAAGGAAAAATACCTGAAGGAATGGGGCAAGCGCTGCTACCACCTGGGCCCCGCCGACAAAGACGGCAGCCTCTATGAAGGCCTCGATATCGAAATCGTCGCAAAACCGTCGGAGGCCGATTTCGTGCTGAACAGCGGCGTGAACGATTTCGACGACACGGCCGAGATGTACCAGCCGGTGCTGGATGACTGCCTGAAGGCGGGCCTGCCCATGCTGTGCGCCAATCCCGACCGGATCGTGCATGTCGGCGATAAACTGGTTCTCTGCCCCGGCACCTTTGCCGATACCTATGCGGATGCTGGCGGCGCGGTCACCTATTTCGGCAAGCCGCATCGGGGGGTCTATAGCCTCTGCCTGCAGGCGATGGGGGTGCAGCGCGTGCTGTGCATCGGCGACGGGATGCAGACGGATATCGAGGGGGCGACGGGGGCGGGACTCGATTCCGTGCTGATCACCTCGGGAATCCACCGCGACGCCTTTCCGGTTTCCGGAACGGGTGTTCCGAGCCTCCATGGGACGGGGGAATTCCTCAAAACCTATCCCTACAGGCCTACATATTTAATGTCTGCGCTGAAATGGGAATAGTAAATATTCCTTAATGCTATCAATGGTATGATTCACCATCAGTCCCTTCTTCTCCGCTGCCTAAAATTTGGCATAAATATGCCTTAATTTTGACGGTTTTAAGAAAAAGGGGTATCATGGATGAATAAGCCTGAATAAGGCGGTTCATCCTATATTTGCCGGGGCAAAGCCATGAGCCATGCCGACGATTACAGATCTGGTCAGAAAACTTCCATCGCGGGGTTTCTGTTCATGCCGCAGTTCCGTATGTGTTTTACGGGGTTTGCGCATCTCATCCCCGTCTTCATGCGCTGCCTTGCACAGGTCTTTGCCGAAGCCAAACTGATTCCCTCCTCGCATAACGCGCTGAATTACGGCGCGAAAGAAGTCCCCAACACCCACCTGTTCGACCTGTTCGGCACGGCGTGGTTTACGCTGCGCGTGACGCGCTCCAGCGCGCACCAGTGGTCGATGTTCACGGGCGTTGTGCTGATGATCATGATGATGGTGCTCGCGGTGGGTTCGTTCTTCCTGCGCGTGGTATTCGGCGTCGGCAATGCCGTGCAGGCGCAGCTGTTCCTGCCGCGCGTGCTTGAACACCCTTGCGACCCTTATGCCGGTTGCGCCGGCGGCCCCGGCGAAACGGCGATCACGGGCGGTACCAGCACGATTACTGCGCCGGGCGGCCTGTTTGACACCCGCGTGAATGACGCGTCTGTCTCGACCGACTATGCCCTGATGGTTTTCGACAAAATCCTGCGTCAGGCCGCAACCGCGCCTGTCGGTAACGGCGGCGTGCTGCAAAACGCGCTGGTCGACCTGATGCGCGTTTATAACACCGGCATGACCCTGATCGCGGGTGTCGTGACGTTGTGGATGATCACGTCGATCGTGATTTCGACGGCGCGCACCGGCAAACTGGGCGGCGGCCGCCACAACATGTTCTGGGCGCCTGTGCGCATGGTTTTCGCGCTTGGCATCATTTTCCCGCTCGGCGCGCAAGGTTTCTCGTCCGGCCAGTACATGGTCATGAAACTGGCCGAATGGGGCTCCAACCTTGGCACCAGGGGCTGGGTGCAGTACATCGCGGGCGTGGTCGGCGACCAGTCTCTTCTGGCGCCGTTCTCCGTGCACAACGCGACATCGATTGCGGCGGGCGTGAACAAGGTCATGGTCTGCCAGATTGCGTTCAACTCGGCGCTGCAGAACATCACGGGCGGACTCGATGCGCAGCAGGTGATCCGCGTGAAGCAGGACACGACCAACCGCGTGGGCTGGGTTGCGAACCGCTACACGAACAATACGGATGCGAATATCTGCGGCACGATCACCTATGGTTTTGACAACGGCGTGAACTCGGACGTTGGCGCCGCGATGGCGAACACCGGCGTGTCGTCGCCGATGGACCCGGCATCGGCCGCGCTTGCCGGTAACGCCGCGAACCGCGCGATGTATACGAACTATGACCAGGAATTCGCCGACCGTCTTGCGGATTTCCGCCAGCGCATGATGGGTGCCTTGCAGCCCCTGCTGACCGAAAACATGGATATCGGCGCCGATATCGGCTCCGGCACCGGCGGCGGCACTGTTGTGACGCTGGCGCGCCAGCTGGCCTGCCCCTTCGTTGCGCGTCGCTGGGAAACCACGACGCCGAACCCCGTCGGCCTGCTGTCCGCGCCCTATGCGGCCTGCCCCGGCGGTACGGTTGCGCCCGCAGCCGATCCCGACGCGTCGATCCCCCAGCGTCAGGTCGGCATGATGATGGACGCGATCCGCTGCACTTATGACGGCTCCGCGCCTATTTCGCCCACCAGCCCCGGTTGCGGCGGCGGCCCGTTTGCGAAAGACGCGCTGATGGCATATATCACCGGCCCGAACGGCATGCTGAGGGAAATGGAGCGTCGCGGCTGGGCCGGCATGGGCATGTGGTACCAGAAAATCGCCGCGCTGAACGCGCAAATCGCGGGCGCACGCGAGCCGACCGCAACGGTCGAGCCCGGCACGCTGTGGGAAGGCGCCACGAAAGGCGGCTTCTGGAGCAACCTGAAATGCGCGGGACGCCGTATCGTCGGCCGTCCTTGCAAGAGCCCCGAGATCGAGGAAAAAGCCGCGTCCATCCTTGGCGAATATGACGCCTGGTGGGCATCGGCATCGCGCCCCGGCGCGCCCGCCAACACCCCGCTTGGCACCATGGGCGGCGCGCAACGTACGCAAGACGTGACCCCGTCATCGTCGGGCGGCGGTCTGCGCACCGTGATCGCGTTCATTAAATCGGTCGCCTTCGGCGGCGGCAGCGGCTTGCTCAGCTGGGTTGCCGAACGCATCTGGCCGCGTGCCAGCGACAGCTTTATCTTCAGCGCCGTCGACACCGCCGCGACCAACACCTATCCGCTGGCGACCCTGACGGATGCCGGTCACCGCATTATCTACACCTCGCTCAGCATCCTGTCGGGCCTCACGATCATCCAGATCCTGACCGCCGGCAAGCTGTTCACGGTGTCGGGCGGTATCGGTTTCGCGGCGTCCGCTGTTGCGAACGTGCTGTCCACCATTTCGACCACGATGCTGGTGGCGGGGGTGATGATCGCCTTCTACCTGCCGGTGCTGCCGTTCCTGCGCGTTGCTTTCGCGGTGCTGACCTGGATGACATCCGTGTTCGAAGCCGTTCTGATGGTGCCGATCGCGGCGCTGACGCATCTTGGCACCGAAGGCGAAGGGCTTGCCGGCGGTGCGCGAACAGCCTGGATCCTGTGGCTGAACGTGCTGATGCGTCCGGTGCTGGTCGTGTTCGGTTTCGTGGGCGGCATGCTGATCTTCAATGCCTTTGCGACCTATTTCCACACGACCTTCAGCCAGGGGGCGTCGACGCTGATTGCGACTCACAACATCTTTACCGCAATGATCGCGCAGGTCACCTATTCGATCATCTATCTGGGCACGCTGTATACAGCGGCGAATACGTCCTTCAAGCTGATGGACGTGATCCCCAACGCACTGATGCGCTGGATGGGCGGCTCGCCTGACCATAGCATGGACGACAATAGCGACGGTAACATGCTGACAGCTGCGAAGATGATGGAGGGTATG
>JBBRVE010000134.1:0-5117 GCA_038247245.1 Bdellovibrionales bacterium | reverse complement strand
GCTATCGCATGCCCCCCATGACCTGGGGTCGCCTTATCACGGGTATCAAGCCTCAATTGCAGCTTCCCGCCACCTCCGAAGTCGCTGTCGGTACGACCATGATCGACACTGGCAAAATGCTGGGCGAGCGTTTCATGTGGGCCTTTGCGGTTGCGGCGCTCACCGTGTCTGCGCTCAAATGGGCGGCGATCGGCTTTGGCGTTGTGGGGGCAGCTGTTTACACCGCCGAATACTGGCGCGCAAAAAAATCGCGTAACGACGAAATCACCGAAATCAATTTCGCGGGGCAAAAGGTGAAAGGCACGCGCGCCGACCTGTACCGCCTGCATATGGCGCAGCTGCGCATCATGAACATTCAGGACCATCTGGGCGCATCTTCCAACACGGCGGCCGATGCGATTTGCGGCATCCTTGAAACCGTCAAGGCAGAACGCGGCCGCGTGCAGGTGCTGGAGGGCGGCCGGTACAAGGCAAGTGAAGATTCCTATGCCTTCACCGAACCGGATTTTCGCCTCCTGGTCGATGACCTGCCCGAATTCGAGACCAAGAAGCCCGAAGCCAATGATAATGACGCCGTGACCGAGCCCGGAGCGATTAATAAACTATCGCTCCGCGAGGGCTGGGACAGCAAACGCGTCAGCGCGGATGAGATCGTCGAGCGACTGGCCGCGCTTGAAGAATCCCTGCCGCCCGAGGTGCAGGAAAAACTGGCGCAGCGTTTGAACCGTAAGCCTCCTGTCGCCCCTGCTGATAAAAAGCCGGCAGCGCCAGCCGCATGACGAACCCGCACGACAAGGAATTGCTGGTCGCCGTCAAGGGGCGCAACCTTGCCGATTTCAGGAAATGGCTGGAACACGGCGCGAACCCCGATGCGGCGGATGCCGATACGGGGCGCAGCGTGCTCTATTACGTCGCGACGCTGGACATGTCGAATTTGTATCGCGCCCAAATGCTCAAGGAACTGCTGGCGCGCAAAGCGAACGTCAACAAACCCGATAACGAAGGCATCACGCCGCTGCACGAAGCCGCCCGCCTAGCGCGCTGGGACGTGATGGAATCTCTTATTTCGCATGGTGCCGATATCAACGCGCGCAGCAATGCGGGCAATACGCCGTTGCATGTCGCGATGACGGCGGCGCTCGCCACCGGCAAGACGGAAACGATGCAACGCCTGCTGAACCTTGGCGCGAACAGCCTGATCAAAAACGAAAAGGGCTATACACCGCTCGATGCCGCGATCAACCGCAATGTGTCTGCGAATTTTTACGCGACCGTCATCGGCTTCCTCGAGGATTGGGAGAAAAACAAAACCGATGCGAAGCGTCATGCCGATATCGCGGATGCCAACAAGGACAAGCTGCAGGATGCTGCAAATGACACGATCAACCGTATGCGCAGCGATGCGAAGCGGTTCAAGCTGAAGCCCTAGTTACTGAAAAATAAGGGTAATTCCGGATAAAATTGACATATCCATTCTAGCCCCGTTAAAATGGGGTACTCTTTAACCGCAACGACAAACGAGGCAATGTTGAAATTCATTCCCGATTTCCTGAAGCGCAAGCCAAAGCCCGATGTCACTTTGCCCGAAACGATGCCAGCTGAACCCGCGCCCGTTGATTACACGCCGAACCTGATGGAGCGGTTAAAAGCGAAAGTGTTCAAGCCGAAGGAAGAAACGCCGCCCCCCGCCACGGAAGAGGAAAGCACGACCAACCTTGAAGCGCTCAAGGCAAAGCTTGCGGGCATGATCGACAAGAAATCCGGCAATCACACGCGCAACACCATCCTGATTATCGCGGGCGGCGGGCTTGCGATTGCGGGCATGGCGGCAGATGTGATGTTTCTGGGCGGCATGGGCACGGCGACAGTTGTCGGCATTCTGTATTCCGACCTCCGCAACGCGCAGCATATCGGCCGGATCAGCGCGGAACTGTCGAAGATCGATGAAAAAATAGACCAATTGAAGAGCACGCATCAGTCTGTGCCGGATTACGCACCCACATTATCTGCCATGCGCAGCGCGATTACCGATTTCGAAAGCTCCGCACAGAAACTTCCGCCCGATGCGCGCGAAGGACTCGACAAGCTGAAAACCCAGATGGATGCGCTGCAGGAAAAAATCACACCTGCAAATGACGATGGCAAGGCCAAGCCGGCTAAACCGGCCACGCCGTAATCTCTTGAACTCCAGCGGCGCATTGCCGATAATGGCGGCAGGCGGTGTTTCATGGAAATTTTCAAGACGATCCTGTTCTGCACGGCGGCGTACCTGCTGCTGTGGAACGTCTATATCCTGATCTTCAACAAGGGTGTGCCGAATATCCGCACCGCGCCCGCCATCCGCCGCCGCATCATCGAGACCCTGAAATCCGACATGGCGAAAAAGGGCAAAGACAAATACATCATCTATGACATGGGCTCCGGCAACGGCTTGCTGACCCGCGAAATCGCCAAGGCCATTCCCGCGGCGCAGGTAATCGGTGTCGAGGCGTCCCGCCAATGCATCGAATGGTCGGACAAGATCAAGAGGGCGCAAAACATTGCTAACCTCGAATACCGCCGCGCCGATTTTTTCGAACATGATTTCGGCGATGCCGATGCTGTTGTGGTTTTTCTGTCAGTTTATGAGATGGGCAGGGTCGGCGAAAAGCTGATGACCAACCTGAAACCCGGCACGCTCGTCACTTCCAACCGTTTCCCGCTGACCGGCTGGACGGTCGAGGAAAAGGTGAAGGTTTTCACTCTTTACCCCTTCCAGAAGTATTTTCACGTTTACCATCGTCCGTAAGGGAACAGATATGGCGCGCCTGCGTTGGGGCTTAACAAGGAGCCCTTATGTTCACCACCTACGGCATGCGTATGACCCATATCACCCTCATCTTCTGGCTGTGCGCCATGATGACGCTGATGGTGTCCGGCTGCACCAGCCGCCCCGCCGTTACCGCCTCCGCTACGCCCTTTGAAACCCGCAAGGTAAACGAGGAACGCGCCTGGACACGCATTGGCGGATTGTCGCAATCGCGCTGTGGCGTATCAGGCGTTCCCGCGCGGGAACAGGCGGTCGGCCAGTCGGCATGTATCACAAGCCTCGTCTATGAGAACGTCCTGCCCGTAGCGGCCTTCCCAGACCTCGTCAGGGAAACGCGCGGCGACGCCATGAAAATTGCACAGGATTATGCGGCGGGCAAAATGACACCTGCTGAATATACGTCACGCTCTCAAGCGCGCCTGCGCGCCTACAAGGACCGCTGGAATTTGCTGGTTGTACAGGAAAAAGTCGGCTTTGTGCAGACGGTGCATGCGCATCAGCGCAAATCAGCCGCACCCATAGTCAAAACAGCGCAGAAATAAATCCTAATCCAGAACCGGCTTCGTGGGCGCAACGCCGTCCCATGTCATGGGCGCGACAACGGAAATCGACGTGTCGGGCGAGCCTTCGATGATGCGCGTGGTGCGGGCAACGTAAACAAGGCTGCCATTTTCCTGATCGTAAATGCGGTCGATCTGCAGGGATTTAAAAATGATGGAACGGCTTTCGTCGAATACTTCCTCGCCGCTTTTGTCGGTGTCAATCTTGCCGGTGAAAGTGATCGCGCCGGTCTGTGCGCAGGAAACGCTGGCAAGTGACGGGTCTTCCGCCAGTCCAAGCCCGCCGGAAATGCCGCCCGTGCGCGGGCGCGCGACGTAGCACGTGACGCCTTTTACCTTCGGGTCGTTGAACGCCGTGATGATGATTTTATGGTTGGGGCCGATCAGCTTGAAGGCGGTCGATACCGCGCCAATCTCGCGCGAGTCATCTGCAAATGCACGGGGGGCAAGCGCGGGGGCGGCGATCAGGCAGGTGGCAAGGACGAGGGCGGAAGAAAACTTCATGGCGAATTTCATGGCGAACCTTTCAGGTTAAAATCCACGCCATTCTGGACTTTCCGTATGGAAAAAGCAATCGCCGCAACATTTTGGAACTGTTCGCGCCCCATGGCGTTTGGTTCTCTAACGTGTTCATGACAAATCCGGCCCGACGAGGACAACATGCAAACCCAAAATGGCTATGGACTTCCCCAATCACGCCTTGCGGCGGCAACGGCCGCCGCGCGGTACCTTGATGAAATCTGCCAGAAACTGCCGTCCCCGAAACCCGATGAACAGTCCGGCAGTCCGTCCGCCCCCTCCATCAATTGATGCAGCGCGATGTTGCAACCGATATAGGCCATGCCGAAGACCGGACCCAGGGCGCGCCGTCCAACGGGCATCATCAGCCAGCGGATATGAGCGACCGCGTCGCGCTCGCCCTGACCAAATTCCTGCGCTTTATCGCCGATGCGTTTTTCAAGAAGCGGTACGGCCATCGCGCGGTGGTGCTGGAAACCGTGGCCGCCGTGCCGGGCATGGTGGGCGGCATGCTGCAGCACATGAAATGCCTGCGCCGCATGGCCGATGACGGCGGCTGGATCAAGACGCTGCTGGACGAGGCCGAGAACGAACGTATGCACCTGATGACATTCATTGCCGTCGCGCAGCCCAATGCCTTCGAGCGTTTTCTGGTGCTGATGGCGCAGGGGATATTCTTCAACAGCTTTTTCATCCTCTACCTGTTTTCGCCCCGCACCGCGCATCGTCTGGTCGGGTATTTCGAGGAAGAGGCGATTGTCAGTTACGATGCGTATCTGGCCGAAATAGATGCGGGGCGGCATGAGAATATCCCCGCCCCGCCCGTGGCGATCTAATACTGGCACCTGCCTGCCGATGCGACCCTGCGCGATGTGGTGATTGTCGTGCGCGCCGATGAAGCGCGCCACCGCAACGTCAACCACCATTTCGCCGATGAACTCGCAGCCTCTGGTAAAAAGCAGAAATTAACGGTATGACTGAATTCCTGCGTCAAAGGAAACCGCCGTGCCGACATTCCCCGTTATCCATTCCCCTTGCGGAAAGTTTGAACTTCACTACAGCCCCGAAACGGGCGGCAGCATCATGTCGTTTACGGCGGGCGGCAAGGATGTATTTCGACCCTATGATCCGGCAACGCCGCTTGCGCCGCTGAACACCGCCAGTTTTCCGCTCACACCCTATTCCAACCGCATCATCAACGGCCAGCTGCATGTCGGCGGCACGGTGCT
>JBBRVE010000133.1:0-5249 GCA_038247245.1 Bdellovibrionales bacterium | reverse complement strand
TTTGTTTAGCTGCTCCTGGCTTGCCCACCCAGCTTGCAAAGCTTTGCCCTTGATCTTGTTGAGCGCAAGGCCACGGCCGTCATCGGAAATTTGAATAATGATGTGCCCGCCCTGGTGATAGGCGTTGAGCACGATATGGCCTGTTTCCGACTTCCCCGCCTTGACGCGCTCGAACGGATCCTCAATACCATGATCGGCGGCGTTGCGTACCATATGCATCAACGGGTCTTTGATCATCTCCAGAACCTGCCGGTCTAGTTCCGTATCCTGCCCGCGCATTTCAAGGTCGATTTTCTTGCCAAGTTCATGGCAGACATCGCGCACAACGCGCGGCATTTTAGACCACGCATTGCCAATCGGCTGCATGCGCGTCTTCATCACGCTTTCCTGTAATTCGGTAACAACCTGATTGAGCCGTTGCAGCGGCGTGTTGAACATCGCGTTCTTTGTTGTTCGTGCAGTTTGCAGCAGCTGGTTGCGGGTCAGCACCAATTCACTTACAACCGTCATCATGCTTTCAAGCAGATCCACGTTGACGCGCAAGGTCTGCTGCGCGCCGTCTGTTTCTGCCGAAGCCGATTTACGGCCCTCCTCCGGCTTTGCGGCAGTTGAAAAATCATTGGCGGCGGAGGACCATGATTGGTCGTTACCGAAATTAACAGGTTCGGCACCTTCAGCATCATCATCATGCTCGTGCGCGGGGCCTGCCACATCGTTCATCAGCGAGAGGATATCCTCGTCTTCCCCCTTCGGCTCCTGACCGCTTTTTTCTAATTCTACTGTTAGCGTACGGATGCGGTCGACGGCACCAAGCAACGCGGTGATGAAGTCCGGTGTGATATCCAGCTTGCCTTCACGGACAAGATCCAGAATATCCTCGGCACGGTGCGCGATGCTGCCGAGGCGTTCAAGCCCGATGAAGCCACAACTGCCTTTGATGGTGTGGAAGACGCGGAAGATTTTGGCCAGCAACTCCTCGTCGTCGGGGCTGCGCTCAAACAGGACAAGCGCATTGTCGAGCTCGGCCAGCCCTTCATTCGTTTCGGCCAGAAATTCGGAGAGGATTTCATCCATGGTGCGCGACGTCCTTGGGAGCCCGATCGAACGTGGCTGCGCAATGACGGCAACCACCACTTATATCGTATCACCAATTCCTTTACGATTTCCGACGGGGCAATTGGCATAATATCCAGCCCGTTCAATAGCTTTTATGGAACTAACCGCAGCTCTGGCTGGATTTCAGAGCGGATTTTCGTTATTTTCAATGCTGCAGGCGGTTTGGGCCGCGGCAGTTACGACGACATGTACCATACCGGCAAAGACATAGGAAAACTGGCGTAATGGATATCCAAGATGCCACCCGCATTCTGATCGTCGATGATTCCAGGTTCTTTTCGCGCATTGTCAAAAAAGCCATCGTCGAGCGCATCGGCGCAGAAGTTGTGTCAGTTGAAACGCTGGCAGCTGCGCGCGCCCTGCTGGAGGGTGGCCAGACCAAGTTCCACCTTGCGCTTGTGGATATCATATTGCCCGACAGTTCGGAGGGTGAAGCGGCCGAATATCTGATGCAAAAACGGGTGCCCTGCATCGTGTTTACAAGTTTCTATTCCGAAGACCTGCGCAAGATGATCCTCGACTGGAACGTCATGGATTACGTGATCAAGGACACCCCCTCCTCGCTCAGCTATCTGGTCGATATCGTGGAGCGTGTGCATCGCAACCGCGAAACCAAAATACTCGTCGTGGACGATTCAAAAACCAGCCGGATGCATGTGCGCGCGTTGCTGACAGGTTACCAATGTCAGGTGATCGAGGCCGGGAATGCGCAGGAAGCACTCGATATGCTGGAGGCGCAGCCCGATATCCGCCTTGTCATCACCGATTATTTCATGCCGGGCATGAATGGCGTTGAACTGGTGCAGGAAATCCGCAAGAAATTCGACCGCGATCAGCTATCGATCATCGGCATCGCATCAGGCGTCAGCCGTGGTGCGTTATCGGCTGAGTTTATCAAACTTGGGGCGAACGACTTTTTAAAAAAACCGTTCCTGCCCGAAGAGTTTTTCTGTCGCGTGTCGCAGAACCTGCGCATGCTGGACTTGTTCAGTAAGCTCAAGGATATGGGCATCCGAGACACCCTGACCGGCATACATAACCGCCGCTTTTTCTTCGAGGCCGGATCGGGACTATTTTCAAGTGCCAAGCGCGACCAGCTGCGCCTGACTGCAGCCATGATCGACCTTGATTTCATCAAGCAGATCAACGATACGCACGGGCACAAGGCGGGCGACATCGTGCTGAAGGGTGTAGCCGACCTGCTGCGCCGCCAATGCCGCCAGACCGATGTGGTGGCGCGTTACGGGCTTGATTCATTTGCCATCCTTGCGGTAAACCTTGCCGATGACAGTATCGTGCAGTTTTTCGAGCGCATCCGTCGTGCAATTGAAACGCTGGAGCTTAACGACAATGGCAAGCCTCTTAAAATTACGGCTAGCTTCGGCGTATGCCATGGCGCCCGCGAAAGTCTTGAAGCGATGATGAAGGAAGCCGATGACCTGCTGACACGCGCGAAAAAGAACGGCCGTAACAGGGTAGAATTGTCCGAAATAAAACAAAAAGAAAAAGAGACAGGCAAATGACAGACGAAAGAGCAAAAGAACTGCGATACCTGATCGTCGATGACAGCCGCGTCGTCATCAAGGCGCTGGAACAGATGATGGGTGATCTGGGCATTACCCATATCGACACGGCATCGAGCGCAACTGAAGCAGAAGAGAAAATGACGGCTACGGGCTATGACGTATTGTTTCTGGACTGGCGCATGACCGGCAAAAGCGGCGTTGCGCTAATGCAGCAATACCGAGAAGATCGCGCCTATGACAACGTCGCCTTCGTCATTGTTTCCGGCGAAGACGGACAGCGTTATATTCAAGAGGCGCTGAAGTCAGGCGCCACTTCATACATCGTAAAACCGTTCAAGGCAGACGTCCTGAACGACCATATCGTCAAGGTCGTCAAATGGCTGGAACAGCGCGGCCGTTTCGGTAAAGTCTGATATTGAATAGCAACTAGAGGAATTTATTGTGACCAACAGGACGGCTTCTGCGATGCACCACCGCATATTCATGCTGGCATTCGTGCTATGTATGTCTGCAAGCTCAAGCCCGGTACACGCTGCCGACGCACCTCCCACCAAGCCAATGAGCGCAGATGAATTCCTACAATCACTAAAGCCGCAATCCGGCACGATCAGTCTTCCGGGCGATATCGCCGCACTGAACCTTGGTGACAGATTTAAGTATCTAAGTCCCCAAAGCACCGAAACACTGTTAGTTGAAGGCTGGAACAACCCGCCTGGAAACGAAACGCTAGGCATGGTCATTCCATCGGATACCAATCCGGTAAGCGAAAAAGGCTGGGGCGTGGTCATTTCCTACAGTAAGGACGGCTATGTCAAGGACAGCGATACCGATGAAATTAATTACGATGATTTGCTGAAAGAGATGAAGGAGCAGACGGCCGAAGAAAGCAAGGAAATGGTCAGTCAAGGCTACCCCGCCGTCACACTGATCGGCTGGGCGGAAAACCCCACTTACGATAAAAAGACGCATAAACTTTACTGGGCTAAGGAATTTTCAACCGAAGGAGCAACGGTGCATTCCCTGAACTACAATATTCGCGTTCTTGGGCGTCAGGGCGTGTTGGTGTTGAATGCTGTAGCAGGTATGGACCAGATCGACCTCATCAAAAAAGAAATGCCCTCGCTTCTGCAGATGACAGACTTTACCACAACCAACCGTTACGAGGACTTCAACGTCAAGACCGATAAAGTTGCCGAATACGGCCTGACAGCACTGGTTGCCGGCGGCGTTGCCGCGAAAATGGGCTTGTTCGCTAAACTGTTTGCAGGTTTGATCGCATTGAAAAAACTGGTGATTGTCGGCGTGCTGGCGATTGGTGCGTTTATCAAAAAACTGTTCACCAAAAAGACGCCTGACGCACAAAGTTAATTATCATGATAAAACTTCTGACCGCGTTGCTGGCTGCCGGAAAATTGAGCAAGGTGTTCCTCACCTGCGGCACTATGCTGTTTTCCATGCTGGCTTATTCCTGGTTTTTTGGATGGGGATATTCGGTCGGCTTTGTACTGCTGATTTTCGTGCATGAAATGGGGCATTTTCTGGCCGCAAAACAGCGTGGATTAAACGTTGGCGCACCTACCTTTATCCCGTTCGTCGGGGCGTGGATTGAATTAAAGGAACAGCCGCTGGATGTCGAAACCGAGGCTTATGTGGCATTCGCGGGCCCGATCGTCGGCACGTTGGGTGCCATGGCCTGCTATTATATGGCGCGCGAAATGAACAGCTCTCTGCTGCTGGCATTGGCGTATAGCGGCTGCATGCTGAATTTATTCAACCTGATCCCGATATCGCCGTTGGATGGCGGTCGCATCACGGCCATCCTGTCGCCCAAAATTTGGCTGCTCGGCATGCCCATTCTGGTGGGACTCTTTCTTTACAACGGCAGCCCCATGCTGATCCTGATCGGGATACTCGCCTATCCCCAGATCAAGGAGGCCCTGTGGCCTTCGCGCCGCACGGTGGAGCAACATGCCCGTTATTACACAGCGACTCTGAATCAACGCGCAAATTACGGCGTGCTTTATTTGGGGCTGGTGGCTTTTCTGTCCGTCATGACGTATGAACTGCACGCCTCTTTGCCGAGTGTTCATTAGGAAAGTTTAAGGCGTTACATAGCCCCGACAAGGTTAATGAAGTAACCTTGTGAAGTGTAATCCTGATTGGTCAGATCATCGTCAAAGTCGGTGAAGTTATAACCGACCCCGAATCTGACGTTTTCATTGATATGTTTATAAACGCCCAACAACGCCCTTGCCCTGGCATCGCCGGCGTCTTCGGCATCAAGATAGCGTGCCTCTGCCGTCAAATCCCACTCATGGACGACGTGGAAATCGAGGCGTCCGACGCCCAGCCATGCGGTGCTGTCAAACCAGGGCGAACCCGGTACGCTATTGTCGCGCAGCTCGCCGAAGCGGTAACCCAGTTTACCGCCCAATGACAGCATCGGCATCAGGTCGTAAATTGCATCGCCGGAGAATACATGGCTGCGTTGTTCGTAAGGGTTGGCACCGCCGCTCGCCGACATTTGCCCTGCGCTACTGCGATCAGAAAGATAGGTGTATTTAACAAGTGCGTTGAACTTGTCATTCAGCACCGGACGATAACCGA
>JBBRVE010000132.1:0-5325 GCA_038247245.1 Bdellovibrionales bacterium | reverse complement strand
CTATGGGACCCCAAATCCGCATCGCCGCCCGTCATTGTCAGCAAGGACATGATCGTATTGGATAAAAAGCTTGGTCAGCTCTATCCTGTCGCGGCAACGCCCGCACCGAAAGCACCGCAGCCCTAGGCTTGATTCGTTGCCATAATCTTGTTAGTATCGCCGGATGTCGAATAACGCACCCAATCCGGCGACCACGCCGCCCCATGACCCGATCCTGCCGGAACGGGCGGAGATCGACCGTTATTTCCATGCCGCCAGCATCGGCAATGCGAATGAAGTTGCAGAAATCATCCGCGAATATCCCGACCTGCTGGAAAATGACAGTTCATCCACCGGCGCGACCGCGATCATCCTTGCCGCCAAATGCGGGCGTCTGGAAGTGGTGGAGGTGCTGGCATCGCTTGGCGCGAATTTGAATGCGGGTGACAACGGCGACCAGTCGGCGATTTATTACGCCGCCGCGAATGGCGAGGTCGCGGTTGCGCGCTTCCTCATCAATCACGGCGTTGACCCGACCGCGTCCAACAAGGCGGGTGTTTCGGCGGTCACAATTGCGGGCGCGCAGGACATGCCAATCTTCGGCGCCGAAATGGCAGCGCATCGCGCCCGCCATCTTCAGGCCGAAGCCGATGCGGAACGCAAGCGGCTGAATGCAGAACGCGAGGCGCTGGCGCAGAATTTGCGCGACGTAACGCAGGCAGTTCAAAACGGCGTGAAGGGAAACGTCGCCGCACCCCGCACGGCTAGCTTCGGAAAAGGCAAGACGCCATGACGATGTCGATCAATGATCTTGATGCACTGACGCAACAATCGCTGCGCGATTCGTTTTTCCGCGCTGCGCGACTGGGCGAGCTCGATAGCCTGCGCACAATCATCGCCAATTATCCCGATATGCTGAACGACAAGGGCTCTTCGACCGGCGCAACCGCGCTGGTGCTGGCGGCGGAATGCGGCCATATCCACCCCGTCAAATTCCTGCTGGAGCAGGGGGCGGATATTGACGCGACGGATACAGTCGGCCGCAATGCGCTGTTCATGGCGGCGAAATTCGGCAAGGCGAATATCGTGCAGTTGCTGATCGGCATGGGGCAGGACCCCTATCTGGTGCAGGACGGCGCATCACCGCATATCATCGCGCGCAATGGCGGTTTCAACGTGCTGGGCGAGGAAATCGTCAAGTGGCGCAAGAATTTCCTGACCGATATGCGCGCCGTGGAAATTTTTGAAGAGGCGGAGCGCAAGAAGCGCATCAATGCCATGGCCCTGCAGCTCCGCAATGGCGTCGGCGCGAACACATCAGCACCCGGAACAGCGCGTTTCAAACCTAAATTCTGATCAAGGTTTTTCCGCAAGGCGCAGGATGATTTTTCCGGCCCTGAACAGCAATTGTTTTTCCTCGTCGTCCAATCCCTCGATCGCCGCTGCAAGCCATGTGCGGCGTGCGTCGCGTGCGCTTTCGCGCATCTCGATGCCTTTGGGTGTGAGGTCGATTTTCATCTGGCGGCCATCGGTGGGGTGGGGCTTGCGCGACAATAACCCGCGTTCCTCAAGCGCCGCCACCGTCGCGCCCATCGATTGCGGCTTGACCGCCTCCGCGCGCGCAAGGTCGGCGATAGTATGCGCGCCGTATTTCGCGATCCGCACCAGCACGGCGGATTCCGTCAGCGACAATTCGTGCGAAGCCGCCGCCGCCTTGATGCGCCGCGCCAGCCTGCCGATGGCCTGACCGAATTCGATGGTCGTTATGTCATGTGTCTTGCGTTTCATCCGAATCAAGTATATAAAATAGGAAGGTAAACTTGCAAGTTTTAATTCCAAGTTACTTAACCCCCTGACGGGAAAGGTTTGCTAAAATGAATACCCCCTATGCGGTCGAGATCGACGGCATCACGAAGGCCTACGGCGCATTCAAGGCCGTGGATAACGTATCCCTCAAGGTCAATGCGGGCGAAAGCTTCGCGCTGATCGGCCCGAACGGCGCGGGCAAAAGCTCGATCATCAAGATGCTGACGACGCTGTCCAAGCCCACATCCGGCACCGCGAAAGTGGCAGGCTATGATATCGGCAGCCAGTCATCCGACGTGCGCCTGAACATCGGTTATATCCCGCAGCTGCTCTGCGCCGATGGCGCGCTGACGGCGTGGGAAAACCTGTTGCTCTCCGCACGGCTCTACCGCATTCCGCCCGCCGAACATAAAGACCGCATCAGCGAGGTGCTTGAGGCCATGAATCTGGCCGATGTCGCGCAGCAGCGCGTGCGCGGTTTTTCGGGCGGCATGATCCGCCGCCTTGAAATCGCGCAGAGCATGCTGCACCGCCCGCGCGTGATTTTCATGGACGAACCGACCGTCGGTCTCGACCCCGCCGCCCGCAACACGGTCTGGAAACATGTGCGCCGGTTGCAGGAAGAATACAAAGTCACCATCATACTGACCACGCATTACATGGCGGAGGTGGAGGAACTATGTGGACGCCTTGCCATCTTGCATCGCGGCAAGATCGTGGGCGAGGGCACACCCGCCGACATCAAATCCGATATGGGCCCGCAAGGTTCGCTGGATGATATTTTCGAACGCCTCGCGCGCAATGATGACGAGGAAAAAGCAGGAAAGGAAAATTACCGTGACATCGGACGTAATCGCCGCTCGCTCGCCAAACGTGGTTAACCCGCTCTTCGGGTATTTTATGCAGATACAGGCCGTGTTCAGCGCCGAGGCGCAAAAATTGCGGCACGATCCGTTCGAACTGGCGACGCGTGCCATCCAGCCATTATTGTGGCTACTGCTGTTCGGGCAGGTGATGGCGAATGTGCGCGGCATCACCTCGGGCAATTACATCGATTACCTGGCGGCCGGTATCCTTGCGCAAAGCGTGCTGTTCGCGGCGATCTTTTTCGGCATCTCCGCCATCTGGGAAAAAGACCTCGGCATCCTGCACCGTATGCTGGTATCGCCGGCGCCCCGTTCGACAATTGTACTGGGCAAGGCGTTGGCGGCGGGCGTGCGCGGCATCATTCAGGGCATCATCGTCTATTTCATCGCGGCGGTCGCGGGCGCGCATATCAGCCTGAATCCGCTGCATATCGCGGGCGTGCTGGTGCTGATCGCGCTGGGCTCGGCTGTGTTTTCGACCCTGTCTCTTATCATCGCCTGCTTCGTGAAAACCCGGGAGCGTTTCATGGGCATTGGGCAGGTACTGACGATGCCGCTGTTTTTCGCCAGCAACGCGATCTACCCGATTGCATTGATGCCGCCATGGATGCAAAACGTATCGCATGCCAACCCGCTGACCTATCAGGTGGATGGCTTGCGTGCGTTGATGATCGAAGGTGGCGTATCCGAATACGGCTTCGTTACCGATTACGGGATACTCGCCGCTGTGTTCGGCGTGCTGGTGCTGGTGGCGGATCGCATGTACCCGAAGCTGGTCGCCTGAGCGTTACTTCGTGCCGCCCTTGTTGAACTTGCCAAGGTTGCCAACGAACTGCTGCACGACGGTGAATTCCTTGCCGGCGGCGGGGGTCTTGCGCGACACGATCTTGACGTCATGCGACAGTTTCGGGTCGATGGTCGTCACTTCGGCGACGCGGTCCTGTTCATCGAAAGCAACCTTGATGATCTGGCGACGGTCAACTTCGTGGTCAAAAATGCCCTTCTGGCTGTCGGTTTCGCCGATGTAATACCAAGTCCTGTCGTCGAAGGGGGAGACGGTCGAAGGCGGTCCCCACAGGCGTTCCACATCTTCGCGGCCGGATTCCTGCACCTTCACCTGTTCAACCTGATGCTGGGGCAGCAGGTTGCCGTGGGTGGTGATTTTGGGCGCGCAAGACGACAGCAACAGCGCTGCGAGCAGGAGAGCGGGGGCGGATTTCATGCTAAAAACCTCTTTAAAAACCAGCCTTTTTATACGGTCTTCCCGCTGAAAAGACAAGGGCATAGGGGAAACCCCTTTGTTTTCAGGCCAAAAAGTGTATATTCCTGCTTATTGAATTGGGCAAAGAACCATGGCAACGCAACCAGAATTTTCCCGCGTTTTAGCGGTTGACGGGCTGACCCCCGATAAAGTCAGGAAAGAATCCGTCGAGGCGACCGAGAAGGAATGCGCGGCGCTCGCGAAGCGTTTCGACTTGCGCGAGCTCTCGAACCTGAAGGCCGACCTGCGTATCCGTCGCGTCGAAGGCGGCGATGTGGTGCGCCTCGAAGGAAAACTTTCCGCCGATGTCGTCCAGACCTGCGTCGTGTCGCTGCAGGACGTTCATGCGCATATCGAAGGCGAATTCGACACTTTTCTTGCCGAAGAGCCCAAACATACCAAGAAATTCGGCGACGAAGCCGAATTCGGGATCGATGACGATGACAGCGCGCCGGAACTCATTACAAATGGCCAGCTCGACCTTGGCGAGATGGTTGCGCAATACCTTTCCGTTGAACTCGATCCCTATCCCCGCGCGCCGGGCGTCAGCCTTGCGGCGCAATTGTCGGAGACGGGCCTGGAAGTGAAGAACAACCCGTTCAGCGTATTGAAAACCATGAAGCCCGGCGACAAGAGCTCTTCCAAATCGACCGGCAAGTCGCGCGATGCCGAGAAGCTGAAATTAATTGTCGAAAATGCCGCAAAATCGAAAAAGGGCGATGGCAAATAAGTTCCCGACAGGAACTTTTTTCGCCTCCCCGCGTTGTCAATGGTACACAACCGGCTTATATCGTACCCAGCATGACCGTAGACCAGAACAAACTTGCCGCGCTGAAAGTCCTCATCGTCGATGACCACATGACCGCGCGCGCGCATTTGAAGCGCGTCTTGCGCGATATCGGCATCACGCAGGCTGACGAGGCGGAAAACGCCGATGTCGCGTCTGCGAAGGCCACTGGCGACTACAGCATCATCTTCCTCGACTGGGATATGCCCGGCAAAACCGGCATTGAAATACTGCGCAAATTCCGCGGCAACAGCGCGTTCGATGATACCGCTTTTGTCATGGTCACGGCGAAGTCGGAGCCGGACGATATTATTTCGGCCCTGCGCGCCGGCGCGACGTCTTATATCATCAAGCCTGCGGAAGCGACTGAAGTGCGCGACAACATCACCGAAGTTCTGGACTGGATAGCGCAACAGAAGGCGTTGCGGCGCTAGGATACCCCACCTGCATTCTTGACATAAAATCGGCATGTTTGTTACACTGCCAGAAGCGCGTATGCGCCTGTAAACCCATACAAAGCCGGTCGGGATTGCCTTCACACATGAAGGCTGCTTGCCGTGCTGGAACTAACATTCGTCATGAAGCGCCCGTCATCCATTTTCAATCTTAAAAGCCTCGTCTTCGTG
>JBBRVE010000131.1:0-5529 GCA_038247245.1 Bdellovibrionales bacterium | reverse complement strand
GTCCGGCAGAAACGGCTCGATCTTTTCCCATTGCGCGTCATTCAGCCAAAACTGGTTTTTTCTCATGTCATCTGTACTCCCCAATACAGAGAATCATTATCCGATTCATATCTCAAGAGATTTATTGGGTTTTAACCCTAGTACAGAGGAATATCTTACATCAGGCCGAAGGAACTGAATGTAGCCAAGTCCACATGCCAGAAATGTGAAAAGCAAAACAGAGATGCCTACGATAGTTTTTCTTCGTTGCACTAGCCCTTCAACTCCACCAAATCTTTATAAAGCCCCAGCGCTTCGGGGTTCGCGAGTGCTTCGACGTTCTTCACCTCGCGGCCGTGGATGATGTCGCGGACGGCGAGTTCGGTGATTTTGCCGCTCTTGGTGCGGGGGATGTCGGTGACGGCGATGATTTTCGCCGGCACATGGCGCGGGGAGGCCTGTTCGCGGATGGCTTTTTTGAGACGCATGGCGAGCGCCTCGTCAAGGCGCATACCGGGTTTCAGCACGATGAACAAAACCACGCGCACATCGTTGTCCCAGTCCTGCCCGACCGCGATGCTTTCCTTGATTTCGGGATGCTGTTCGACGATGCGGTAAATCTCTGCCGTGCCGATACGCACGCCGCCGGGGTTGAGGGTGGCATCCGAACGTCCGTGGATGATCAGCCCTTTATGCGCCGTCCATTCGCACCAGTCGCCATGGCACCAGATGCCGGGAAAACGTTCAAAATACGCTTTCGAGTATTTTTCGCCGTTCGCATCGTTCCAGAAACTGACGGGCATGCAGGGGAACGGCGTTTTGCACACCAGTTCGCCCTTGCCGCTTTCCATGTGTTTTGCATGATCGTCGAACACATCGATATCCATGCCCAGTCCCGGCCCCTGAATTTCGCCGCGATAAACGGGCGAGATGGGATTGCCCAGCACAAAGCACGACACGATATCCGTGCCGCCGGAGATGGAGGCGAGCTGCGCATCGGGGAAGACAGCTTCGTACACGTAATCGAAACCTTCATGCGACAGCGGCGACCCGGTCGAGGTCATCAGGCGCACGGTCGACAGTTCCAGCCTGTCCGTCACGTTCACGCCCGCCACGCGCAGCGCGTCGATATATTTCGCGGATGTGCCGAACAGCGTGCATTCATGGCGGCCGACATAATCGAACAGCGCATAGCCGTCGGGATAGAACGGCGAACCGTCGAACAGCAGCAGCGTCGCTTCCGACGCCAATGCCGTGACCAGCCAGTTCCACATCATCCAGCCGCAGGTGGTGAAATAGAACACATTGTCGCCGCGCTTCACGTCGGATTGCAGCTTATGTTCCTTCAGGTGCTGGATCAGCGTGCCGCCCGCGCCATGCACGATGCATTTCGGGATGCCCGTGGTGCCGGAGGAGAACATAATATACAGCGGCGTATTGAAATCGAATTTTTCAAACGCAATTTCGGCGGGCCTGAACTTGTTCCTGAAGTCTTCATAGGTCACCGCCCAGAGCGACGCGATATCCGCACGCAGGTATTGCACGATAACGGTCTTTTTCAATGACGGAAGCTTATCCATCACTTCCTTGACCTTGGCGCGGCAATCGATTTCCTTGCCGTTGTAGTAATAGCCGTTGACCGCGAACATCACCTTGGGCTCGATCTGGCCGAAACGGTCGAGCACGCCCTGCACGCCGAAATCGGGCGATGCGGAAGACCATATCGCGCCAAGGCTGGCGGTTGCGAGCATGCAAATGACGGCTTCGGGCATGTTGGGCAGGTAACCCGCCACGCGGTCGCCTGTCGTCACGCCCAGTTCCTGCAATGCCTGACGCACCTGAGACACCTGATCGTACAATTCCTTGTGCGACAGCTTGCGGTTGACCTTGCCTTCGCCGTTGAAAACGATTGCGGTATCCTCGTCATAGCGGCGCAGCAGGTTTTGCGCGAAGTTCAACTTGCCTTGGGGGAAGAAACGGCTGTCCTGAAACGATTTGCCGGCTTCAAAAATCTTGCCGCCTTTTTCGCCGATGATTTCGCATTCGTCCCAGACGCGGTCCCAGAATTTTTCCTTGTTTTCGACTGACCAGCGCCAGAAATCGTCGTATCCCTTGAACGACGTTTTTTCGTCACGGGCGACGGCCTGCATGAATTTGCCCAATTGGGTGGTTTCGGGGGCTTCCGGCTTCCATTTCAGGTCAAAATCGGCGGGTTGGGCGGCAACAGGTTTTGCGGTCATGAAAAGAAACCTCGGTGTTAAAAAATTTCTGTACATCATATCGTCACGGGGGCATAGTGGCTATACCGAATTAACTTATTAAAAACAATGGTTTCTGAACCAAATAACAGCAAAAAAGACGACTCGGATGCATGGCCCCAGCTGATGCTGGCGGCGCAGGGCGGGGATGCTGTTGCGTATCAGCGGCTGCTCCGCGAAATCACGCCCCCCTTGCGCACTTTCCTGCGCGCCCGTTTTTTCAACCGCGAGCATATCGATGATATTGTTCAGGAAATTTTGCTGGCGATCCATGCCGCGCGCCATACCTATCGCCCCGAACAGCCGTTCCGCAACTGGATGTACGGCGTGGCGCGGCACAAAATGATCGATTACCTGCGCAAATACGGGCGCAAGACGGCAAATGAAATCAATGATGACGAACTTGTAACCTTCATGCGGGATACGGCGAATACCCCAGAAGAGGCCATGCTGGGCAAGGACGTCAAACAGGCGCTCGCTCAGCTGCCCGAAAAGCAGCGCGAAGTGCTGCTGATGACCCGCGTCGAAGGGCTGTCGATGGCGGAAGCGGGCAAGAAACTGGGCATGACGGAAACAGCCGTAAAAGTGACCGCGCACCGCGCGACCAAGAAAATGAAGGAGTGGCTCCTTGAGTATGGATACTGACAAACTCATCGCCAGCCTGGGGCAGGACCTGAAACCCGTGAAGCCGATGGCGGGCGCGGGCACGCTGGCGTTCATCCTCGCAACCCTTTCGCTTGCTGCCACCTTTGGCGCGATTGCCATTTTTACCAAGGGTATCCGTGCCGACTGGGAGGTGATGTTCAACGAACATGTCTGCCAGACTGCAGGCATCTTTTTTGCGGGCATCCTGGCGGCCTATGCGGCGTTCCGCCTTTCCGTGCCCGATACGCGCATCCGCAATCCCGTGCGCGCGATACTCGCGCTTGCCAGCTTTATCTGGGTGCTGCTGATCGCGGGGCAGATCGGCGCGGAACCGCCGGAAGCAGGATACCGCAACTGCCTGACCGATTTTTCACTGATGTTCATCATTCCCTTTGCTGCCGGTATCTTTATGGCCACGCGCGGCGCACCCGTCTGGTATGGCTGGGCGGGTTATGCGCTGGCGCTGTCCGTTGGTTCGTTTGCAGCGTTGGGCATGCGCTTTGCCTGCCCGAACGAAGAACCCGCGCATTTGCTGGTCTGGCATTACCTGCCCGTGGTGGCCTTTGCGATTGTCGGCATCGGCCTTGGGCAGATTCTGTTAAAACGCAAAAAATAACATCTGCACGTAACCAAATCTTCGCACTCGTCGAATATGATGCCAAGCGACCGGAATTTTCCGGCAGCCGTACATGAATATATAAAAAGGACCCCTACCCATGAAAAAGAACGTCATTGCCGCAGCGACACTCGCAGCCGTCATTTCCTTCGCAGCACAAGCAGCTGTTGCCGACGACATGAAGACTGAAAACTGCTACGGCGTTGTGAAGGCTGGCAAGAACGATTGCAAAACCGGCGCGCATTCCTGTGCAGGCGCGTCCAAGGCTGACAACGATGCATCCGAATGGGTGAAAGTGCCCGCCGGCCTGTGCGATAAACTGACGGGCGGCACGATGGAAGCCCCCGCAGCCGAAGAAATGAAGAAGTAATCTTCCAAGGCTCTATGATCACCGCCGGAGCCGGGGCAACCCCTCCGGCGGTTTTCTTTGCAAGGAACATCGTTTTGAACAAAATTTTAAAAATCGCCGCCTTCAAGATCAACGTGCTGGAACAATACCTGCTGCCCGTCGCATTGCTGGCGGCGCGCCTGCATCTGGGCATGGTGTTCTGGGCATCGGGTCTCACCAAACTGCCGCTAGGCTCGGCCAAGTCGTTGTTTGAATCCGAATACATCCCGAATTGGGAAAAGAACCATGTGAAGGATATCCTCGGCCTGCATATCCCCTTCCCCGTGCCCAGTGCTGCCTTTGGCGCTTATTCATCTGCAATCATCGAAATCGGCTGCGCCGTGCTGCTGATGCTGGGGCTGGGCGGCCGTTTTGCCGCCTTTATGCTCGGCATAATGGCGCTGACGATCGAGCTGTTTATTTATCCGGGTGAATCCGACCATATCCATTGGATGCTGCTGGCTGCCATTCTGGTGACCGCAGGGCCGGGCGCGATTTCGGTCGATCATTTTATCCGCAGAAAATTGCTCAAAACCCGCCTATATGATAGGACTGTGGATATACATTAAGGTCGGCAATGGCAGAGAAAAGCATTACATCGGGAATAAAGACAGGTATCGGGTTGCGCGGCCCGCATACCGCCGAGGTTATATCATCGCAGCCTGCCGTTGGTTTTTTTGAAGGCCATAGCGAAAACTATTTCCGCATCGGCGGCGCGCCTTTCGAACAGTTGATGACGGCGCGCGAAACCTATCCTGTCAGCCTGCATGGCGTCGGGCTGTCGCTGGGATCGGCGGGCGGCGTATCGGAAGATCACCTTGCGAAACTGAAAACGCTGGTTGATATCGTGCAGCCTGCGCTGGTGTCCGAACATGTGTCGTGGAGCGCGGCGGACGGTAAATCCGTGCCCGACCTGCTGCCCCTGCCCATGACGCGCGAAGCGCTGGAAACCATCTGCGCCAATATTTCGCGCGTGCAGGATGTGCTGCAACGAAAAATCCTTGTCGAAAACCCGTCATCCTATTTGCGCTTTGCGGGGCAGGAAATGGCGGAGCCTGCGTTTCTGGCGGAGATCGCCAGGAAAGCGGGTTGCGGCATCCTGCTGGACGTCAACAATATCGCGGTCAGCGCGCATAACATGGATTTCGATGCCCGTGCGTACATCGAAACCCTGCCACTCGGCATCGTCGGTGAAATCCATCTGGCGGGTTATCAGGTCAACACCGTCGGCGCGCATGACATTTTCATCGACGCGCACAACCATGCGGTTTACGACGGCGTGTGGGATTTGTACGCGCAGGCGCTGGCGCGTTTCGGTGATATGCCGACGCTGATGGAATGGGATTCCGACCTGCCGCCCCTGCCCCTGCTGGTGGCCGAAGCCGCAAAGGCCGATGCCGTGCGCGCCCGCATTTGCGAGGTCAAACATGTCAAAACTGCCTGAACTGCAAAAACAGATGATTGATAAAATCACCAAGGGCGATAACGCCGCAGGTCTGGACATTGAAAATCAGCCGCCCTTTTCGCCCGAACAGCGATTGAACGTGTACAGGAACAACACGCAGATGACCCTGCGCGATGTGCTGGGACAGGCATTCCCCGTGACCGCGCCAGATATCGCCAGCTGCATAAATTTTGGGATT
>JBBRVE010000130.1:0-5541 GCA_038247245.1 Bdellovibrionales bacterium | reverse complement strand
CTGGCCAGCCCCAAGGGCCTGCTCATCCTCGACGAGCCGACCAACGACCTCGACATGGACACGCTCGATATGCTCGAAGAAATTCTTGCGGCCTATACCGGCACGCTGATCGTCGTGTCGCATGACCGCGACTTCCTTGACCAGACGGTGAGCAAAATTCTGGCGTTCGAGGGCGATGGCCGCGTGCATGGCTATATCGGCGGCTATACCGATTATATCGAAGCACGCAAACGCCGCCGCGACGATGAAGACGACGAGGATGATTTCCTGTCCTTCCGCGAAGCAAAAAAACCGAAGCCGCAGAACAACAATGCCGCGCCGGAACAGGCGAACGACGCGCCGAAGGTTTACAAGAAGCTGACGTACAAGCTGCAATACGAGCTGGATAACCTGCCCGCAAAAATTGACGCATTGCAAAAAGAAATCGAAAGCCTCGAGCGTATCCTTGACGATGCGGAATTGTATTCCCGCGACCGTGGTGCCTTTGATACCACGTCGAAGCGGCTTGCGCAGGCGCGCGGCGATCTGGAATCATCGGAGCTGCGCTGGCTGGAGCTCGAGGAAATGAAAATCTCCGGCACGAATTGATTTGCCGGGCGATTATTGTAAAAGGCCGCCCAACCCCTTTAAAAAAGGTATTTTCCGGTTGGCGCATTCCTTTGAATCTGTCATGAATTAATGGTCACGGCAACGAAATGTGATTCTGCGCGACGGGTGGTTTTAAACCCCGTGCGCCATGTTTCAACGCCACTTGTGCAATCATTTGAAGCGAGTCTCATCACATGGCAAAAGTCACCCAACCGACCGTTACGCTGAAGAACATCGCGGCTGAAATGGCCGAGACGCAGGATCTGACGAAAAAACAAATGAACGCGATCATGGAAGACCTGGTCTCCCATCTCGTGAAGAACCTGAAAAAAGGCAACCGCGTACGCTTGGCCGGCCTTGGCATCCTGCAGGTGCGCAAACGCGCCGCACGCATGGGCCGTAACCCCGCGACCGGCGAAACCATCAAAATTCCGGCGAAAAAGAAAATCGCCTTCCGCGCTGCAAAAGAACTGAAAGAAGCCGTCGGCAAGTAACTTACCGCGCTTCTAGCAAAAAACCCGCTCCAGTGATGGAGCGGGTTTTTTTGTTTTTTCCTGTCATCCGGAGCGCAGCGAAGGATCCCTCTTTCTCGCGGCCGGACGAGAGATCCTTCGCTGCGCTCAGGATGACAATGTTATTGGAAAAACCGGTAAACCCACATCAGCAAGCCCGCAAAGCAGAAGGTGAGGGGGATGGTGAGTATCCATGCCCAGACGATATTCCCCACAATGCCCCAGCGCACGGCGGACAGGCGCTTGGTTGCGCCGACGCCCATGATGGAGGTGGAGATCACTTGCGTGGTCGACACCGGAATGCCGTAATGCGACGCGCCGAAGATGATGATGGACGCCGTCGTTTCGGCGGCGAAGCCGTGGATGGGCTGCAGCTTGATCATTTTGGTGCCAAGCGTGCGTATGATGCGCCAGCCGCCCGTCATCGTGCCGATGCCCATGGCAATCGCGCAGGACAGGATAACCCATGTCGGCACTTCGAATTCCTTGCTGGGATAGGTGAGCATCAGGGCGAGCGCGATAATGCCCATCGATTTCTGCGCGTCGTTATGTCCGTGGTTCAGCGCCATGAACCCGGCGGAAACAATTTGCAGCTTGCTGAACACCTTGTTGATGCGGCCCAGCGGCATTTTATGCACCAGCCACATCAGCGACAGCATGATCACAAAGCCCAGCGTGATGCCGGCGATGGGCGACGTCACCATCGGCCCGACGATTTTTTGCAGCACCTTGGGCCACATGATGCTGTCATTACCAGCGGAAAAAAACGTCGCGCCCAGCAATGACCCGATCAGCGCGTGCGACGACGATGTGGGCAGGCCCTTGTACCAGGTGATCAAATTCCACACGATGGCGGCCATGACGGTGCAGATGACGGTCTGGATGGTGATTTGCGCCGCATCCACCAATCCCTTGCCGATGGTGGCCGCAACCTCCGTGCCCATCAGCGCGCCCACGAAGTTCAGCGCGGCGCCGTATATCACGGCATGGGCGGGGCGCATCACGCGGGTCGACACGACGGTCGCAATCGCGTTCGCCGCGTCATGGAACCCGTTGATGAAGTCAAAGCCGATCGTGAGCACGACCGCGATGATGAGGAGCAGGAGGCCTGTATCCATTAAACGCGATGCCTCAGTTGTATTTCAGGGCGATTTGCAGCGCGATGCCGGCGGCGTCGCGGTAACCGTCAATCACGCGCTCCAGCAGGTCATAGATGTCCTTGCGCAGGATCAGCTGTTTGGCGTCTGGCGCGGTATTGATGAGTATGGTGAGCAGGTCGCTCAGAATCTCGTCGCCCTTGTTCTCCAGCTCGTCCAGCAATTTTGCTTTCTCGATGATCTGCTGCGCCTTGCCGCCCTTGATCAGCGCGTCAATCATGATCTGCATGCCATCGGCCTCCAGCAGGATCACTTCGACCTGGCGTTTCAGCTCGATCGCGTCCTTGAACTGGTACATGTCCATATGTTCGCGGGTTTTCTCGATCGTCTTGGTGATGCGGTACAGGTAGCCGCAGATCGACTGGATGTCTTCGCGGTCAAACGGGGTGACGAAGCTGATGCACAGTTGCTTGGTCACTTCCGATGAAATCGCCTTCGCCTGCGCCTTGCACGACGTGATCGCGGCGCCGGCTTCTTTCCGCGCGGCGGCATCGTTGCTCTCGACGAATGTTT
Organism: Bdellovibrionales bacterium; assembly: GCA_038247245.1. GTDB lineage: Bacteria > Pseudomonadota > Alphaproteobacteria > Micavibrionales > UBA2020 > JAPWJZ01. Next base: position 2,771 of record JBBRVE010000130.1, on the reverse strand, counting down.
TAAGATGAAGCGAAGCGGTATGCGCCTCCGATGAAAGCTGTTGCAGGAAGGTGTAAAATTTCTGCTCGCTGGGAAGCAGTTTGGCGATGTTGAGCATCGTTCGGGAATCTCCTTATTGCTGCACGGCAGCAATGTACCGCGTGAATATGATTCCCGTCAAGTGTTTGACATAACCACGCCTGTCATCCTGAGCGCAGCGAAGTATCCCCTTTCTTGCGGCTAAGTAGGGTGACTCTTCGCTGTGCTCAGGATGACAAGGTGTAGGAGGGTGGGTAAGGTATAAGCCACATCAGGAGCCACCGCCATGAACCCCTACGAACAAAAAGTCCACGCCTTCCACGCCGCAACCGAAGTCGCCAATGACCGCCCGTTTACGGTCGAACTGCTGGAACTCCGCAAGACGCTGATCGGCGAGGAAGTAAAAGAACTCTTCGCCGAACTCGACCGCGCGATTGGCGAGCTGAACGCATGGGGCGAGGTATCGAAAAAAACCCGGCTCGACATGATGAAGGAAATTGCTGACGTCCAATACGTCCTCAGCGGTACGTCCTGCACCTTCGGCCTGCCGATTGATAAGGTTTTCGACCGCGTGCACGAGAGCAACATGTCGAAACTGGACGACAACGGCAAACCACTGCGCCGCGAAGACGGCAAAGTGCTGAAGGGGCCGAATTATCATCCGCCTGTGCTTGATGATCTCGCCTAACTGCTAGCCGTCATGCCCGCCTTGCGCGGGCATCCAGAAGCGCGTCCGCGCGTCTCATAAGTTATAGAGTCATATGACGGCTGGACAGCCTTCTGGACCCCCGCGCAAGGCGGGGGTGACGCAAGAGGTCAGAACCCAAACACCACCAGCATCAACAACCCGAAATCCCTGTTCGACCTGAACTTGGCGAGGCTGCTGTCGGCTTTGTTCATGTTCCAGCTTTGCAGTTGCCACATCGCATGGGCGACGGGGAAGATGATCAGAAGCTGGGTGAGGGCGCTGGGGGCGGCGAAAAATTTGCCGATGCCGAAACAGACAAGGGCGAGGGCGAAGAAAATGCCGACGAAAATTTTGCTGCGGCTGCCGAACAGCCGCGCGGTTGATTTCACGCCGATGATCGCGTCGTCTTCCTTGTCCTGATGCGCGTAAATCGTGTCATAGGCAAGCGTCCACAGGATGCCGCCCATATAAATCCACAGCGGCGGCAAATGCAGTGCGCTGCCCGCCACATCCAGGCTGCCGGTCACAGCCGACCAGCCCATCAACGCGCCCCAGTTGAAGGTGAAGCCCAGGAACGCCTGCGGCCACCACGTCACGCGCTTCATCAGCGGATAAATCCCCACCAGCAGCAGCGACAAAAACCCCAGCAGGATCGTCAGCCGGTTAAAGGTGAGCAGGATGCCAAGGCTGACCAGCAGCAGGATAATCAGGAAAATCGCCGCATGGCGCAGCTTGACCTGTTTCGAAGGCAGGGGGCGGGTACGGGTGCGCTCCACCTTCGCATCGAGGTCGCGGTCCCAGATGTCGTTCACGACGCAGCCCGCGCCCCGCATCAGGATTGCGCCCGCCGCGAACATCACCATAATAAAGTAATGATGCTTCGTCATATGGGCAAAGCCACCCGCGGCCAATACAATTGACCACCAGCCCGGCAGCAGCAGCAGCCATGTGCCGATCGGCCTGTCGAGCCGCATCAGCTTGGCATACGGGTGCGCGCGTTTCGGCAGGATGCTGAAAATCGCGGCGCTGTTTTTAATGTCGGTCGCCATTTGTATTGAAGTGTATATCAATGCTAGTGTTTTTCAATGACACGCGACGCCCACAAAACCCTCAGCCGTCTTTATGTCCCCGTCGAAAATCTCAGCGGCGGGGAAGAGATCGAATTATCAGAGGGTCAGCATCATTACCTCAGAAACGTGATGAGGGCGAATGAGGGCACGCAGCTGCGCGTTTTCAACGGGCGCAACGGCGAATGGCTGGCCAGCATCAAAGAGCTCAGCAAAAAGAAGGCGATCATTTCTTTATTTGAGAAAATAGGTGAACAGACGGCATCCGAAGACATCTGGATGCTGGCATCACCGATCAAGAAAGAAGCCTTTGATTTTATGGTCGAAAAGTCGGCCGAGCTGGGGGCTACGCAGTTCTTCCCGATCATCTGCGCGCGCACCGTTATCTCCCGCATCAATCGGGACCGCCTTCAGGCCACCGCAAACGACGCGGCGGAGCAGTGCGAGCGGCTGGATATCATGCAAGTGTCCGATCTTGGCGATCTGGAAGTTCTTTTTGAAACATGGGCTCCGTCCAGAAAGCTCATCTTTTGCCTTGAGAGGGGCGAAGCGCCGCCGCTGGCCGTCACCCTCCAGAAACTGCCCCCAGACACGCCCCTTGCCATCCTGATAGGGCCGGAGGGCGGTTTTACAGAAGCGGAGATCGCGTTTATCCGCCAGCAGCCCTTTGCCCTGCCCGTATCCCTCGGGTCGCGCATCCTGAAGGCGGAGACGGCGGCAGTCGCGGCCTTGGCCGTGGCGCAGGCTTGGACGCAAAAAGCCTGATGTTGTAATAATATTACCCAAATCGTTTATAGATTGACATAAGCACCTCTTTCCGTATAGATTGGGGCATCTGTCATTTTTTCCAGATTCAACGACACGGTCAGCGTGCGCGGAAGCTGTGGCAGGAAGCATCAAAATGAAATTTAATGCGCAATAGAGTGTGTGAATTATGTCCAGTGCTAGCAAAGTCGATCAAAAACCGATCGAAAGCAAACGTGAACTTATCGAATGGT
>JBBRVE010000129.1:0-5589 GCA_038247245.1 Bdellovibrionales bacterium | reverse complement strand
GTTTCAGGCCATGCGAGGTTCCATTCCGCGACATAATCTTTTTCGCCGCGCAAGGTGTAGATATCCACAGTGTCGCGCCGCAAGGTGCTGGAAACCTTTTCACCAATCTTGATTTCCTTGCCCTTGATGCCCGGTGCCATCAAAAGGCTTAGTTCATATTCCCCGCCCTCGTCGCCGCCGTCGCCGCGGTTGACCTCCACCGTCCAGTTTCCTTCATCTGCCTTGAAAACGTATTCCCTGTAAACGAATGGCCGCGCTCCGCCCAGCGCAAGCTGGTTTTTGGGATTGAGCAAATTGAAACCCGGCAAATACCCCTTTGCCGGTGTGCCGGTTGCGCGGATCGTGAGAAGAAAACTTCCTTTTTTAGGCACATTGATCGTGTAACGCTGTACGGCAGATCCTTTTATAACACCGCTGGCGGGCTTGCCACTTAGCAGCGGCACGGCATCCGTCGCCTGCGATGCGACGGGCTGCAGCAAAAAAATGGCCATTAAAAATGCAGTCAGTAATTTTAAATGTGCGTGCATAAAAGAGACCCGTAATTTTTAACCGATCCTAAAGAATAAAGATTAATAAAATCTGAGGTTGTCCTCTCTATCGAAAACTAAGAGCAGGTCACAGAAAATGTAGCGCCATAATCTCGATGAAAGAGAATAGATTAGAGAATAGTTGCTTATCTACCTATACGAGTGTTGTCGTTGATTTGTTATCAGCCAATTTTACGAAACGCACCCTCTTCACGACAGGTTAAACTGTTATGCAGTCCCTCCCTATAATACGAAATAAGGTACACGCGTATAGCACTCGTGGTTGAGGAGTTAGCAGGACGATTGGCGCTGATAATACTGCAGAGTTCATGAATGGTTTTATTATTGCGATCTGCAACTTCTTGAAGAGCATCCCACATCTCTATTTCCAGCCTGAGAGACGTCCTGCGGGTATGTATATAAACATTCCGCGTTATAAGCCCGCCCGCATGAACTTGTGCAGTTTCAGCTATCTCTAAAAATGTTGTCATATACCGCTCCTTTTTCAGCTCCTCCTTTATTATGAATAAACGCAGTTTAATGCCAATACACAGAATTCTGTGGTGATATGGAACTCTGCTATGCTGCTGAAATTACTGAAATCAATTAGGGAAGGGTTTCTTCTGCGCATACTATTGTATGCAAATCTCCATACGCTCTAATTTGTCGAATGCTTTTGCCGCTTGAAAGGCAGCAATCCAGCGACAATCCGCCTACGACGCTATCGTGTCCTTGGTGCTGGAATGCCAAGTGCATGAGGCTAGCCTGCACCGACGCTCGTGACTGGCGTACCACAGGTAGGGATGCAGCGGGGGCGACATGCACGTTGCGGTATTTCCCTCACTTGCCACGCTAGGTTTGAGACAAATAAAGCCGTAGCCTGCCTTCCTGGAATCTATTTTTGGCGTAATGCCTTTACACGTAAAGAAGAGACGCAAAAAAAATATCGCGTCAGGCGGCTTTCGAGGATGACAGATTAGGCCGGAGTATCTGGAATTTTGTTAGCTTAGACCATCTAAAAGCTAAAAAAAGAATTTGGCCCGATTGGGCAATAGCACATCATAATTGCATCCGCCAGGTTGGGAGATCGAGCACCGTCAGGCTTTTTATCAACTAGCATTTTTCCAGAGCCACTCGTTTTTTGCGTCGGCTGTGATAGTTGTATAACAATCTCGTGCAAGTTGGCGAGAGATGAGGAATCAAGGCTGATGAGTTCATCCGGAGGATAAGAAATCCCCTGAGTTATTGCCTTAAATGATAACGCTCGGAAGTGATAAAGTCTCTTTTAATTGCAGGCGATAAGAAATAGTCCCCATTCCTAGATTGCACCATTTCATTAAATTTCTGCTTTAGTGTTGGATTTTCCGGAGCATTTAACAAGGAAAAATAAGCCGACCGCTCAAAAGTCGCATGAATATTGTATTGATCTTTACTACCACGGATGTTTTTTGCTTCAAAAATAATACTCAAGTTTAAAGGATTCGTTTGAAATGTGTGAGGCATCCTTTCAGTATTCCCTTAGTCTGTGAACGAAAGGTCGCTGATGCCGAAACATTTGGCACAGATTCTTTGCGTGCCTGTTTCACCGTATCTCTATCCCGGATAGTTTCGGACGCACGAAATGATGCGTGCACATATTGCCGGATCGACGCGTTGAGCGGAAATCATCCCTAAACCATACGTTTTTCATTTCCAGAAGTTATAAATAGAGCGTAAAGTGCGAATCGTTCGCAACGAAAGCGGCACATGCTACACTCGCGCATGCTCTGCACTCTCGTACGGATCCGGTAAGGAGGCCTTCTAAGAAAGACAATGGAAAACACCGCATTCATACCCGAAGCACCGGCTGTGCAAGACGACGCGCCCGCATTCCCCGCAAGCCTCACGCTGCTTGGCAGGGCGCTGCCGGGGTTTCGCGGACGTATCTTCGGCATCGATGCGCGTAACGTCATTTGCGATCATACGCCTTCCGAACTTGAACGCCGTTTGCTCGAGATGGGCTTCGTTGAGGGTTGCGCCGTCGAACTGCTGCATCAAGGCACGTTCCGCGGAGACCCCATCGCCGTACGCGTCGGCCCCTGCACTGTTGCCTTGCGGCGGCGTGAAGCGATGGCGATTATCGTTGTTTAGGCGTATCGGCGCGAACAGATCGCAAGAAAGCAACAATGTCTAGAGAAGAAAAAATAATCCACGCTGCACTTGTCGGCACGCCAAATGCGGGCAAGACATCACTGTTTAATGCCCTGACAGGCAGCAGGCAGAAGGTCGCCAATTATCCGGGCGTCACCGTCGAACGCAAATCGGGCCGCTTCACCACGCCCGCCGGAAAAACTGTCGCGCTCGTCGATCTGCCCGGTACCTATTCCCTGCGGGGGCGAAGCCCGGACGAAGAAATCACGCGCGATGCGGTGCTTGGCAGGCTCGCCAGCGAAACACCCCCCGAACTGCTGGTCGTTGTTGCGGACAGTACGCAGCTCATCGGGGCTCTGCGCCTTGTGATGGAGCTCAAGGCGGCGGGAAAGCCCATGATTGTGGCGCTTAATATGCACGACATCGCCGTCCACCGCGGCATGGTGATCGACGGGGAAGCACTTTCAACCGCGCTGGGGGTGCCTGTTATTCCCTGTGTTGCCGTGCGCAGCGGCGGCACAGCCCGGCTGCTGGCCGCAATCGACGCTTTTGCAGAAGCGCCGATTGCCGAAACAGCCAATAACTGGCGGGAGCCCGACGCGGCGCGACTGCGGGAAATCAACAAGGAAGCGAGCCGCCTGCAGGAGCTTTGCGTGCACACGCATGGCAAGACGGATGCACGCACCACGCGGATTGACAAGATCCTGCTGCACCCCGTATTAGGGCTCGCGATCCTGCTGATGGTGCTGTTCATGATTTTTCAGGCCGTCTTCATCTGGGCACAACCCGCGATGGACATGATTAGCGCAAGTTTCGATGGCCTCGGCAGCCTGTTCACCCTGTATATGGGCGAGGGACAGATTCAAAGTTTTCTGGTCCAGGGGGTTATAGCGGGCGTGGGCGGTGTTATCGTTTTTCTGCCACAAATTCTTATCCTGTTTTTCTTCATTTTGATCCTTGAGGATACGGGATACATGCCACGCGCTGCGTTCTTGATGGACAAGATCATGGGCGGTGCCGGGCTGCACGGGCGCGCTTTTATCCCGCTGTTATCCAGCCTGGCCTGCGCCATTCCCGGCATCATGGCGACACGCGTTATCGACGGCCAGCGCGACCGCACCAAAACCATTCTGATCGCGCCCTTGATGACCTGCTCCGCACGCATACCCGTCTATACGCTTATCATCGGCGCCTTTGTGCCCGCGAAAAAGGTTTTAGGCTTCGAATTGCAGGGTCTTGTCATGTTCGGGTTGTATGCGGCGGGCATTCTTGGCGCGCTTGCGGTCTCGTGGGTGATCAAGGTTTTCAGCCCGCCGGGGCAGCGCACGCCGTCGTTTATGATGCAGTTGCCGGACTATAAATATCCGCATCCGAAAAGCATTTTTCTTGGCCTGTGGACGCGGGCGCTGATGTTCCTCAAACGCGCCGGTACCACAATTTTCCTGATGACCATTGTGGTCTGGTTCCTTGCCTCTTATCCCGCGCCGCCGTTGGGCGCGACGGGGTCCGCGATTGATTTTTCCTTTGCCGCTATGCTGGGCAAATGGATACAGCCGCTCCTTGCGCCCATCGGGTTCAACTGGCAGATCAGTGTCGCGCTCATTCCCGGCATGGCCGCGCGGGAGGTGATGGTTTCCGCGCTCAGCACTGTTTATGCCGTCTCGGATCAGGGCGAAAGTTTTAAAAATATTACGGCGGCGCTGCAAAAAGACTGGTCCCTCGCAACCGCGCTGTCGGTGCTTGCATGGTATATTTTCGCGCCGCAATGCCTGTCGACGCTTGCCGTCATAAAACGAGAACTGAACAGCTGGCGTATGATGGGTGTGGCCTTTCTTTATATGATCGTCCTCGCCTATGTCGCTGCGTTCATTACCTACCAGACGGCCGTCGCACTAGGCATGGGTTAGCCGCTTAAAAACGACAAGCTTGTACGCGCATTCGCATTTTTTGCGTATTTGTTTGTCGTATTACGCCCCGTGAGGGGAGTGCTTGTTCATGGGCATCGTATTACCATTTCATTTTTTGCGCCCCCATACGTCTTGATGCGCAAGGCGAGATCGCAGGCTATACTCGTCTACGAATCCCGCAACCTGTCCGTACCGAGAAATTCATGCCCACAGATATTGAAATCGCCCAGCAAGCCAAGATGCAGCGCATGACGCCGTTGGCGGCGTCAAAACTGGGGATTGCGGAGGAGCATCTGGAGCCTTACGGGCATTTCAAGGCCAAGGTGTCGCTGGATTACATCGACACGCTGAAGGACAAGCCGGACGGTAAATTGATTTTGGTGACGGCGATCAGCCCGACGCCGCCCGGCGAAGGCAAGACCACCACCACCGTCGGCCTTGGCGATGCCTTGAGCCATATCGGCAAAAAAGCGATGATCTGCCTGCGCGAACCGTCGCTCGGCCCCGTGTTCGGGCTGAAGGGCGGCGCTGCAGGTGGCGGTTATGCCCAGATCGTGCCGATGGAGGATATCAACCTGCATTTCACGGGCGATTTTTCGGCAATCGCCCTTGCCAATAACCTGCTGGCCGCATTGCTGGACAACCATATCCATCATGGAAACCTGCTGGATATAGATGTGCGGCGCATCGTGTGGAAACGCGTGATGGACATGAACGACCGCGCGCTGCGCGATATCGTGGTGTCGCTGGGCGGCACGGGCAACGGGTATCCGCGCCAGGATGGTTTTGACATCGTCGTTGCATCGGAAGTGATGGCGATTTTCTGCCTAGCGACATCGATTGATGATTTGAAAAAACGCCTTGGCAATATCGTTGTCGCCTACACGCGCGGGAACAAGCCCGTGCTTGCGCGCGATTTGCAGGCGGATGGCGCGATGACTGTGCTGCTGCGCGCGGCGCTGGCGCCCAACCTGGTGCAGACGCTGGAAAACTGCCCGGCCTTCGTGCATGGCGGCCCGTTTGCG
>JBBRVE010000128.1:0-5626 GCA_038247245.1 Bdellovibrionales bacterium | reverse complement strand
GGTGCGCTGGCGTTGCGCTTCAAAGACCCGCGCGCGGTGGAACAGCTGCGCAACATGATCTTCGACCATTACAACAATGCCCTGCCGCGCAAGCCGGGCAATCAGGTGGTCATCATCGATATCGATGAAGAGTCGTTGCGCCGTCACGGGCAATGGCCTTGGCCGCGCCAGTTGGTGGGCGACCTTCCCGTTGCGCTGGCGGAAATGGGCGCGTTATCGACCGCTTTCGACGTTGTATTTGCCGAACCCGACCGCACATCGCCGGGCGTGATGGCGAATAACCTGCCCGCAACGCCTGACATGAAACCCGTTGTGGATGCGCTGCGCGCGCTGCCCGACAACGATGCCGTCTTCGCCGAAAAAATATCCCGCTCCGGAAATGTAGTGATGGGCTTCGTGGCCGGCGAGCCGGTCGAGGGGCGCGATCCTGCGCTGAAGGCGTCGATGATGACGAGGGGCGGCAGCCCCGCCGATTTCGTGACTTCCGTGCGTGGCTTCACGACGCCGCTGCCGGTGCTGTCCGATGCGGCGGCAGGATCAGGCGGATTTATGGTGCTGCCCGGCAAGGACGGCGTGATCCGCCGCGTACCGATGCTGATGAGCGCGCGGAAAGACGGCGTACGGGATGTGTATCCGTCGCTGGCGCTCGAGGCGGTGCGCGTCGCCACCATGCGGCCTTTCTTCAAGATTTTGACGGATGAAAAATTTGGCATCCATGAATTATCGACCGGCGAATATAGTTTGCCTGTGGATGAACGCGGCAACCTCTGGGTTTATTACACCGGCCATCGCCCCGACATATATATACCTGCATGGAAGGTGCTGGCGCGGCAGGTCGATCCTGCGCGGATCAAGGACAAGATCGCCTTTATCGGCACATCCGCACCGGGGCTGCTCGACCTGCGCGCGTCGCCGCTCGACCGCGTGCTGCCGGGGGTGGAGGTGCATGCCGAAATCGCCGAGCAGATATTGAACAAACAATACCTGATGCGCCCCGATATGCTGAATGGCGCAGAGCTGCTGGTGATTGCGGGTGTCGGGCTGTTCATCATCTTCCTGTCGCCGTTTATCGGGACGGGTACGCTGGCGCTATTCTGTGCGGTACTGGCGGGCGGCGGTTATTTCGGCGGGCTGTATGCGTACCAGAATTACGGCTGGCTGCTCGATCCGGTTTATCCAACGCTCGCGATCACGGTCATCTTCATCGTTTCATCCATCCTGACGAATTTGCGGTCGGAAGCGGAAAAGCGCGCAATCCGCGACGCCTTCGGCCATTACATTTCGCCGGAACTGCTGGAGGAACTGACGGATGACCCGACCAAGTTGAAACTGGGCGGCGAGGTACGCGAATTATCTGTCATGTTCACCGATATCCGCAATTTCACGACCATCTCCGAAAGCATGGAACCGGGCGAGCTGATCCGCATGATGAACGATTTCCTGACCCCCATGACATCGGCGGTGCTGGAAAACCGCGGCACGGTCGATAAATACATGGGCGACGCCATGATGACCTTCTGGAACGCGCCCGTCGATGATCCTCACCATGCGATGAACGCTTGCAAGGCTGCGCTTGAAATGGTGACGGCGCTGAAACCCGTGAACGATATGCTACAGGCGCGTGCAGTTGCGGCGGGGCGCGTGTTCCATGAATTAAAGGCCGGCATCGGCATCAACAGCGGCCGCGCATCGGTCGGCAATATGGGGTCGAAACAACGCTTCGCCTATTCCGCACTGGGCGACACCGTCAACCTTGCGTCACGGATGGAAGGGCAGACCAAGGCCTATGGCATTTCCGTGATGATTTCCGATGAAACACGCCAGCAGGCGGGGGAATTCGCGGTGCTGGAACTTGACCTGCTGACCGTAAAAGGCCGCAGCGAGCCGGAGCGCGTCTTCGCCCTGCTGGGATCATCTGATGAGGCCAAGGGCGCGGCATTCCGCGATCTGCGCTTGAAACATAACGAAATGCTGTCGGCCTATCGTGCGTGCAACTGGGATGCGGCAGAGGATATGTGCGCGGCTTGCACGGCGTTGCGCCCCGATATGGCGGCTTTCTATCAGCTTTACCAGACGCGCATTGCCGCATACCGGATCACACCGCCGTCCGCAGGATGGGACGGCGTTTATATCGCGAAAGACAAATAATTTTTAGAATGTCGGCGGCTGCCATTCCTGCAGGAATTTGGTCGCATCATCGACGGGCAGGGGCTTCGAGAAGAAGAAACCCTGTATCCATTCCACGCCAAGGTCCCGCACGATCCGCGCCTCGCTTGCCGTCTCGACGCCTTCTGCAATGATCTTCATGTTCAACCCGCGCGCAAGACCGATGATGGATTTCACCAGCACGAGACTCGCCGAATGCGTCGTCATCGCGCGGATAAAGCTCTGGTCGATTTTCAGCGTGTCGATCGGGAAGAAGTGCAGGTAGGACAGCGAACTGTAACCCGTGCCAAAATCGTCGATGGAAATATCAATGCCGTAATTGCGGCATTTTTCCAGCGCCTCCTTGGCAGCCTCCGGCGCCTCCATCAGCAGGCTTTCGGTGATTTCAAGGTGTATCTGCGCGGGATTGACGCCGGTTTTGTCGAGCGTTGCACGGATATACGACGATATATCACCGTCCGCGAAATCCTTGACCGAGAAATTGACGCCCACGAAAATCGGGTGGGAATCGGTAAGGGCGGGGTTGGCAGCGGCCGTCAATTTGCCGATGGTTTCGCAAGTATGCGCCAGGGCAAAGTGCGACAGTTCAAGGATCAATCCGCTTTCTTCGGCTACTGGAATGAATACGCCCGGAGAAATCATGCCTTTTTCAGGGTGCTTCCAGCGCATTAGCGCCTCGAAGCCCGCGATCTTCATGTTCTGCACATCGATGATCGGCTGGTAATACAGTGTCAGCTGTTTCTGCTCGATCGCGATTTTCAGCTCGTTCTGGATCTTGATGGTGGACATCGCGATGTCGTGGATGTCGTTGCTGTTTTCGGCGGTGATGGCGGCGGCATGGGTGACGGGCGTCACGCTGACGAAGCTGTTGCTGCGGCCGATCATGTCGCGGTAGCGGTTGGTGATGACGCGCATCACCATCTTGACGACGGGGTCTGCGCTTTCGACGCGGCGCGCGAAATCCTCGCGGGTGATTTCAAGCACATCGCAATCATCCATCGCGCGGACGGTTGCGGTGCGGGGTTTGTCGTCGATCATTGCCATTTCGCCGATGAGCGAACCCGGGCCGCGCACGCCGATCTGCAGCGGCTGTCCTTCGCGCTGGACAAGGATTTCCACGTTGCCGGTTTCAATGATATAGGCGCACAAGCCTGCCTCGCCCTCGCGGATGAGCAGTTCGCCACGCTTGAATTGTTTTTTGGTGCTGATCGGCATGAAATAATACCCCTGTCGCCCTTATATTAACGCGAAAGCCTGTAAACAAAACGCTAATTTTAAAACCCGCATATTACGGGAACAAACGAGCCCTCGCCAACCGCACGCGGGGTTTTTATAATGGTCGGGCAGGGAAAAACCGATGACACTCATCGATATCGCCATTATCTATCTGGTCTTCACCGTCAAGCACCTGATCTGCGACTGGTTTCTGCAGAACAGCTGGATGGCGCTGAACAAGGACAAACCGATGCGGCAGGGCGGTGCCAAGCCGCTCGCCGCACATGTGGGCATCCATGCCGTCTTCACCTTTTTCCTGATGCTGATGTTCGCGCCAACGCTGTGGTGGATCGGCGCGGTCGATTTTATCGTGCATGGCTTCATCGATTTCATGAAGGGGCGCATTGTGACCAGAAAGGGCTGGAATTACGCCAGCCCGCAATTCTGGTGGGCGATCGGCACCGACCAGGAGGCGCATCACCTGACGCATTTTATCTACATCATTATCATCATCTGGGCGCATGGCGTCGATTTCTCAGCCGCCCTGGCCCTCCAGCCATAACAGCACTGCCTTGACGATATAGATTGATCCGACGGTGAACAGTGCGGCCTGCGTCGCCTTGAAAAACTGTTTATCCGACAATCGCTCGAGGATGTATTTCGACAGGTGCGTGCCGCACATCGCAACCGGCACGACCGCCGCGCAGAGCCACAGCGGCAAGCCGCTGGTCGCATGGGCGAAGCTGGAAACGACAAAGCCGAAATAGATGAATTTGGTGATATGCGATATCGATTGCGTGAAAGCCTTGGTCGCAACCGTCTGGTGGCGCGTCAGCGCGCGCGTCTGGAAAAACACGTCCAGCAGCGGGCCGGAAACGCCGCCCGTCAATTGAAACCCGGTCACAAGCATGCCGCAGGCCATCGCCTGCCACGGCTTGGTGAAATCGAGCTGCACATTTTTGGGGAGTGCAAAGGCAAGGAACGGCGTTACGCCCAGCAGCAGGAAGACGGTAAGCTTGTCCGGCACGATCGAGACGAACACAAACACGCCCAGCATCAGCGCAAGGCCGCTAAAATAATACGGCATGGTCTTGGTATAGATATGCTTGCGGTGGATGACCGCCCGACTGCCGTTCGCAAAAAATTGCGACACCGCATGCAGGATCATCGCCTGCTGCACCGGCAATACCCAGGCGAGGATGCCCATCAGCACCATGCCGCCCGCCATGCCCAGAATGCCCGACAAAATCGAGGTGAAGAAAACGCCAGCGATGATGAACATTATGGTGGGGAAAGTGATCGTCATGAGGGTCATTTATCAGATATGCCGTGCCCGAGCATAGATGTGGCCGATCGGAGCATAAAAAAAGTCCGGAGAACCTTTTGAGGGATCCTCCGGACAAACGGCGGTAATAGAGGGTGTGTAGCTAAGTTATAAGAAATTCCGACTACTTCCGCAAGGCAAAACTGCATGTATCTTAAAAAAAAGTGAAGGTTTTTGAAAGATTGATAGGTTTCAGGCGTTTATTTGATAATAAAGTTCCAAGTTTTCCAGAAACATGATGATAACGGTTCTCATGAATTTCGGGTGTTTTGAGGCCATTTTTTAACGCCCGATGTTGTAGAAATGCGGCATTTACAGGCATTTTCCGCATTGTTGCAATGCGGAAAAGGGGATGATTTCGGGCAATTATTTTACATAAATAAAACGAAAGTGAAGCGACTCGCTGAAACGATTCCATCGGCGATTCTATGACGGATTTTTGGCGAGCAAATCCTGCTGCATCAGCGTCGCCAGAAGCATATCGAGCGAGAGATCGGGTTCAGCCCGCATGCCGGCTTCAGCGGCGAAGGCGAAGGTCGGTTCGGATTGCAGGTATTCAAGGAAGCGGTAACCGCCCTCCGAAATGCTCCACACCGAAATGTTGTCGCCCGCGCGAAAGATGGCGGCGTATGTTTCGGCGGGCTTCATTTCGAAATCTTTCAGCGCTTCGCCTTCCTCGGTCACACGGCTCCATAGTTTATCAACCGGCCAGCCGGAGCGCAGTAGTTTCACATGCGGCTGCAAATGCAGTTTCAAATTCACGGGGTCTTTGACCGTCGCAAGATCCTGCGCGGTGAGCGGTACCCGTCGCGGGCTTAAATATGCTTCCTGCGCCAGCCATTCGAGGCGCGCGACATCGGGTACATAGGCAAATTGGTTCAGGTTCGGCAGGTGTTCGAGGAATTCGGGGAAGCCCGCGCC
>JBBRVE010000127.1:0-5666 GCA_038247245.1 Bdellovibrionales bacterium | reverse complement strand
GGGTCTTTGAAGCGCAACGCCAGCGCACCTGCCAACAGCAGGAGCAACAGCAACACCTGTATCCACCGCTGTGTCAAAATGCGGAAAAGCATGGAAGTGAAAAACCCCGGATGGCGGCCGGATGCGGCCACTTTCAATAGTTTCCCATGCTCGCGCTAAGCATTGGTAAAGTGGCGCTTCAGACATTATGTCAACATTGACAACGCCCTGAATTCATGGGAAAACCACCGTCATGCTGTTCAATTCCGCCGCATTCCTGTTCGCTTTCCTGCCCGTCGCGCTGGCGGGATATTTCCTTGTGCTGCGTTACATGGGCAAGCTGCCGTCACAATTGTGGCTGTTCGCGGCATCGCTGTTTTTCTATGGCTGGTGGAATCCCGTCTATGTGACGTTGATTATCGCCTCGATGCTGTTCAATTTTTATCTGGGCCGTTATCTGCTGATGAAGCAGGACAAGAAGGCATTGATCGTCGGCATCGCCGCCAATCTGGCCGTGCTGGGATACTATAAATATACAGGCCTGCTGGTGGCGACGGCGAACCAGTTGACGGGTGCGGACTTCATCATCCCGAACATCATCCTGCCGCTCGGCATTTCGTTTTTCACGTTTCAGAAAATCGCGTTCCTTGTCGATTGCCACCGCAAACTGGCATCGCCGAACCAGAGCCTGATCAATTTCGGCCTGTTCATCACGTTTTTTCCGCAACTGATCGCGGGCCCGATTGTGCATCACAAGGAAATGATGCCGCAATTCGCGCGCCCGCAGCCGTTCAGCGGCAGCAACTTTGCGGTGGGCCTCACGTTGCTGTCAATCGGGTTGTTCAAGAAAGTCATGATTGCCGATACCCTTGACGCATACGTGAACCCGCTCTTCAAGCTGGCGGAAACGCGGGAGCTGCATATCATCGAGGCGTGGACGGCGGCGCTTTGCTACACCTTCCAGATCTATTTCGATTTTTCGGGCTATTCCGACATGGCGCTTGGCCTTGGCAAGATGTTCAATGTGCGCCTGCCGGTCAATTTCTTCTCGCCGTATAAATCGAAAAATATCATCGATTTCTGGCGGCGCTGGCACATGACGCTATCGCGTTTCCTGCGTGATTACCTGTATATCCCGCTGGGCGGCAACCGCAAAGGCAACGCGCGCAGGTATGTAAATCTGTTCATCACGATGCTGCTGGGCGGGTTCTGGCACGGTGCAAACTGGACGTTCCTGATCTGGGGCGGGCTGCACGGTATTTTACTGGGGCTTAATCATTGGTGGCAGAAGGCGGGATTGTTCAATATAAATCCGTACGTTGCGCGCGTGATGACGTTCCTCTGCGTGATGGTGGCGTGGGTGTTCTTCCGCGCCCGCGACATGCGCACGGCGGTTTCTATGGTTAAGTCGCTGGGCGATATTGCCAGCCTGCACGGGCAAAGCCTTCATGCCGCACTCGTTTCGCGCACCGCCATTCTGCGCGCAACATTCGAGGCGCCGGATGCGAATTTCGTCCTCATCCTGATTTCGCTTTGCTTCATCATTTGCTGGGCGCTGCCCAACACCATCGAAATCATGCGCCGTGGCCGCCCCTGTATCGGCAGCACGCGCGGGCTTGTGATGTCGCAAAATATCGTCGGGCGCGCGCTGCTGTGGCGGCCTGCGCTGGCGACCGGCATCATCGGCGGCATGATTTTGAGCATCTGCATTGCAAAGGTTATTTATGAGCCCAGCCAGGTCTTCCTCTACTTCCAGTTCTGAGCGACAGAACTTGCGGAAGTTTTACATCGGCCTGATTGTGCCGCTGCTGGTCTGCGCGCTTTATTTCGGCTTTGCGACGCTGCTGCTGTTGCGCTCCGGCGAATACCTGCCGCTCGATACCATCATTGAAAAACAGGCAAAGACGGGTGGCATTTACGGCTCTGCGGTGCTGATGCGCGGGTTTTATTTCAAGCAGCGCCTGTATGATTTACGCAAGCCCGACATCATTACGCTGGGCTCATCCCGCGTGCTGGGTTTCCGGCAGGAAGATTTTTCCAAGCCGTTTGTGAACATGGGCAGCCTCAGCGACTTGGAAGAAGTGATCGAGGTTGCCGAAACATCCCTTAAAACCCATGTGCCTAAACTGGTGATCCTCGGCGTTGACTTCTGGTGGTTTCACCCGCAGGCGGAAAACCGCGCCATCAATCGCAGCCCCGCCGATAGCGGCATTTCCGCGAACGACCTGTTCCAGCCGCTCAGCTGGCTGGCGACGGGGCGCGTGACGCTGCCGCAGGCCGCAACGATTCTGGGCGGAAATTCGCCCGATATCGGCATTGCCGGCATCACACAGCAGGACGGTTTCGATGCGGCGGGCGCGCATTATTACACCTCGACCGTCACCGGTTCCCGCCCGCCGGAGGATTTCCAGTTCGCCTTCAACATGGCGAAGGTCAAAAAAGGCGAAAAGAAATACGCGCATGGCGATATCGTTTCGGAAGCGCAGTACAAAAAATTCCTCGTCCTGCTCGACCTGCTGCAGGAAAAGAAAATCCATGTCGTGATGTTCATGCCGCCGATTGCGGAGCGTGTGTACCGCGAAATGGAAAAAACACATGGCTATCTGTACGTCGCCGAATTGCGTAAACGCGTCGCGGCACTTGCAGCGGCGCGCAGCATTCCGTTTTTCGATTACCATGCGGGTGGCCCGGCGGGTACGCAGGAATGTGAATTTATCGACACGCATCACGGCGGCACGGTTGTGTACCAGCGCATGCTGCTGGATATGGCGGTGCATGACGCCGAATTGCGCGGCCGCCTGAACCTTGCCCGCATCGGCTGGAATATCGAGCATTTTGGCGGGCAATCGTCGCTGCGTGATGACGAGGTCGATTTTCTGGGCCTGAATTGCACAAAACCCTCCGTCCGCAAACGGCTTTGATTTAACGTATAGCCGTTTTTTGCCAAAACCCGTGCGCGGGGGTATAATGGATACTCATTATGATTCATTCAGAGGCTGCCATGAAATACGCCCTTCCCGTTCTTGTCGCGCTCGCGCTGGCTCTCCCTGTGAGCGCCATGGCCGCCAAGCCCGATATGTCTTGCGTGAAAGGCGACTGCAAGAAAACCGACCCCGCAGCTGCAGCGACGCAGGAAATGTACAAGGCAGCCGGACAGGATATTCCGGCTGAGGCAACCGTGGCGACCCCCGAAGAATCAGCAGCAGCCCTCCCACCGCCCGCACCGGATGTAAGCAAGATCGACACCAACCTTGGCAATATGTCCCCCAATTCCGCCATCTCGGAAATCGCCAAGGCGGTGGACAAGGACCTTGCCACCCGCATGACGGTGCCCGCAACGCCTATGGGACAGGAAAGCTGCGGCGGCTTCAAGGCAGGGCAAGAAGCGCAGCGCACCAACCCCTATACGGCGGAATTGCAGCGCGGCTGGCTTGAAAACCGTGAAAAGATTGTCGCCTATGGCGCGCAGCTGAAGGAAGAACAACTGGCGATGCGCCAGAGAATGAATGCCGCCGAGGATGAACTGCGTGCCAGCCAAGCCAAAACCGTGGCCGATCACGTCAAGTACGCGAATGAATTGAAACAAGCCCAGCTGGAGATGCGCCAGCGCATGGTAGCCTATGACGACGAGTTGAAAGTCCGCCAACAGCTGATGCGCTGCCCGACGCCGGACATGTACATACGCAAGTCCCAGTAACAACGATGTCCCCGCAATCCCTGACCGTCGAGCTGTGGCGCGGCCCTGCCGTGGAAAGCCGCCACGATATCCATGCTGTCTTGATGGATGGCAAGGGCAAGGTTAAGGCAAGCTATGGCGATGCCGACCGCGCAACATTCCCGCGTTCATCCCTGAAGCCGCTGCAGGCGATTGCGCTGATGGAAACGGGCGCAGCTGCCGCCTATAACCTATCCAATGCCGAAATCGCGCTTGCCTGCGCGTCGCATTCGGGGGAGCAGAACCATGTGCTGACCACGGCCAACTGGCTGGCGCGCATCGGCCTTGACGAAAACGCACTGGAATGCGGCGCACATGCGCCCTATGCCTCGTCCTGTTCGCCCGCCACGGTTTTGTCCAACAACTGCTCCGGCAAGCATACGGGCATGCTGACCCTGTGCAGGCATATGAAGCAGGACCATACCGGTTACACCGAATTCAACCATCCCGCGCAGCATAAAATCATGATGACGGTCGGCGAAATGTGCGGCGTGACGGTGACGCGCGGAACCTGCGGCGTCGATGGCTGTTCCGCGCCCAACCCCATCATGCCGCTATCGGCACTGGCAGCGGGCTTTGCGCGGTTCATGAGCGCCGACGCTCTTGGCATCTCGCGCGGCACGGCCTGCCGCCATTTGTTTCAGGCCATGGTCGAACACCCTGAACTGGTCGGCGGCACAGGCCGCCTAGATACCGTGTTGATGAAGGCCGCGGGCGGCAAGATCATGTGCAAGATCGGCGGCGAGGGCGTCTATGCCTGCGTCATTCCCGAACACGACACCGTGATCGCGCTGAAGGCCGAAGACGGCCATACCCGCGCGGCGCAGGCAGGTCTTTATGCCATTCTCGAGAAACATGCTCTTGCCGATGCAAAGGTGCTGGATGCCGCACGTGCAACCGCCCTGCCCGTCCAGAAAAACTGGCGCGGCATCGAGGTGGGCACGGTTCGGGTAAAAATCCAAGAGATGGCCTTGCAAACTTTATGATGCCCAAGGCATCCAAATGCCCAGCCATATCAAAAAGAGCGCGGGCAGGGTAATAAATAGCGCAGCCTGTTTTCCCGCCTTCATCCCATCCTTGAATGAGGCACCGGGAACACCTTGCGCATTCCGGTCGAGTATCTTTCGGACAGGAGGGATCAACCATATCAAAACATTTGAAATCGTTACACTCAGGGAAATGCCCGCCAGCAGGGATGGAAAAAGTATCAATGCTTGCGCAATTGTCAGGGAGTCTGACGACATCAACCGCGGCAATTGAGGATTCATCATTTCATGCAGTCTGGCAGCCGAAGTTGCCAGCCCCGCCGCGATAGCGAATGCCACAACAAGAAAAACAATCGGCAGCAAAAACAGCAACCACCGGGGCAAGTTTTTCCGGCTTGCCTGCCTTAGCCTGAATGATTCAGTAAATATGCTTTTCTTGAAGATTTTTTTCATGCGTTTTTTTTAATTGGCGTAGCGGAGCAGTCTCTCCTAACAACCATCTCTAAGATAGAATACAAAATCCCTGTTTAACAGGCTAAAACAGGGAGAATGTGGCATTTTCTGCCATTTGACTGCGCGCCTAACGCACGGTATATCACTGACATACCCCTACAATTTCAAATGTTTTAGTTAAATATTGCTCAAAGTAACAGGGAAAAATTCTAGAATATCAGGGCAAATTATGAATGATCAGGGGGCTGCGCTGCACTAACAGCGAAGCTGCAGCGCGGGGCCGGGATCCTTCCTAGTTTAACCCATGACGTTTACCCATCTGGAGTGCCTAAAATGAAAAAGAAGACGAGCCTGGAGATACTCGCGAGAACCATGGAGAAATTAGTAGCCCTATGTAGGCCGTCAGCCCCAGTTGGACAAATGAGGGCTTCTTGACAAGGTAGTGTTTTTGTCTCATCGCAGTGACTGAAAGGAACGCAGATGAGACAAAAACGGGACGACAAGGCAGCGGTCGAAGGGGCCGTGCGCGAGAT
>JBBRVE010000126.1:0-5802 GCA_038247245.1 Bdellovibrionales bacterium | reverse complement strand
CCGGCCGACGTTTTGCAGCAGTTGAACGTGACCGGCACCGAACATCCGCCGCTAGTTTTCGCAACCGCGCATCTGTCGAAGGCGCTGGCATTCGGGTTGGACGGTTTTGCGGGCGACAAGCTGATGAATATGACGATCCATGGAACGGATGATGAACTGGTGATCGTCACCAACCGCGACGACACGATGGGCAGGAAACGCAACGGCGCGATCTATTCATTTCCTGGAGCTAGTTTCGCCGAATTGCCGAACATGGAACGCCAACTGGTATCGGCAACCGCCGTGCCATTCAGCCAGACGGTCAAGGTGATGGAGGTGACCTCTGCCGAAGACCTGATGCAAGCGGGATTGCAGATATTGTCGTTCAGGGAAAGCGCGCGCGAATTGTGGCAAGACCCGAAAATCGATGCGCTGCTGAAGGATGATTTCAACAAGCGCATGCGCGAAATGATCGCGGAAGGGCGCGTCGTGTGGGAAAATCATGCGCGGGGCATCAATCCCAGTCCTGCGCTCGCCAAGCAGCTCGGCATTGAAGCCGCGCCCGTACCCAAACAGAAACATCATAAAATGTGACAAAAGAAGAAGCGGCAAAGTGAAAACCTTGCCGCTTCCGCTTTTACCATCTTTTGCCTGCGATCTCGCTGGCAAAACCCTGCGTGACTGACACAGGCCGGACAGTAGAAAGTGATAGAGAGGCAAGGCGTTATCGAGAGCTTGAAGACGCTCAAAAATGCCTTGCCTCTCCGTTTGCCAGCCATGAGGCCGGAAACTCGAAACTGTAGGAGAGGCAAGATTTTATTGCGATCCTTAAAACCGCGACGAATATCTTGCCGCTCCCGTAAAGCCTACGCAGAAGAGATGGAATGGTTCCGAAAAAAACGCATAAAGAAGGAGAGGCAAAGCTATAAAATACAGCCTTGCCTCTCCCGTTGATCCGACCCTCTCGCGCTCCTATACACAGTCCCACAGGATTTAACCGGGGACAAAAGGGCAAGCGGCCGGAAAACTGATAGGAAACGAAGAAAACTAGCTGGTTTTGACACCGTTTAGATGCCTTCGTTTCCCGTTTAATCCAATATACAACCCGCCTTGTTTGTTCCTGAAAAAGGTCTAAAATAATTTCATGATTGAAATCAAGGCACCAGACGATTACAGCCACGTCACGGGAAAGAAAACCATCTTTCTCGCGGGCTCGATTGAAATGGGCAAGGCGGAAAACTGGCAGGAGCGGCTGGTATCGGCGCTGCGCCATATCGACTCCCTCATCCTCAATCCGCGCCGCACGCATTGGAACGCGGAATGGGATCAGAGCATCGACAACCCAGCCTTCAAGCAGCAGGTGGATTGGGAGCTGGACGGGATTGCGGCCTCCGACATGGTATTCATGTATTTCGCCCCCGAAACCAAATCCCCGATCACGCTGCTGGAGCTTGGTTTACAGGCGGCGGCGCATCCGGAAAAATTGGTGGTGTGCTGCCCCGAAGGTTTTTGGCGTCGCGGCAATGTGGATATCGTCTGCCGCCGTTACGGCGTCAAACAGGTCGCCACCATTGAAGAATTCGTCAAGGTCGCCGCCAATTACCTGATGGAGAAATAACCATGTTCCTACGCGCTGTCAGCCTCGCCGCCACACTCGCGCTTGTCGCTTATATGATGGTGTCCGTGCTGGGCAAAAACAGCAAAGTGGATCAGGCAATCGATTCAAACCCCGCCGTGCAGGAACAGAAAAAGGCGCTGAAAAGCGCAGGCGTGAATGCCGATGACAAGGATGCCGTTAAAAAACAGCTGGCCGATGAAGTGAAGCGGCTGGAGGAATTCCAGCATCAGGCCGACGGGTTGCAAAAAGACGACCCGCCCTGATTAAAGGTTAAAGCCAGGCTTCTTCGGCGGCTTCGGCACATCGTTCTGCACGGCAGGTTTTACGGCAGGTGAAACGGCATCGTCAAATGTCTTAGACAGTTTGAAATCACCATCATTCGCGCTCACGCGACCGATTTTTTTCGACCCACCCGATGAGAGGCGCGCGGTGCTATGTGCAAGCTGTATTTTCATCGAACCGCCCGCATTTGCGCGCGCGCCCGCGCCGATAGTGCCGATATGCATTGAACCGCCGGAATTGACCGTGCTGCTAGCGCCGATTTCTTCGATATGCATCGAGCCACCCGAGGTAACGCCCGCGCCGCTGCCGATGTTTTCAGCATGAAAGCTGCCGCCGGAGCGCGACGACAGGCCGTTGCCCGTGTCGTTCAGATGCACGCTGCCATCCGCGCGTGCCTGCAGTTTGTCGCCTGCATTACCTTTAACCTCGATTGCGCCATCGGTCACCAAATTTACGCGGGCACCCGCGTCGCCGTCGATGGTGATGCCCGAAAGGCCTGATTGTACGTTTGAACCACCGCCCGAAATAACGCGGCCATTCACGATCACGCGCCCACCGACAAAGTCGCCATTGATGACAACGTTGTTGTTGCCGGAAATGGAAATCGAACTGCCGCCGCCATTGGCCGTCACGCGCACATCGTCGCCAACCGCGCCCGTCACATGGATGCCGCCATCGGTGATGGTGACCGTGGCACCCGTGCCGATGCTGCCGTTCAATTCCAGCGAGCCCTTGTGCTTGAACACTTCGCCGGGGGCGATGTCGCGGGTGAGGGTGGTGATGCCGTTCGTCATGGAAACCTCGTAATGTGCAATAGGATGCGATGATGCCATAGATGTTTTCATAAACCAAGTAATATTTATAAACGACAAAATACCTAACTGACTGAAATAAAAGCATAAATTATCGGCGTAAAACCGCTGGCCGCGCCCTGCGGCATCCGGTAAAAACAATCATCCACATCAAAAGGCAGAACATGAGCGACCCCACGCAATTGCCCAGGAAATTCTCAGCGACAGAAGGCGCCGGCATCCTTGTGCTCGCGCGCGATACAGGGCGGTTGATGGCGCTGAAACGCTCCGACCATGTGAAGCAGGGGCGCACCTGGGCGCTGGCGGGCGGCTTGCTCGATCCCGGTGAAACGCCCGCGCATGGCGCTGCGCGCGAATTCCGCGAGGAAACGAATTATCAGGGCAAGGATTTCGATCTGATCCCGCTGGCCGAATTCAAGCAGAACGGATTCACCTACAATAACTACCTCGCCGTCGTCGATCACGAATTCGCGCCCGACCTTGACCATGAAAATGAAGGCTTCAAATGGGTCGACAGTTTGCAGGACTGGCCCGCGCCCGCGCATTTCGGCATCACGTATTTGATGAACGATGCCGACAGCATGACGATTGTGAACGCCGAGCAAAAGGCGATCAGGGACGCGCTGAAAAATCCCGCGCTGCCCGTTTACCCGCCTGTACTGTTCCATGCCGAGCCGAACCAGCAAAAGGGCGACCCGATCAAGCCGCATAACGGCATCATCCACGCCGCCGAAAACCCGCGCACGGCGATTGCCAGCCTGTTCCCGAAACAGAACCGGATTGTCACGACAGAATTGAAAGACGGCGAAGACGTCGTGGTGATTATCGAAGACCGCGACAGCTTCCTGAAAACCGTGAAATTCGAAGGCTTCGTCAGCATGTATCCGGGCGAGTTGTTCACACAAAAATCACCCGGCAGCACCCATTGGGTCGCAACCGATGCGCCGCCGATGCGCCAGCGCGGTTTCTTCGACAAAATCCGCAGCCTCGACGATGCGATGCTGTATGGCTTGCATGTGTTGTTCACGCCCGCACCGGTCAGCGATGCGGAAAAAGACAGAATTCGCGCCGCCGCCGCAACGCCCGACGGCATCAAGAAAATGGTCGCCGACGGTACGCTTACTTACGAAAACGCCGCGCGCGACATACATGTTTCGCCGCTGATAAATCCCGATATGACGGGAACAGAAGTCAAAAATAAAGTCCCCTTCGTGCGCATTTTCCGCGCCAAACCCCCGCAACAATAAAGAAAAGACCCTTCCGGGGTCAGGCCGGAAGGGTCTTGCCAGTCTTCGTGTGTGTAGTCGAAGAGTTATTTAGTTCGCTTTTTTACCGTCAATCACGGGAGCATTGGCCCCCTTGATCTCGATCTTGCGCGGCTTTTTCGCCTCCGGCACTTCGCGGACGAGTGCGATGGTGAGCAAGCCGTTATCAATACCCGCATCCGCAACGCGGATATGGTCGGCCAGCTGGAAGCGGCGTTCGAACGCGCGCTCCGCAATGCCGCGGTGCAGGTATACTGTACCTTCGGCCTCTTCACGCGGCACAGCGCGGCCCTGTACGACAAGCTGGTTTTCCTTGGCCACGATGTCGAGGTCTTCGGCGCGGAAACCCGCGACCGCCATCGTGATGCGGTAATTGTCTTCATCCAGCTTCACGATGTTATAGGGCGGATAGGCCGTGCCGGTATCGGCCACCAGGCTGTTCTCCAGCATCTGCGAGAGACGGTCGAAACCGACGGTGGAACGGAAGAGGGGCGTGAAATCGAGTGCGTGCATGTTGATATCCTCCTTGAGCAATACCAAGTTTAAGTGAAGACAGGCCGCAACAACGCGCGCCTGCCGGGGGGACTGTCAGCAGCCCCGTCATGGGCACCGCTCGTCCTCCTTGCCGTCTTTCTACGGGGCGGGCTGGCAGGTGGATCACAAAAAAAACGCCAAAAATAAAACCGCCCGGGCTTGCGCACCGGGCGGTTTTATTAAGGCTTTGAAAAAGCTTATTTCTTTTTTGCGGCTTCTTTTTTCGCGGGAGCTTCGACAGCAGCCGGTGCAGCAGCAGCTGCGGATTTTTTCGCTTCAGCGCCTTTTTCGAGGGCTGCGTTTGCGGTTTCAGCCGCTGCAACGCCGAGGCCTGCGTATTTGTTACCGAATTTGGCAAGGCGGCCTTTTTCCATCACCTTCGCGGTACCACCGGTCCAGGCCGGGTGGTTCAGGGGGTCAATGTCGAGACGCAGAACATCGCCATCTTTGCCCATCGTGGAACGGATGTTGTGTTCAGTGCCATCGGTCATGATCATTTTGATGGTGTTGTATTGCGGGTGGATTTTCTCTTTCATAGCCGTCAGCTCCTAGGAAAACTTTTGCAGGCAGCCGTCCGAAAGCGGATAGCGCCACAGGTTGCAGTTTTTACCGTCATTACGCGTAATATGCAAGCAATTTATTGACTTTGGCGGACATTCGTTCAATCTCACGTCCAGACGCTGTTTTGGTTCAAAAAACTATTTACATAATATTAAACAGGGCGGCGATCGGCGGAGCAGGGTATGGACCAATCAATCGAAAATCTGCGTGTAGACAAGGGGGTAGAGAAGCCCCTGAAGTTCCTCTGGCCGTTGTTGTGGCCCTATCGCTACCTGCTGGCGGGCGGTATCGCCGGTATGTCCATTTCCGCTGTCCTGACCCTTGCGGTCGGCTGGGGGCTGAAGGGAATCGTCGACAAGGCCTTTGCAGCGGGCAGCGATGCCTACCTGAACAACGCGCTATCCATCCTCGCCGTCGTTGTCATCATCATGGCTGCGTCCACCTATATGCGGCTGCGGCTGGTCTATCTGGTGGCGGAGCGCGTGATCCGCGACCTGCGCGCCAAGATTTACCGCCACCTGCTAACCCTGGATGCCGCCTTTTTCGAGCAGAACAAGACCGGCGACCAGATTTCGCGTATCAATGCCGATACCAGCATTTTGCAAATCGTCATCACCACCAACCTGCCTATGGCGTTCCGGCATTCGCTCATGTTAACGGGCGGGCTTGTGATGCTGTGTGTCGTCAGTCCGTCGATGACGGGAGTAGTCATGCTGGCGGTGCCGGTGGTGCTGGGGCCGCTGCTCTGGTT
>JBBRVE010000125.1:0-5954 GCA_038247245.1 Bdellovibrionales bacterium | reverse complement strand
GGCTTGTCGGTCGGCAGCACAAGTTTCGGGTCGGTCAGGAAGCCGCGATAATAGCCGGTCGGGAACGGATGGTATTTCGACTGCAGCTCGACAGAGTCGATGATGCTGAGGAACAAGCCGTTCCAGCGTTCATACATTTCCGATTTCGCCGCGCAGGTGATTTCGTAGCGGCTGTCGCCGTACACGCTGCCGATCATGAAGCCGCGCATTTTCGATACGCCATCGCCGGTTTCCTGTTCGAACGCGATCTGCACCGCGGTCGCATCACCCTTGCCGCCGAGGCTGGCGGGGTCATAGAAATCAAGAATGCGGGCGTTGTTATATTCGCTGATGCGGCCTTCCCAGAAATCGCGGTTCAGCGTCTGGCTGACGGCTTTATCAAGGAGGTATTTGGGATAAATCTGCAGGCGGCCGTCATGATGCACTTGCATGCGGCAGGTGGCATGGTCTTCGCCGAGGGGGCCCGCGATACGGAGGCGCGTGTAAGCGTCATCCGGCGTCTGTATGCGCCACATATCTGGGAAGGACATGGTGTAATCGTTCACAACGTCTTTCCACACGAAAGTGTCGGCCTTGGCCGCAGGCGCAACCGCGGTCAGCGACAGGGCAACGATGGCAGCGGCGAGTATTTTCTTCATACCTTGAAACTCCTTCAATCTCGACCTTGATTGTGGCCTGTTTTTGGATTCTTGGGAATAGACTAAAAGGCTGTTTTCGGTCATGTTTTTCTGTATCATGCCCCATAAGCACATAATAAGTCCGGCAACGCGCACCTTATGAAAAAAACCGAGAACATCGCCACCGCCGCCATGATCCTGGCGGTCAGCATTCTGGCCTCCCGCCTGCTGGGCTATGTGCGCGAAATGCTGCTGGCCTACAAGTTCGGCGCGAGCGGCACGACCGATGCCTTTTACGCGGCCTTCCAGATCCCCGATATTTTGAATAACATGCTGGCGGGCGGCGAGCTGTCGATTGCCTTTATCCCGCTGTATCACCGTATCATGGCAAAAAACGGTGAAGCGGCGGCGCAGAAACTGATGGCGACGCTGCTGGGCAATATGGGCGCGCTGGTCGTGCTGATGACGGGGCTGCTCTGGTATTACGCCGACCCGCTGATCCGTTTCCAGTTCCCGAATTTCGATGAACCGACGACGCAGGCGACAATCGCACTGACCCGCATTGTTCTGCCCGCGCAAATTTTCTTCATCATCGGCGGCATCATTCAGGCCGTGTTGCTGGCGCATAAACATTTCTATGCCGCCGCGCTCGCGCCGCTTGTCTATAACCTCTGCACCATCCTTGGCGGCGTGCTGTTGTATGATACTTATGGCATCGCGGGTTTTTCGATTGGTACGCTGGTCGGCGCGGTGCTGGGGCCGTTCCTGATGCCGGTGCTGTTCAGTTACAAACATATCCCGTTGAAAATCCGCATCGCGCCCGCCGACAAAAACTTCCTGATATATCTGGCGATTGCCGCGCCCCTGATGTTCGGCACGACGCTGCTGACGCTGGATGAATGGTATGGCCGCTGGTTCGGCGCATTGCTGGCGACCGGCACGGTTGCGCATATTTCCTATGCCCGACGCCTGATGCAGGTGCCGATTGCGGTGATCGGTCAGGCGATTGGCGCGGCCGCCCTGCCCACCCTGTCGAAATTATGGGCGGAGGGTAAAACGGTTGAATTGAACAAAACGCTGCTCGGCACACTCAAAACAGGCATCGCGCTGTCGGTATTGGCGGGTGCGGGCTTCTTCGCGCTGGCGCAGCCCATTGTCGCGCTTGTCTATGAACATGGCAAGTTTACATCGACGGATACCATTATCGTGGCAGGCCTGACCGCCCTGCTCGCTTTCGCCATTCCGGGCTGGATTGTGCAGCAGATTATTTCCCGCGCTTTTTACGCGCGCGGCGACACCATCCGCCCGATGATTTTGGGCAGCGTGCTGTCGGTTGCCGCCATTCCGCTGTATCTGCAAATGTCCAAGGCGTTTTCGGTCGATGGCCTTGCTATGGCGGGCGTTGCGGCGATGACGGTGAATGCGCTGGCGACGCTGCTGTATGCGCGCAAGCTGCATGACGCGCCGCCCTTCCTGCCGTTGCTGGGCGCGTTCGGGCGGAGCCTTGCGATTGCCGTGCCATCGGTCGGTGCGGCGCTGGCCGCCATTTGGTTACGCGAACAATACCTGCCGCTCGAGATGGCGCAGAAATGGGTGTCGCTGGCCGATATCGCCTTCGGCGGCGCGGCATTTGGCATCATCGCCCTACCCACAGCGCTGATCTTCGGCGAGCAAGGCCTTAAGTCATTCATTATAAAGCTGATTTCCAAGGTAATTAGGCGTTGACCGTAAGCGCCCCGCTGCCTATCCTGCGCCCATGACCGAGGATCTTTTTTTCTTCATCGCCGCAGGCTTTATCGCGCAGCTGATCGACGGATCGCTGGGCATGGCCTATGGCGTGACGGCGTCCAGCATCCTGCTCGGCATGGGTTTGCCGCCTGCGGTCGTCAGCTCCACGGTCCATGCCGCAGAATGTTTTTCAACCGGCGCATCGGCGGCATCGCACCATATTTTCGGCAACGTGCATAAAAAACTGTTCAAGCAGCTGGTCGTGCCGGGCGTTGCGGGCGCGGTTGTCGGCGCGTATCTGTTGACGCAGCTGGATGGCGACATCATCAAGCCCTATATCGCGGGCTATCTGCTGCTGATGGGCATCGTCATCATTTTCAAGGCCTTCAAGAAAATTCCGCAGAAGGAAGTGAACAAGCATATCACGCCGCTGGGTTTCTTCGGCGCGTTGATCGACACCGTGGGCGGCGGCGGCTGGGGCCCCATCGTGGCGTCGAACCTCGTCGCGCGCGGGCAGGATGTGCGCAACACGGTCGGCAGCGTGAATGCAGCCGAATTTTTCGTCACGCTGGCGGCATCGCTGACGTTCCTGTTCACCATCGGTTTTTCGCATCCGCAAGTGATTGTCGGCCTCGCCATCGGCGGCGTGCTGGCTGCGCCCATCGCGGCATACCTGACCAAGCGCATTCCGGTGAAGCCGTTCATGATCGCTGTCGGCATCCTTGTGATCTGCCTCAGCATTCGTACAATGTGGAAGGTATGGGGATGACAACGCAGAACAAGGAAAAAGACTGGTTCGGCTATAAACGCGTCAAGCCGTCCGACAAGACGAAACTTGTCGAAGGCGTGTTCGACAATGTCGCATCGCGTTACGACCTGATGAACGACCTGATGTCGGGCGGCATCCACCGCCTCTGGAAAAACCGTTTCGTGCAGATGATGCACCCGCGCGCCAACCGCAAGCTGCTGGATGTGGCGGGCGGCACGGGCGATATCGCCTTCCGCTATCGCAAAGCGGCTGGCGAGTCCGCGAAAATCACCGTCTGCGATATCAACAAGGAAATGCTGAAGGTCGGCCGCGACCGCGCCATCGACCGCGGATATTTAAAGGGATTTGAATGGGTCGAAGGCAACGCCGAACAGCTGCCCTTCGACGACCGCGAATTCCACCTGTATTCCATCGCCTTCGGGTTGCGCAACGTGACGCATATCGACAACGCGCTGTCCGATGCCTACCGCGTGCTGAAACCGGGCGGGCAGTTTTTCTGCCTCGAATTCAGCCACCTGAAAAACGCGGCGTTGCAAAAAATGTATGACGAATATTCCTTCCGCATCATCCCCAAAATCGGCGAAATCGTCGCCAAAGACCGCGACAGCTACCAATACCTCGTCGAAAGCATCCGCCAGTTCCCCAAACAAGCCGAACTCTCGGCACGACTGGAAACAGCAGGCTTTGAAAACGTGAAGGTCATCAATTTGTCAGGCGGGATTGCGGCTATTCATGTCGGGAATAAATTGTAAGCGGTTACTTCGCTTCGGTATCCAGTCGCTCAATCACCGCCGCAATCTCCGCCTCCATATCCTTCTGCTCAATCTGGCGCGATGCGCCCATGGGGAAATCTCCGGCGTAGAGCCAGACGTCGCCGGTTTCGAACTTCAGCTCGCCGCAGGTGCCGTAGCCTTGATGCGCGAGGCGGATGGTTTCGCCGGCGACGGGTGCGCCTTTGCCGGATTTTGATACGCGGAAGATGACGTAATCGTCACCCGCTTCCTCTACCCCGCCGATGAACAGGATGTCGCTGCCTTCGGCCTTTTGCTTGAACGACAGCTGGTTCACGGCGGGCGAACAGGCGGCGGCGGGATTGGAAACAGCGATCAAAACGGCGGCCAGCAGGCCAAGGAACAGGCGCATATAAATTCAACCTTTTACAATGCAGGCTAAGCCTGCGGACTTTTACAATGCAGGCTTAGCCTGCCGATAAAATACGGACGGCAATGTCTGGCGCCTTGTCATTCTGCCACGAGGTGGGTTAAATACATATATTCTAAACCGCCGCCATGGAGTGCATTATGTCTAAACCAGTCGCCGTTGCCATCACCCAGCTGCCGAATGCCAAGGGACTGAACCTGCCCGCCTACGCAACCGAATTGTCGGCGGGCGTGGACCTGGAAGCCGCTGTCGATGCGCCTGTGACGCTGCAACCCGGCGAGCGCAAGCTGATCCCCACCGGCCTTGCCATCGCGCTGCCCGAAGGATACGAGGCACAGGTGCGCCCACGCTCCGGCCTTGCCTTCAAAAACGGCGTGACCGTCCTGAATTCGCCCGGCACGATTGATGCCGATTATCGCGGCGAAGTGAAGGTGATCCTCGCCAACCTCGGCAACGAGTTGTTCACGGTGGAGCGCGGTATGCGTGTGGCGCAGATGGTCGTCGCACAATATGCGCGCGTAAATTTCAATCTGGTCGAGCAGCTGGACGAAACGGAACGCGGTGCGGGCGGTTTTGGTTCCACCGGCACAGCGGCGAAAAAAGCGTCATGAACATCCACGATCATATCTGGCAGACGATCGGCAACACCCCCCTCGTCCGCATCCCGAAACTGACCGCCGAGCATGGCATCAAGGCCGATATCGTTTTGAAGCTGGAATTCTTCAACCCGCTGTCGAGCGTGAAGGACCGCCTCGCGATTTCGCTCATCGAGGCTGGCGAAGCATCGGGCAAGATCAACAAGGACACCGTGATTATCGAGCCGACATCGGGCAATACCGGCATCGGCCTTGCCTTCATCTGCGCGGCCAAGGGTTACAGGCTGATCCTGACCATGCCTGAAAGCATGTCGTTCGAACGCCGCAAGATGCTGCGCCTGTTCGGCGCGGAACTCGACCTCACCCCCGCCGATAAAGGTATGAGTGGCGCTATCGCGCGTGCGACTGAACTGGCGAAAACGCACAAGAATAGTTTTATCCCGCAACAATTCGACAACCCCGCCAACCCCGATATTCACCGCCGCACCACCGCCGAAGAAATCTGGCGCGACACCGAGGGGAAGGTGGACATCCTCGTCTCCGGCGTCGGCACCGGCGGCACCATCACGGGCGTGGGCGAAGTGCTCAAATCGCGCAAGCCCAGCTTTAAAGCCATCGCCGTCGAACCCACGAACAGCCCCGTGATTACCCAGCGGAAAGCCAATCAGGAGCTCAAACCCGGGCGGCATACGATCCAAGGCATCGGCGCCGGTTTTATCCCCGACATCTTGAACGTCGACATCATTGACGAAGTCATTCAAGTGAAGGACGAAGACGCCGCCGACACCGCTCGCCGCCTCTCCACCACCGAAGGCCTCTTCTGCGGCATTAGCTGCGGCGCTGCCGCTTGGGCCGCGTTGCAAGTGGCCAAGCGCCCCGAAAACGCCGGCAAGCTCATCGTCGTCATCCTGCCAGACCTTGGCGAACGCTATCTGTCGACGCAGCTTTATCCGGAATAATCCGAGTTCGGACGAATCGCCGAGCAACCTGTCATAAAGTTCCGACACGCTTGCTACGAAACGAAAAGACCCAGAATCGCGTGATTTACGGGTCTTAGATCGATTTCAAAAAGGAACAGCAGTC
>JBBRVE010000124.1:0-6153 GCA_038247245.1 Bdellovibrionales bacterium | reverse complement strand
TGGATCGCGTAGTCGGTCGTCTTCTTGTGGTTCTGGCCGTGCTGGCCGGGGCCTTATTCGCGATTGTTGTAGTGAGATTTTGCGCGGCCCCAGAGGTTTACACCAAGGCGGCGGTCAATTTTATGTTTAGCCTGTGGACGTTTAGCCATTATCGTTTCCTTCTAAAGATGTTTTACATCGTTCTTACAATTGTCCCGGTAGTTCGGCCCTCTCATCGAGGCGACGTGGTCAGGGCAAAGCAGCCCCTCCCCTCATTCCCGGGAATGTGAGCGAATATAAGGGTTTCTGCGGGATTGTCAATCTGATAATTATGAATAAAAGTGAGAAATAGTGTTTTATTTCAATTGGTTATACAAGGGCGGCGAAAAAATCTGACTTAAAGTCCCAGTTTCGGCGGCTTGCGCGACTTCAGAATCTTCAACGCCTTCTCCATCCTGTCCTTTACATGCAGCGGATTTTGGTCGAGCGGTGTGGCATCGCGATACGCATTGCCGATCCATTGATGTTCAAGATAGCTCATATCCGCCTGCGGATATTTCAACTGCGCATCACGCTCCAGCGTTTCAATTTTCGCGAGCGCCTCCGCCTCCGGCATCGCTTCGGAAATCATGGAGGAGAACGAACCTTTTTCGTACAGGTGGTGCTCGCGGATCCAGTACCCCGGCTGGTTGAACGCGGGATCCATCGACCAGAACAGGTTGCTGTTCTGGTTGTCACGCCGCGCCTTGTACGCGCCCGTGCGATAGATTTTGCGGTCGTCGGTCAAGGTGCGGGTGCTGGCGGTTGGGGCGGCTTCGCGCAGATGCGCTGGTCTTTCGGCTGCGCGGATTTCGTGAAGCTTTGTTTCAGGTTTTTGACGCGCGCCACTAGCGACTTGCCGAAGGATTGCGGCGCGGGTTTTACTTCAGCCGTTTTCTTCACATGCTGTTCGACTTCGGATTTCAGCGTGCCGGTCACGAAATGGCCGAACATCTTGAAATCGCTTTTCAACGACCAGAGTGGATAGGTAAATGTCGCGGGCTTATTGCGCTCCACAAAGGCATGCGCTGTCCATGCCGAACCATATCCCGCCGCAATCGCGGCTGCAGGCATCCACCATTGGCCGGTGACGACAGCCGCGCCCAGCAACGCGATGCTCGCGCCCGTGCCGGCAAGATGTATAGCGCGGGTCAGCGGTTTCGCATGTTCATTCAGGTAATACGGCCAGAATTCCTTGAACGCTTTGATGCGGCCGGTCACGGATTAGCCTTCGGGCTGCGGTTGAAACGCGGGCCTTTGTTCGCGGGATAGGCGACGCGTTCCTGCTCCACCTGATAAACACTCGGCAGTTCTCGCATCTGTTTAGCGAAATAACGGTCGCATTTCACTTTTGCAAAACCGCTGGCAAGGATGCCGCGTGTTTCGATCTGAACTTCTGCGCCGTGTTTTTGGGCAAGGCGGCGGATGGCGCGCACCATTTTATCGGCGGCTTGTGATTTGGCCTCGGCCACGCTGCCGAATTCAGCAGACAATCCGCCAGGTTTGCGGCGCGGCAGTTTTGCCATCACCACATAACTGTCGCGCAATACCGATGACTGGGACGGTTTTGCCATGATCAGATACGCGGGCCGCCCGGCGATTTTTTCTTGGCTGGATAGACGTAGTTTTCTTTTTCAACGCCGCCGATATAGGGCAGCTGCTTGATTTTCGCAGCAAAGGCATCGTCGCAGGTCAGCATGGCAACGCCGATCATGGTGAATTTATTGCCCCATTTTACGTCGGCTTCGCGGCCTTCGGATTT
The DNA here is from genome assembly GCA_038247245.1 of Bdellovibrionales bacterium. Classification (GTDB taxonomy): domain Bacteria; phylum Pseudomonadota; class Alphaproteobacteria; order Micavibrionales; family UBA2020; genus JAPWJZ01. The sequence continues at coordinate 4,373 of JBBRVE010000124.1, read as the reverse complement.
GATGAGCGCATCGACTTCCTTGATCATGTCGAAAAAATTCGCATCCTGCGCGACGGTCAGGATATAGCTGTTCGGCACTGTGGCGGGGCCGCGCGGGCGGCTGGGGTCATGAACCATAAAATCCTCCGGAAATGAAAAGTGATTGATACCTTGGTAACCCCTATTTTAGGGTTAATCAAGGGGGCAGAAACGCAAGGGATGTCAGTTATTTACGGCTCGCCTTGTGCAGCCTGCGTTCATGCGTCGCAAGGTATATCCCCGCCAGCACCAGAATAACCGCGCCCACCATTTGCCCCATTGCAGGTATTTTATCCCACAGCACAAGATCCAGCAGCACGACCCAGATCATGCCCGAATACTGGAATGGCACAACGGTCGACGCCTTGGCGTATTTCAGTCCCAAATAGATCATGGCAAGCGACGCCGCATCCAGCACGCCAAGGCTCATCAGCAACGCCCATTCGCGCGGCGCGGCCGGCAGCACGATGCTGTCATGAAAGAACATGCCAGAGAATACGAACATGCCCGCGTAAAAGAAAAACGGGAACGACCATGTGCTTTCGGTATCCGACAATTTGCGTACCATCACCTGCGCGGTTGCGAACAGGAATGTACCTGCAATCATGCGCAGGATATAGGGCATCTGCGCGGGATCGAAAGCGGCGGCGACGCCTGTTTGCTGCTGCGCCATCATAGAATAGGTGACCGCAGCAAAACCCGCCAGCACGGCAGCCCCCTGCGGAAAGCCGATTTTTTCCTTGAGGAACACGGCCGACAGCACCGTGATCATCAACGGGCCCGTAAAGGCGATCAGGTAGGCCGTCACCAGCGGCAAATGCGGATAGGAGGGGAAAATCATGAAGGCGGCAGCGACGTTGATGACCATGAGCACGACCTGCATGAATTTACGCGGGCGCAACCCCTTCAGGTCTTTTTGCTGCGCGGCAATCGCAACCATGCAAAGCATGCCAACAAATCCATCGAAAAACATCACCTGTGTCGCGCCGTAACCTAGTTCCTGCACGTATTTATTCAGCGCAGAAAATAGCGACAGGACGAAATAGGCAGCAAGAGTAAGCGTGATACCTACCGAAGGGATATGCTGGCGCGCCATTACTGCGCCGCCGCTATCTGGCGCAGGGTTTGGGCAGATTCCGCGTTGATGCCCTGCGGCACGAAAGTAATTTCCTCTGGCGAGCGACCCGTCAGCGCTTTATAAAAAACCAGTGCCGCAAGATATGTGCCCGGAACGGAGGGATGATGGCTGTCTTCTGCATACAATGGCCATTTTGAATTCTGTTTAAGCAATGCGGCATAGGCATGACCGACGGGTGCGACGGAGGCCTTCAGCTGCATGGCGAGCGCTGCAGTCGCATTCGCGTTTTTTTCGCGCATATTCTTCGGCGTTTTCAGGTAACCATAGCGTTTATCGGTGTACCAGAAACTCCCTGGCTGGCGTTCCCATGTTTCGAAAAGGACAGTTTTCGCGCCTGCCTTGGCAATCTCTTCATTCCATTTCTGGGCGGCTGCCGCCGTGTCCTCCACCCGTTCAGGCAGTTGCGCCCAAAGGCTTTGTTCCTGCAACACAACAATATCATGGTGGCCATGATAAAGCTGACTGCGGATCTTTTCGTCACCCCACAAATCCTCCAGCGTCGCGCCGTTCTTGGCCGCAGCCTGTGCCTTGATCTGCGCGCCCTTGCCTGATGCCGCGATTTTTTCCAGCATGCCGGGCAAATCGTTGCGCAATGTATAGCTATTTCCGACAAACAGTACATTCAGCGTTTCAGCATGCGCGGGTACCGATGTCAGCAACAGACAGAAAACGGCAATGATAAAGCGCATCAGAAGGTCGTCCCGTAAATTATGGCGCAGCCCGCAACCAGCAGCCCGATAAATGAACAGACCGCACGGCGGTCGCTGGCGCGCACGACATCATATTGTTTTTCATGCACATGGCGGGATACGCGCGCGACCTGCATCATTGTGGCGATAATAAAGGCGTACGACAGCAGATATACCTTGTCCGTCATCAGCAGGTAATCCACCTCCGGCAGCGAACTGGCCGATGTCAATTGCAGAGCGACAAGCGTCAGCAGCGCGGTGATGGCAACGCCCAGCCGCCCCTCGATATAAGCCGGATGCACAAAAAATACGACACCCGTGCAAAGCAGCACCAAAAGCACCGGCATAAAAACCTTGATGCCCGTCGCCAGCGGCGGGCGATGGATCGGCACGGAAATGACACCGCGCGAATAGATAGCGGCTTCGGGCTGGCTCACATCACCGAAATTGGTGGGGTAGGAATAGCCCTCCACCTCCAGCCGCGGCGTACCAACGATAAAACCGGACAGCCGGATATGCTTGTTCAATGTTATCGGTGTGATCGACTTGTCATCCGGGACATAAACCAGTTCATTTGTGGAATGGACAGTGTCCTCCATTGCCATCACAAGTTCCTGCTTATCGAAAGGATATTGCTGAAGAGGGAATTTCGCGCTGAATTCGCCTTGCTGCCGCACGACCATATATAACGAGCCATCCGGCATTTTCTGTGGCGCTTCATAAGCGGGCGTGCGCACATGTTCGGCGGGATTAAATGCATTCATGAATTCATATGTCTTGGACGGATCGATCGCAGGGTCTTTCCAGCGGAACCAGACATATAAATCGAGGCGGTAACTATCCGTCTGCAAATTGATCGCTTGAATATCGTTCACATAGGCGCCGACCATCACATTGTCAGGCTCCGCCCGTGCGGGCGCGGCCATGGCAAGCAATAACACAAGGACGAAAAAATAACGCATGGCATGGCCCCTTCCGGCAGTCATGCCTGTTTAGCACATCTAACCCAGTGTGACCATATTGGCGGGCTAAATTAACATAGTAACCGCGTGAGAATGTTACCGTTAACGCATGAAAAGATTGATGTGAAGGTACATAGCCAGCATCGGCACAAGGTCTTCAACGGTTTCCTTCAGGAAATATCCGGCAACACCCAGCCTGTATGCTTCGGAAATATCAGCGTCTCGCCTAGATGTGGACAGCATGAAGGCCGTGCACTGCGCCAGATTTTGGTCATGACGCAATTTGTGCAAAAATTCGATGCCGTTCATCTGCGGCATGTTGACATCGACAAGCATGATGCAGGGTTGCGGCACTTTTTCCTGCCTTTGTTCGCCGCGCAACATGGCCAGCGCATCCGCGCCGCATCGCGCGTGATAAATGCGGTGGTTTAGGTTATTTTTCCTGAACGCGCGCTTCACGACCTCGGCATCGATCTCGTCGTCCTCGACGATCAGCACGTTCACAGGCTCCGGCAGGGCATCGGCGGTCATGCGCCACACCATGCCTTGGGCCAGGTAAAGCGGAACAACGCCCCCCTACCCTCTGTCGATTCTACTGTGATGTCGCCGCCGCAGGTGAGCAGGATTTTTTTGACGAGCGCGAGCCCCATGCCGCTACCTTCTTTTTGGTCACGCGATTTCAACGTCTGGAACATTTCAAAAATGCGGGTATGAAATTCTGGTGCGATTCCGGGACCGTTATCCTTGACGGTGAAGATGTAGCTGTTGCCAGCATCCGTCACATCCATTTCAACGATCCCGTCGGAACGTTCATGATGCTTGATGGCATTGTTCAGCAGATTGTAAAGCACCTGTTGCAAGGGTAAAGCGTGCAACTGGATCCCCGTAAACCCCTCTCCGATTTTCACAGTAAAACCCTGCGGTGGCGTTGCCAGTGCCACTACATCCTCGGCCAACACGCGGCCATCCATAAGGCTGCCGGAAGAAGATTGTATCTTGGAGCTAATCCTTGCGTATTCAAGCGTGTCGTCCAGCAGCTTTTCCATGCGGCGTACGCGCTTGCGCAACTCGGCCATATATTCCAGACTTTTTCCCTGCAAAGCATCGCCCAGTTCCTCGCCAATCCAGATAGAAAGGTTATGGATGCCGCGCAACGGTGTTTTCAGGTCGTGGGAACAAATGTAAGCGAATTTTTCAAGATCCTCATTCGATTGGCTCAAAATTGTATTCAATTTCATGATCTGCTCACGCTGCACATAAAGATCCAGATAGACCTTTACTTTGCTGCGAAGAATATCGGAGTTGATTGGCTTGAAAATATAATCGACAGCGCCTATTTCACTCGCGCGGGACGCGTATTTTTCTTCCTTGCTGATCGCGGTTGCGAAAATAATCGGTGTGCTGCTGGCCTTCACCCAATCTTCGGACCATCGGCTGAGAGAAAATCCAGCCTTGTTGGTCTTCCCCCATTTGTCGGACCAGATTCAGAGAGAAAATCCGGTCTTCATGGTCTTCCCCCATTTGTCGGACCAGATTCAGAGAGAAAATCCGGTCTTCATGGGCTGC
>JBBRVE010000123.1:0-6180 GCA_038247245.1 Bdellovibrionales bacterium | reverse complement strand
GGTCGAGACGATGACCAAGGTTGCGATGGCGACAGCCGCCGAACTGCGCCGTGGCAACCATCGCCACCGCGTTGTGATCGGGAAAGATACGCGCCTCTCCGGTTACCTGCTGGAACCCGCGCTCACCGCCGGATTTATTTCGATGGGCATGGATGTGATGCTGCTGGGCCCGATGCCGACACCGGCGGTTGCGATGCTGACGCGGAGTCTGCGATGCGACCTAGGCGTGATGATCTCCGCGTCGCACAATCCGTATCAGGATAACGGCATTAAATTTTTCGGCGCGGATGGTTACAAGCTGACCGATGATATTGAATTGGCGATCGAGGCGGGGCTTGATGCAGACCTGTCGAAACTGCGCGTCGGCCCGACGGAGCTGGGACGCGCCAGCCGCCTCGATGACGAACGCGGGCGGTATATCGAATTCGTGAAGAACACCTTCCCCAAAGGCCTGCGTCTTGATGGCCTGAAAATCGTGGTCGATTGCGCGCATGGCGCGGCGTACAAGGTTGCGCCCCGCGTGCTGTGGGAACTGGGCGCGGAAGTGATTGCGCTGGGCGTGTCGCCCGATGGCACGAACATCAACAAGGATTGCGGCGCAACCGCGCCCGAGGCGATGCAGACCGCCGTCGTGAAGCATGGCGCGCATCTGGGCATTGCGCTGGACGGTGATGCCGACCGCCTGATCATGTGCGATGAAAACGGCAAGGTGATCGACGGCGACCAGATCATGGCGTTGATCGCGCGCGCATGGCACCAGTCCGGCCAGCTGAAGGGCGACGGCGTTGTGGCGACGGTCATGTCCAACCTCGGCTTCGAGCGTTTCCTGAAAACCCTCGCGCTGTCGTTGAAGCGCATGCCAGTCGGTGACCGATATGTGGTCGACCACATGCGCACGAACGATTATAATTTGGGCGGCGAACAATCCGGCCATATCATCCTGGGCGATTACGGCACGACGGGCGACGGCTTGATTGCCGCGCTGCAGGTGCTGGCCGTGATCCAGCAGCAGGACAAACCGGTCAGCGAGGCCGCGCGCGTATTTTCGCCCGTGCCGCAGCTGCTGAAAAACGTGCGCTATAAAAACGCCGCGATATCGCTCGACAATCAATTCCTGCAGGATGCGATCCGCAATGCCGAAACGCGCCTTGGCGCGAGCGGGCGTTTGCTGATCCGCAAATCGGGTACGGAACCGCTGATCCGCGTGATGGCGGAGGGCGATGACGAAAGCCTGATTACTTCGGTCGTGCATGACCTTTGCAGCTCGGTCGAAGATCTCGACCGCCAGAAAGTCTGATCCCATGAAACCCTGTTTCTTCGCCGCCGAAACCCATGGCGCGCAGGAAGCGCGGGCGAAACTGTCCGCCGCCTATGGCCAGACGCCGATCGAGGACGCCGATGTGATCGTGGCGCTGGGCGGCGACGGGTCGATGCTGCGCGCGCTGCACGAAGGCATCCGCCTGAAAAAACCTGTTTACGGCATGAACCGCGGCTCGGTCGGCTTTTTGCTGAATGAATATTCCGATAAAAACCTGATGCAGCGGCTGGAACGCGCGCAGGTCGTGAAACTCAACCCCTTGCGCATGAAGGTCACGACGATGACCGGCGGCGTGCAGGATGCGCTCGCGATCAACGAAGTCTCGCTGCTCCGCGAAACGCGGCAGGCGGCGAAGTTGAAGGTCACGATTGACGGGGTCGTGCGCCTTGATGAACTGATCTGCGACGGTATTATTTTCTCCACGCCTGCGGGCAGCACGGCATACAACCTCTCCGCCCACGGCCCCATCATTCCGCTATCGGCGGGCATCCTCGCGCTCACGCCCATCAGTGCCTTCCGCCCCCGCCGCTGGCGCGGCGCGCTGCTGCCGCAAACAACGCGGCTGAAGCTGACAATCATGGAAGCCCGCAACCGCCCCGTCTCCGCCGTCGCCGACTTCACCGAAATCCGCGACGTCGAAACGGTCGAGGTGTGGCAGGACACCTCTGTCGAAATTTCCCTGCTGTTCGACCCCGAAATGAATTTGGACGAACGGATGATCAAGGAACAGTTCATGCCATAACCACCACTCCCGTCATCCCTGCGAAAGCGGGGATCCCGTGGGAGCCGCGAGGTTATTTTTATGATGCACGTGAATTAGAGTTAATCATGGACAATGTAAGGGAAGTAGAGAGCCAAGCACACATCGCTCACAAAACAGGCGACTATGAAAAGGCGATCAAGCTTTATAATGAAATTCTCTCTGCCTACCCACGTTGGGAGCATGGCTACACGCATTACGCATTAGCTGACTGCTACGTTGAAATCGGGCAGATAGATTTGGCAGTCGAAACGTATCGTCAGGCGATAGCATTACATCCTAACGAAACGATGTTCACGGACACATTGGCCTACCTGCTAGAAGCCCGCAAGCTGGGGAATGTTTGAAGAATATATCTCTTAAAACCTTCCGGGATTCCCGCTTTTGCGGGGATGACAGTCTGGATCGAGAAATAAAGTTTCGCCTTTACCAGATTCATCGCAATAAAACCGCGCCGCTTTGCTTTGACGGAATCTGGTGCGTTATGGCATCCTGTTTGCCATGAACACCACGTCGCAAATCGCTGTGACCTATTTTGCTTACGCCTATTTTGGCGGATAAGCCCGCCATATCATTTGTACTTGGGGCCTAGAGCCCCTCAATCCCCAGAGAACCGGAATACCATCGCCCCCGCGCAAGCGAAGGGCTAAAGGACACGTAATCATGACCGACGTCAAAAAAGACAAACTCAACCTTATACAATCCGAAGACCAGGCCCGTGCGCTCTACACGCCGCCGCCCGCAGGATTCCACGGCAAAGTGGGGCTTGAGGTTGAAATGCCGCTCTATCGCCCCGGCGCGAACAAGCCCGACATCCCCCCGCCCGCCGCGATGGCGCAGATGCACAAGATTTTGAAAGACGCCGGCTACGACGCGCAGCTGGAACCCGCGGGCGTGCTGGAATACGCAAGCCCGCCTGTCGATGTGCGCGATGTTGCGAAACTGGTCGTGCAGGCGAAATCCGATATCGCGACGTTTGAAAAAGTGATCGGCGAACACGGCTATGCCCGCGCGCCCTTCGCCATCCTGCCCACCACCACGCCGCAGGACGCGCTGGATAATAAAGTCTCCCGCGAACGCCTTGAAGCATCTCTCGCCGTGCTGGCGGAGGTGTATCCGCCCGGCCTGTCGAATGTGCCGCTGCTGACGACCGGCGTGCAAACCAGCTTCAGCCCGAAATCGGACGCCGAGATGTTCCGCATGGCGTATCGCGGTTACGCGCTGACGCCGCTGATCGTGGCGGCCATGAACAGCTCGTCGGGTTTCGCTGCGAATGACGATGTGCGCCGCGACGATGTGCACCTGCGCACGAAATACTATGAAGATTACGGCACGGCGGGCGGTATTTCCGCCGCCTTCCTGAAATCGGAAACGCCGGAACAGTTCATCCGCAACCATATCCATGAAGTGTTCGATAACCCGATGTTCTTCGCCTATCGCGACGACGGCAGTCTGCAGCGCACGACCAAGGATAACGTGCTGACCTTCCGCAAGCTGATGGATCAGGGCATGAACACGCTGACGAATTACGAACTGGCGGAAACGTTTCTGTATAACGACATCAAGATCGCCAACGTGCGTGACAGCGATGGCCAAGTGGTCGGCAAGCGTGTCGAAATCCGCGCGGCGGATTCAGGCGTGCATCAGCCGGCATCGACGCTGCTGCTGACGACCGCTTTGATCCCCGACGGCATCACTGCGCAGAAATTCGACAATCTGCTGAAGGATTACGGGTTCACCGGCAACCCGAAGCAGGATGCGGATTTGTTGCAGGCCGCGCGCAAAAGCGCGGTCGAACATAACGGGCGTTTCATGAACGTGCCCTTCGGCAACGGATCTTTGCGCGATTTCGCGGCCGATGTCGGCGCGCTGGTCATCGCGCATTTTGAACGCGACCGCGCCGTGCAGGCCGAAGTTTCGAAACTGGTCGAGGTGCTGTTGACGGGTGAATCGGATGCGAAACTGAACGCCACGAAATATCCGAAATTGGCCGATGTAACGCGCGATTTGCAGGCGACGGTCGTGAAGCCGCTGCCGCAACCGAAACCTTCCGCACCGAAAAACGCGGCCTAAAATTTTCACTGTGCAAACTCCCCCGCCACCGCTCCTTGCGGCTGTGGCGGGTTTTTCTTAAGCAAAAACAACACGCGCAATAGAATTACATTGACAGAATCAACGGGAATCAGGCATATTCACTGTCATGGCAAGCCGCGTGAAAAACATCTCCGCTCTGCATCATCATCACTGGCACTAGCCAGTATTTGTCATTTCGCGGGTCTTTTGAACCCGCCCAGCCTTAAAGAACCGATCTAGACACAAGCCCCGATGCAGAATGGGCCTATAAAGGATTTTCACGATGACCGACGTACAGAAAAACAAATCAGCAAAAATCGCCACGCTCGCCGAAGCGCTCGCGCTTTACACCCCGCCGCCCGCCGCATTCGCGAACAAGATCGGCGTTGAAGTTGAAATGCCGCTGATGAAACCGGGCGCGCTGAAACCAGCGCTGCCCAAGGCCGATGAAATGCAGGCCTTGCAGGATTTGCTGAAGAAAAAGGGTTTCGATGCGCAGCTGGAACCGTCCGGCGTTGTCGAATACGCAGGCCCGCCGTTCGATTTGAAAGACAAACTGAAACTGATCAGCCAGATGAAAACCGATATCGCGGTTTTCGACACGGCGATTGTCGATGCGGGCTTTACCCGTTCGCCCTTTTCCATCGTACCGACGACGACCAGGGAAGAGGCGCTTGGTAACATGGTCAGCCGCGAACGGTTGCAGGCAAGTTTAAAAGCAATGCAGGAAATTTTTGACGAAAACACCCTGCGTCTGCCCATGCTGACCTCCAGCGTGCAGACCAGCTTCAGCCCCGAAAATAACGACCAGATGTTCCGCATGATGTACCGCGCCTATGCGCTGTCGCCGCTGCTGATGGCGGCCACCAATTCATCGAGCGGTTTTGTGGTGAACGAAGATGAACGCCTGCCCTATATCCCGCGCGCGAAATATTACCTTGGCTACGGCGATGCGGGCGGCGTGTCGCCGGCATTCCTGAATGCATCGAACGGCGAAGAGCTGATCCGCAATCAGGTTGCCGCCGTGTTCAAGGCGCCGATGCACTTCGCCTATGCCGAAGACGGCAGCGTGATTTCATCGACCCGGGAAGACCGCCTGACATTTGAAAAACTGATCGAGCGCGGCCTCAACACGCAGTCCAACTATGAACTGGCCGAAAGCTTCCTGTATAACGACGTGAAAATCGCCAACCTGCGCGATGAAACCGGCGCGGTTGTCGGCAAGCGGATGGAAGTGCGCGGCGCGGATAGCGGCGTCGACCAGCCGTTGATGTCGATATTGCTGACCGCAGCGTTGATCCCCGATGGCAAACCCGCCGACCAGTTCGATGCGCTGCTGAAGGATTACGGATTTACCGGCAACCCGAAACAGGATGCCGCGCTGTTCGTGAATTCACGGGCGGCGGTCGTCGATAACGGCGACAAGTTCATGGATGTCGCCTTCGGTACCGGACGCCTGATGGATTTCGCGGCGGATGTGGCGGGCATTATCGTGAATGCTTACGATGGCCAAGTGCCGGCGAAAGACATGGAACGCCTGGTCGATGTGCTGATGACAGGAAATACGGACGCAAAAATCTTCGCGGAAAAATTCCCGAAACTGGCGGATGTGACTGCATACCTGCAGGCGGCGAATGAAAACACCGCGAAACCCGCAGCCCAGCAAAAACCGAAACCGCGCGCAATTTGACGCTTTCCGCCACCCCGCCCTGCGGCAGGGTGGCGGTAGTAACTACTTCTTGAGGCTCGCAAAGAACTGGTTACGCAGGTTCACATCGGTCTTGTACGCGCCCAAGAACCTTGTCGTGACCGTTTCCGAGTGGCCCTGATGCGCGCCGCGCACTTTCATGCAGAAATGTTCCGCTTCGATGAATACGGCAACGCCCTTGGGCTTGGCGTATTTTTCGATGGCAAGGGCGATTTCCGAGGTGAGGCGTTCCTGCACCTGCATCCGGTGCGCGAACACATCCACCACGCGCGCGATTTTCGACAGGCCCAGGATGCGGCCATTCGGGATATAGGCCACATG
>JBBRVE010000122.1:0-6190 GCA_038247245.1 Bdellovibrionales bacterium | reverse complement strand
TACATGATGAAAGCGGATTTGATATGGCCGTAATTATAGATCGCAAGGGCAAAGCCAAGAGCCAGAAAGAGGGCTATTAAGTAGGCAGGATGCGTGCGCGTTTTAGCATTCATATAAAGCCCACGATTTTAACGCTTACTTACCGCCCGACCGCGCTTCGCGCACCAGTTCCAGCACATCGACGCTGACGGGGGCGCGGCTGCGGAGGCCGCTGCGGCGGATATAGGGCTCAGGTTTCGCGGGTTTCATCTTTTCGCGGTTGCGGGCGAGCCACAGCGCGAACACCATGCATTTCATGTCGCGCAACTGGCCGCTTTCAGCCTGCGCGATGTAATCTTCGGCCTTCACGATGACGACGCGGATGTCTTCGCCTTCGTTCGTCTTGCCCTGGATGCTGCCGTTCACGACCTTGCCCATGTCAAGCGTGCCGATGACGAGCGTGATTTTTTCGGATGTGCCGCCCGATGACACATACGCGCCATCGTGGATGATGCGGGCGGAATTCAGTTGCGCGCCGGTTTCTTCAAAAAATTCACGCGCCGCAGCCTCCAGCACCGCTTCACCCGGGTCGATCATGCCGGCAGGCAGAGCGTTGATGAAGGGATAGTCGCCCGCCGACAGCAGGCCGGGATGCATTTCGTTGACCAGCAACACTTCGTCGGTCGCAGGGTCATAGCCGAGGATGGCGACCGCATGGCCGCGTTCAAACACCAGGCGCTTGATTTCCATCGAGCCGCCGTTGTGCGTATTCATGTTGATGGTGAGTTCGTCGACCTTGAAAAAGCCGTCATAGACACGTTTGCGTTCGGTGATTTCGGCCTTCATCTTTTTCGGCATGCCATCGTCCATCGCACAAACCCCTTGTTGCGTTTGCTTAGATATTATTAGCATAACCGGGGTGTAAGCGCTATCGAAAACGGGCGTTCAAATGCCAATTTATTTAATGATATCAATTAGTTGAGTATTGAGCATATCTGTGACCTTTGAGAGCATAAGGGCTAAGCCCTTGCTTTTACTTCACGACTTTGAGGTGCGGCGCATCGTCGCCGTTTTCGCCGGTGGCCTTGGGCTCTTCGGTAATAACAGGCTGCTGGGGTGCAGCAGGCACGGAATCCAGCAGCACGCGTGATGCCGGCATGATGACACGGGCGGTGGTGCCCATGCCTTTCTGGCTGATGATCTTGAATTCGCCGCCGTGGAGGCGCACGAGGGATTCGACAATCGTGAGGCCCAGGCCCGTGCCCGCCTTCATGCCGCTGAAGGTGGTGTCGACCTTGCCGAACGGTGTCAGCGCTTTTTTGATTTCATCGGCGGTCATGCCGATACCGCTGTCGATCACGTCGATAAACATCTCGCCGGTTTTTTCGACGCTGGCGGTGACTTTGACTTTGCCGCCCTGCGGGGTAAATTTGATAGCGTTGCCGATCAGGTTCAGCATGATTTGCTTGAATCCCAGTTCTTCGGCCAGCAATTCGGGCAGGTCTTCGGGCAAGTCGACCTTCACCTCGACGCCCGCCTGATCGACACGGTTCATCATGATGGTCATGCAGGCCTTGACCGCCTTCATCAGCTTGAAGTTGCTGAGGTTCAGCTCGCGGTTGCCTGTTTCGATCTTCGAGACCTCGAGTATCTCGGAAATAATTTTCAGCAGGTAATTGCCGCTGTCGTAAATATCCTGTGCATATTCCTTATAGACCTTGATCTCGATCTGGCCCATCACCTCGTCCTTGATGATTTCCGAGAAACCGATAACGGCGTTCAGCGGCGTGCGCAGTTCGTGCGACATATTGGCCAGGAATTCCATGCGTGTGCGGCTGGAAATTTCGGCCTGTACGCGGGCATAGCGCATCGCTTCTTCGGCCTCTTTGCGTTCGGTCACGTCCCAGACGGAGCCTTCGTAATAATCGACGCTGCCCTTTTCGTTGCGCACGACGCGGGCGTTTTGCAGGATCCAGATGATCTTGCCGTCGCGGCGTTTCACTTCGGCTTCGTTGCCCGATACGCGGCCCTCGAACAGCAGCTTTTGCACGAATTCCGCGCGCTCGTTCGGGCGCACATATAACTGGCCGCCAATATCGCTGACTTCGTTCATCATCTCGCCTGGATTGCCGTAGCCGAGGATTTCGGCCAGCGCCATGTTGGCTGCGATAAAGCGGCCATCCGCTGAAATCTGGTAGATACCGGAAACCGAGTTTTCAAAGATCGCGCGGAACCGTTGTTCCGCCTCGCGCACCGCCAATTCGGCGCGGCGGCGTTTTTCGATATCGTGGATCGAGCCCACCACACGGATGCTCTTGTCTTCGGTCATACGCAGCATCGAAAATGATATTTCGACCGGCTTGACCGCGCCATGGCCGAGGTTCAGGCGGGTTTCTGCGCGATAAGCCTGACGCTCGCCGCGCACCAGTTCATCGAACATATCGCGCTGCTTTGTCTGCTCCGCCACATCCAGCATGGCGAACAGAGATTCACCCAGCGTGTCGGAAGTTTCCCGCAGCGTCATTTTCTTCCATGTTTCGTTCAGGAACATGATACGGCCGATTTCGTCGGTTTCGAAAATCACGTCGGATACCGAGTTGATGACCGCTTTGTACTCGCGCTCGGACTTGCGCAAGGCATGGAAAAGTTTATCGCGCTCGGAAATGCGGCTTTGCAGTTCGGACTGCGTGCCTTCCAGGCTTTTCGACATTTCCTCCAGCTTCAGGTCCTGCGCATGTTTGCGGTGCGCGATGCCGGCGGCAATCGCCGTCAGCAGCAGGATCACGGCAAGCGCGCCCCACGGTGCGGCGGTCAGCAGTTTCGACATCAGCGTCGGGCGCACGCCGAACTTGATGTCCCATGACTGGTTGCCCAGCGTCAGCACATAATTGACGGTTTCGCTGGAAGGATCGGCGTCGTCCGTTGCCAGCAGCGATGATATGCGCGTATCAACCAGAACGAAATCGGTATCACGGTCTTTAATCGTCACGCGGTCGATGTCTTCGCGCTGCGTTGACCAGCTACTGCCGAAAATCATGGCGGGCGTGGTGGACACCAGCAGGATGCCGACGCCGTTATCGGCGAGGCGCGCCTTCAGAACAAGTCCGACAGGCTCATCTGCGCCCTTGGCCACTTTGCCGTTGAACGCCGCCCAAGGCATATCGGGCAGGTAATCGATTTCGTTGAAGTTGACTTGTGCGGTTTCACGCGCCAGTTCGTTAAAGCCGGGCCAGCCTGCGGCAGCGTCATAGGCCGTACGCTCTGTCATGCTACGCATGTCCTGCTGCCGCCAGACGCCCTTGTCGGTCGCCCACAGCAGCGCCGTTAGCGGGGCGTTGCCGGTCAGTAGCTTCTGAACGCCGCCGATGATGGAGGGCTGTTCCTGTGCCGCCGCATTTACCGATGAATGGAAATATTGCAAATTGCGGACGGTTTTTTCTATGTCGGTCAGCGATTGTTCGGTTGCGCGTAAAATATCGCGGGTGCGGCTGCGGGCTTCGAGGCTTTTCATGTTGCCGACGGCGAAGTGCAACGCGACAAATGCAATCGCGGCGATGACCATGCCGTTCACCAGAATGAACGAAGCAACGGTATCCGTTTTCAAATACCGCGGCGAAGCGGTGTTGGATTTTTTCTCGGTCGTCAAAGCGGAGCCCTCTCCCTTGGCCATTCGGCAGATATTTCATCCGCTTGCAGGCCAGTTTTGCTGCCGTACCTCTATACTTATGTATTTCATTTAAACTTTTATTAAATTTAGTCTCAAATACAAAAATAAAGGCTGCATCACCCGCAGCACTCCTGTTTTGTGTAATATTATTAGTATTTTATGTCAATACGGGCCATTTTAGGGGATTGCCACGGTTCAATATTTCAATACACTTGTTCTACTTATAAGAAAAACGGCCTCGGAGTGTGTGCAAATAGAGGTTCGCAGCCGGCAATCGGCGCAACCTGTTCGGGGGCAGAAAAATGACCGAGAGCAAGAAGAAACGCGTCTTTACAGTCCTGTCGATCGACGGCGGCGGTATCCGTGGCGTTGTGCCAGCCCGCATTTTGCAAGAAATCGAGGAACGCACCGGCAAGCCCATCGCCGAATTGTTCGACATGGTCGGCGGCACGTCGACCGGCGCCATCCTGGGCGCAGGCCTTGTCGTGCCGGACGAACAGAACCCGACCAAGCCGAAACATTCGGCGCAGGAACTGAAAAATTTCTATTACACCTTCGGCCCGAAAATTTTCCCGGAGCTGCGCTTTAAAAGCATCCGCAAACTTTCCTCCTCTGCCCTGTATGACCCCAAGCCGCTGGAAGATGCACTGAAGGACAAGCTGGGCGATTACAAGATGAAGGATTCCCTGACCCACCTGCTGATCCCGGCCACGGACATTAAAAATTTCCGCCCCGTCTGGATCGCGCATATCAAGGGACAGAAAGACAAATCGCCGGAAGGCTGGTCGAGCATGCTGATGCGCGACGCCGTGCGCGCCTCCACAACCGCGCCTACCTATTTCCCGTCGAAATACTATTCGACCACGCCGAACGAAGACATGCCCAACGTAACGCACCGCCACGCGTTGATCGACGGTGGTTTCTTTGCCGGCAATTCCATGCGCCGGTTGATGACGCAGGCGCGTAAACTCGCCCCTCCCGATGCGGAGATTGTGGTTGTGCATCTGGGCACCGGTAACGTCGAAAATTCGTTGTCGCCCGAGGAATTCAACAAGCTCGGCCCCATCGGCATGATTTCCAAATCGAACGGCAACCTGTTGCTGTCGCTGGTCATCAATATGTCGCTGATGGATGTAGCGAATGACATCCGCGATGAAATCGGCGACCGCTTTATCAGCTTTGACGGAATCATCAACGGTGAAGCAGATCCCGCAGCACCGACATCCACCATGGACGATGCCAGCCTGAAAAATTTGAAGGCGCTCGAAAAATTCGCCGAGAAGATCATCAAAGACAACGATTCCGAAATGGACCGCCTCTGCGACATCCTGAAACACCGCGTTTTTGCGGAAGAATACCACCAGGATAGCAAGAACGCGCTGCTGAAACTCACAGCCGTTCTGGAAGACGTCAAAACCGTCAAAACGCTGGCAAAAACGTATAAAAAGATTTTGGGTTACGCGAGCGACATCGTGACCGATACGCCGGAACCGGGCGATGCTGAACTGAAGACACTGGCGCAGGCGCTGACCGAACAGCACAAGCATGACCTCGATCGCATTTATCATGTGGTACAGGACAAGCTGGAAGGCCAGAACAAGATCCTGAACAGCATCAAGGAAGCGGGCGAAGATCTGACCAAATTCGTCAAGAAACTCGGCTCCCCCTTCCGGCCCCTGCCCCCCTCGCCCGATAACGACAATACGGAAGCGAGCGCGCAGCCCTGGAAGCACCGCGCAGGCGACAAGCCGAAGCCGTAAAATATCAGGCGGGCGACAAGTCGAGGCAGCCATAAGAGTCTAAACCGGTTTTTGACCACGCTGATCGGTATATGCTATATATGCGCAATCATGTCGTCGCTATCCGAAGCCATTTCAAAACATAAAGGCAAAATCCGCCTCTCCGTCCGCATCACGGTTTCGGCGCTGGCGGCCTATATGGTCAACAACATCCTGCAAATGCCGCAGGGGTACTGGATTGCCTTCACCGCAATACTTGTGGTGCAGGCGAGCGTCGGCGGGTCGGTCAAGGCCGTGTTGGAGCGCATGATGGGCACGTTTGCGGGCGCCGCCTATGGCGCTTTCATCGCTTCCGTCTGGGGGCATTTGCCGCATGAATATTATTTCGGGGCTATCATCGCGGGCATAGCACCCATTTCATTCGTCGCCGCGCTGTACCCCAGTTTCCGCATCGCGCCCATCACGGTTGCCATCGTATTGTTCAGCGATACCGCTCATACCATGAGCCCTATTGTTTATGCCGAGCACCGTGTCATGGAAATTGGCGTTGGTTGCCTGATCGGTCTGGTGGTGTCGTTGACCGTACTGCCATCGCGCGCGCACAAGGTTCTGGCGAATGCGGCATCGACCGTGCTGGGCACCTATGCCGATCTTTTGTCCCAGCTGCTGGATGTGGCGGCAGGCAAGCTGGATTATACCGAAATCGAAAAGCAGCATGCCGATATCCGCGCCGCCATCGGCCGCATGGAACTGGTAGGCGAGGATGCGATGCGGGAGCGTAAAAGCCGCCTGACCGACGAGCCCG
>JBBRVE010000121.1:0-6377 GCA_038247245.1 Bdellovibrionales bacterium | reverse complement strand
GCCACGATACGCAGCAGCACATCCTTCACCTTCATCGCCGCGATATGCGTGGTGACGCCAACATCCGACATCTTGCGCGCCGTGCCCAGCTTGCTTGTCATGCCACCGCGCCCCAAGGCCGATTTCGCGGCGGAAACCTTGGGCCAGCCGTGTTTTTCGGGATCGATCACGGGAATGATCTGCGCGCCGGCTTCATCGGGGTTGCGATCATACACACCCTCGACGCTGGTCAGGATCAGCAGTTTGTCCGCGTTCAGCTGCGCGGCGATCAGCCCCGCCAGCTCGTCGTTATCCGTGAACATCAATTCCTCGACCGCAACGCTGTCGTTTTCGTTGATGACGGGCAGGATGTTTCCCGCCGCCAATGTTTCGCGCAACAGGCGTGCGATGTTCAGGTAATGTTTGCGGGTCAGGAAATCCTGCTTGGTCAGCAGCAACTGCGCCACGGCCACGCCATGCGGGCGGAACAGTTTCGCATAGGCCTGCATCAATTCAGGCTGCCCGAGGCTCGCCAGCACCTGTTTCTCGCCCAGCGTGCTGCCGTAATCGCGGTTGAGGCTTTCGCGCGCCACGCGGCGGCCCGATGCGACCGCGCCGGAGCTGACCAGCACCACCTGATGCCCGGCCTGCTGCAAGGCGACAATCTGACGTACCAATGCGGGCATCGCGCTTTTCAAAAGCGTGCCGTCGCTGGCCAGAATGGCCTGAGTGCCGATTTTAATGACGATTTTCATGACTGTTATGCGAATCCCGAGACATCACCATTTTATACCAGCCGATCCTTTCAAATTTATAAAATAATAGCATTAATAATCAGTGTCTTAATTCTTGAACTTGATGTGAATGGAATGGAGCATTGACATAAAGGGAGATTCTACCTAGAAGTCGGGCTCGGATTTCAATATATGACAAGTCAGAAAAGCCATTTTACAGGACATACAATGTATAACAGCTTTGATAACCGCCTCTCCATCAACGAAGCCAATGTCGAACTGCAGGTGCTGATCCGCACGCAGGACGCCGTGGTTGACCTGTTGACCGCAACCGCTAAAAACGTCGCCAGCGACAAACAAAAAGCATCCGAAGGCTTGAGCGCCGGCGTGCGCGCCATCGTGCGCGCCGATGATGCCGACCGTTACGCGGCACTGACCCGCGCAGCCAAGGATGACGGCGCAAGCTATAACTTCACCGCCGTCGTCGCCGACTGGATGCAGAAAGATATCGACAATCGCAAGGAACGCGCGGCACTCGAAGAAAAATGGGGCACGCGTCAGGAAGTGGCGCACAAGGCTGCCGAAGTGAAGGAAGGCATTGACCTTATCGCCTCTGCGCTTGCCGAAATATCTCCTGAAATCGCCCAGTTCGACGTTACCTCCGGCAAGATCAAAAAACACAACGAACAATATAAAGACAAGCCCAAGCTGCAGATCACGCAAGACAGCTACGACAACTATTCCAAATTCGGCTGGAAAGGCGTTGGCCGCTTCCTGCTCTGGCTCGTCGGCTATCGCGGCCCGCACCGCGCTTATAAGGTCGTCAACGAATACAACAAGAATTTCGGCAATTATTACGATGACGCGCTGGAAATCGCCGACCGCCGCAAAAACGAAAAGAAACTGCAGGGCGAACAGGCGACCAAGCAGGCTGAATACGACAACCTGAACGCCATCGGCAACCGCATGTCCACGCTCGACCGCAGCTATCGCGGATCACAGGGCATTGCACGCGATATCGGCGGCCTCGTCCTCGACCTCGTGTCGAAAAGCACGCGTTTTGTGCGCAACCTACTGTCCGAAGTGCCGGGCGCGGAGGCCGACCAGATTGCGATGAACGCGCTGAAAATCACAAGCCTCGCGCCGCTCGAAACCATCGTGGCCACGCATTATAAAAATGCCAAGGCGACGCTGGCCAGCCTGCAATCGCCGATCGATACATTGCGCGATGCAATCGACGAAGTGGGCAGCGAGCGCATTTCGTATGATTTCGATACGCTGAAAAACGGCATCGACAAGGCCGCCCGCAGCGGCCGCACCGCAGCCGTCGCCATCAATAACGCCAGCGACACCATCGAAACCTTCCAGTCCGCACCGAACGCCGCCTATGACGATATCAAGGGCAGTGTCGATAAAGTCACCTCCATCCGTCCTGCCGAAGTACAGCTGATCGCTGACCTCAGCGGCCTCGAGAACAAGGTTGCGAACAAGCTGGAAGAATACCGCGCCGAACAGCGCCGTCTGGCCGAAATCGAACGCCAGCGCCGCGAAGCGGAGGCCGCGCGCGAGCGTGCCCGCCTGCAAGAGCAATTCGACAGCGTTGCGCGCCGCCCCAGCACGCCCACCTATGATTCAGGTCCCTCTATCTCCGAAACCCCCTCCACCGGCATTGGCATCGGATCAGGCGGCATCACGCAACGTGGCGGATCTTCCGGCATCGGCATGGGCAGCCGCGGGATTTCGGGCAGATAATTAATCACCAACCAATCAACTGAATAAAACCAAAACCTAAAAGGAAGCACAGACCATGGCTAACGAACTTCTCGATAACAAAAACATCGCTAATACCTTTGGCGGCGCAGCCGGCAAACCCTTCAACGAAGATGTCGTTGATTACCGCAAGGCGGACCCCGAAACCAAAGCCAGGATGGACAAGCTGATCGCGACTATCGACCTGAAAGACCTGAACACAATCACCGCTTTCGGCAAAGAGCCGACCGATGTGCTGCGTGAATCCTCCGAAGCTATCGTGAAGCGCGCGCAGAACGCGACGACCTTCCTGGGCGGCTTCGCGCAGATCAAGGAAAAACTGGAAAACTTCGATTTCAACACTGTTGGCAAACTCGCCGGCGAATATTCGGCGAAAGTCGAGCGCAAGCTGAAAATGGCGGCGCTGTCGTTCAAGAAAAGCCCCTTCATGTATGTCGTGAAGAAAATCGGCTATTTCTTCACCGGCATCGGCGGCGGCAAAGAAACCTCGATGGACAACATCCGTCACGAAATCGACAAGAGCCTGCTGCAACTGGCCGATGTGGTCGCTGACCTCGAAGAATCGAAAGCAAAAATCCCCGGCGTCATTAAAGACCTCAATACGCTGGAGGACGCTCGCCTGACCGCTTACTCCGATTACGGCATCTATGTAGGCGCTGCGCTGGAGAAATACCGCCAGGTGAAGGAAGAAGTGCTGCCGAAACTGGAAGAAGAAGCCTCGACCAGCCCCCTGAAACAGGTTGAACTGCGCAACATCCGCCTGTCGGCAACCGTTCTCAACGCAAAAGTGACCGACATGGACACGTTCCACAAGTCGAGCCTCGTGCAGCTGAAAACGATCGACGACCTGCAGGAAGCGCTTGCGATGAGCCAGCTGAAAATCGACAGCCACCTGACCATCTCGCAAGGCCAGTGGACGGCGATCCTGGCTGAAGCTGCAACCGCGGCGCAGGTCAGCGAAATCGCTGAAACCGTGAAAACGGCCGATGATTTCGGCGACAAGATTTTCGAACAGTCGCAAAAACTGTCCGACATGACCAAGGCAATGTCGCGTGCGGCATTCGGCCATGGCACCCTCGACCCCGTGAAAGTGATCCAGCACCTGGAAAAACGCACGCAAGACATCAAGGACGATCTGGTGTTCATGACCGAATTCAACGCGAAGATGGAAGCGCAGCGCGCGGCCCTCGACGAAGCAGGCCAGAAGTTCCGCGAAGCGGCGAGCAAAGTGACCGCCCCCCGCGCGGTGCAGGAAGCAGCCGAACAGGCCGCAACCGCAGCGATGAAACAGCCGCAACAGCCGAAACCCTAATCGTTTAATAAACAGGAGCCGGCCGTCATGGCATTAGAATCGTCCCCGAAGCTCGTGAGCAACAAATTCTCTGGCGCTGCCGCGCCGGATGCGAAGCGCGCGCGGATCGATGCCCGGACGGTCGGCTATCCTGCTGATGGCGATGACCAGAAGATCACCTGGATGGGCATGTCGCCCGCCCCCGGCAAGGGCGATGGCTGGTATGTCATGCTGGTGGAGGAAGAGCCCAACAAATACCTCGTCCAGATCAACAAGGACGAACGCATCGTCGAAGTGGTCAAGGTGCTGGGCAAGGGCGCAGACGGCCCGATGACGTTTGAGAAAGCGGTTGAATATCTTGCTGTCTGGGAATATTCCCGCATGGCAAAGGGCGCCGTGCCGCATGAAAAGCAGGATCGCGACGATCTTGGCAAGCATTACTATAAAAACCTGCTGCTGAAGCGCGGTTATCTGGTCGATACGACCGGCACGCTCGCGGCCATCACCGACATCTATCCCGCACAGTCAGGCAAGTTCCTGAAATCCGACCTCGAGGCGCTGGAGCGTTTTCAGGACGGGCTGCGCGGCGAAAATATACTCAACGAATTGATTTCGTCTCATGACCCGATATTTATCTCGGAAACGACGCTGGAAGACGACCTGCAAAGCTTCGGCGAAATCGCCCTGTTCGGCAAGATGCAACTGTTCGCCGATACGCTGGTGAAATATGCCGGCGTGAAACTGGCGGAAGTGCAGAATTTTTACGCCGACCCCACCGCAAAAGCGGGCGAAGACCTGAGCGCGGCTCTTGCGAAAAGCGGTTTCTTCACCGAAGAAAAGGTCGCGAAATTCAACGAAGTAAAGGAAGAGCTGTTTGGCGGTGTGTTCCGTTTCTTCCATGTAGATGAAGCCGACTGGGACAAGGAGCTGGACCTGAAAAGCAAGGAGCTGCGCAAGGGCCTGCTGATCAACCCCGATGCCGCGCAGACCTATAATTATTTCGACCGCAAAATCGGCCATCCGCTGACGCCAGATGACGTGAATGCGATGCTGTTCGTGTCCGCCCGTTCGCTGGTCTATTTCCGCGAAATGCTGAAGGACAGCCCGCAAAAAGACGCGCTGGAGCGCAAGGGCATTTATAAGCAGGGCGATATTGACGACTTGCTGAACTACCTCGACCTGCTCGACATCAAATACCAGTACAAGGCGCTGGCGGAAGCTGCCGTGTCACTGCCGGGCACGAAACGCGACAAGGAACTGGAAGAAAAGAAACAGGCATTCATCCTGCGCGTGCAGGGCTTCAAGCAAACCCTGAAGGACACCCAGGATTATTCCGCCGCGATGGAAAAGCAGATCGACGCCTTCATCCGTTCCAGCACGCCTATTTATCTGCTCGACCGTATCGAGGCGCTGCCCGGCAAAATTGCCAAGGCGGAACAATATATCCGGGACCGCGTGCTGCCGAAACCTGTGCAGCCTGCAGCGCCGCAAAACGGCCCGAAACAGCCGACGTTATAATTAAAAATACTTTCGAGGAGTGTGTGACATGGGTGATTTCGATTTCAACCCCAAGAAAAAAGACGACAAAGGCATCGGCAAAATCCGCCTCGGCGACGAAACTGCAGCCGAGCAGAAAGAAGCCACCGTCAAGACCGCAACGCGCAAAAAAGGGCTGATCGGTGGCGGCATCGCGACCGCCGCATTGGTTGTAACTCTCGGCCTGACCACCATCTTCAACAACGCGAGCGACAGATCCGCAGCCCCTGTACCCCCGCGGACTGAACAAACGCAAACCTATCAGCCGCCCGTGCAGGCACAAAATCCGCCCAGCGAGCAATCCGGCGTAACGCTGGCGCAAAGCTATGCTGCCAAGCAAAGTGCCATCTATCGCGACCAGATCCAGATTTACAAAGAAACCGACCGTTCCGGCCGCATGGTGGGCACGGGTGAGGCGTATATCAATGCGAATGGCCAAGCCGTGCAATTCGGCTCGGATTTCGCTGTTCATGTGTCGCTTTTCGAGAAGGGCGGCGTCAGCCTGTTGCTCGCATCCGGCCCTTTTGCCGGCTCGCGTGTGGAATTCATGCCCGTTGGCGTGCGTAGCACGCCGCGCATTACCTATAGCCGCGTCGGTCAGGAGGTCGCAACGCCGGATGGCCCGCGTTTCCAGATGCTGCCGCAAGCACAACGCACGGAACAGACTGTGCCGATGAAAACTCCCGCGACTGCCGGCAGCGGCGTCGCCATGCCCGATCAGGCTTGGGAATTTGACAAAAACGTGCGCGAAAACGGCGAAACCGTCCGCGCCTTCACTGTAAAGGGTAATGTGGAAGACGGCGTGTTTTCCGTGAAAATCTGGAACGGCGATACCTACACCATCAATTTCGCCACTGGCCAATACACGGTCGACAGCGTTTTCCTGTATCACCCTACTTATCTGGAAGACACGCAGCGCACCGGCGTTAATATCGACGCGTCCACTATTCCGCTCGTAAAGGGTGTCGTGCAGGTCGCCCCCGCGCAACGCCCCGTACCGTCGCAGTCACGCGCACCCGGTCGTTAAACGTTGAAAACACATCTGAATAAGCAGCAGGCCCACGGGG
>JBBRVE010000120.1:0-6713 GCA_038247245.1 Bdellovibrionales bacterium | reverse complement strand
GATCCGCCCGTCAAAGACTTTATCGTCGCCGATGGCCTTTTCATCAATTACTACGATGCCCAGATGAAGCAGGGATCACGCACGCTTATTTCAAAATCGCTGGCCGATTTCTTCCTGCGCGAAAAGATGACGCTGTCGGGCGACCTCACGGTATCGACCGTGGTGCGCGATAGCGGGCTGTTGCTGGTGACGCTGGTCGAGAAACGGGAGCCCAAGGCAGGTTCTCTCACCCTTGCCTTCACCGAAACACCCGCGCTTGAGCTGCGCAAATGGCGTATCGTTGATCCGGAGGGTGGCACGACCGAGGTCGAGCTGTTCAATACCCAGACGGGTATCAAACTGGATAAGGATCTCTTTCACTATTATGATCCGGAACGCAGAAATCCCAAGCTTAACTAACAGAGATTCGCGAATATAAGCTTGAAAACGCTAAGTAATTAGCGTTTTCTTGCGTCATTACGAAAACTTGGATATAATAGTTAAATGCAATTCTTAACGACGGGTTAATTGTTTTTTCAAAAAATCAAAGAGGGTTACGCCATGGCTCAAGACGGTCAAGCCGACACACCGCCTTCCGCAGAAGTTAAAGAAACCGCCGAGACATCGGGTGGCACTGTCACCGCAACGGCCGAAGCGCCTGTTGTCGCAGAAGGCAGCAAATATGTCTCCAACCTCGAAATTAAAAGACCCGAACTGAAGCCCGGCGATCAGCTGCCGTTATTTGACTTTGAAAACGACGGCGTGGGCCTCACCCCCGCAATCGACGCCCCCAAAATTGACCTCACGGATACAACGAAAGGACCCGCAGCCGCTGCTCTTTCGAATGAATCCGTCGCCGTCGCGCCTGAAGCCGAAGCCGCCGCAGAAGAAGGCGCGGAAAAGAAAAAAGACGCGGCCGTCGGCCAGCCCGATATCGCGCCCATCGGTGACGCGGATGAAAAGCCCGCCGCGAAGAACGACAGCGCCCAAACCCCGGCAAACAACGGCGCCGTTGCGGATTTGGATGACGAAGATCTCGATAGCGAAGACCCGAACAAGGACACCCGCTACCGCTCCGTATTCGCCAAAAACAGCATGCCCGCGATCAACGCGGTCTGGCCTGCCGGTGATGTGATGGACGAGCTGAAGGAAACGCTGGGCTTGACCGGCAAGGTCAAGAAGAACGACAAATACGGCCTGGATTTCCACCTGCCCAACGGCCACGTGATCGAATGGCACGCCAACCTGGGCGGCTCCGAATTCATCGGCATGCGCAAACGCACCGCGAAATTCGGTGAAGAAGAAGCACATGCCGTCGCCGTCACCGCGAAAGCGCGCGGCTGGACCGCCATCAACGTGCATGGCAACCAGAAACAAAAAGAAATGATGTGGCTGCACGCGCAAATGAACGGCCTGCAGGTCGCGAATTTCGAGCCGATGTACAGCGACGATCCGAACAACGTGCGCAACAGGCTCGCGGCCTTTAACGCCGAGAAAAACGACAAGCTGACGACCGGCGCGACCCCGGCATCGCACCAGATGAACCTGTCGGGCGTCGACCTCTCCGCGCCGCAGACCACCGGTGACGAGCCCGATCCCGAGACGCCCGCCAAGGAAGTAGCCGAGGTGAAAGCCGACGCTGAGAAGCCTGTGGCTAAAACCGAAGGCGATGCGCCTGCGGCAAAAGCGGAAGACGAAGTTGCAAAGGCTGATGCGCCCGTTGCGAAAACCGAAGCCAGTGAAACGCCCGCTAAAGTTGATAGCGATAAACCCGCGACTGCGGCTGTCGAAGCCGGCACGGAAAACAAATCAGGCACCAGCTTCGGCGTCATCACGCCACCGAAAGCGGAAGGCAACGAGAAACTCTCGTCCGCCGCTGCCGAAGTGCGCGAAAAGAACGAAGGCAACCCCGAAGCACAAGCCAGCATCGACGCTATCGATAAACTGGTGAAGGGCAAGCCCGAAGGTGACAAGCCTGCAGCCGTTGACACAAAACCCGTTGCGGAAGTGACCGAAAAACCCGTGGCAGACAAGCCGGAAACGCCCGCTGCAAAAGGCGGTGGCGACAAGCCTGCCAAGGCCGGCAAAAAAGCCAAAGGCCGCACGCCCTGATCCTTAAGGCGCAGGCTTGACTTTCAAGGGCTCATCCCTAGTTTTGCGGATGAGCCCTAAGTCTTTTAAAAACACGATACAGGAACCGCTATCTTGACCCCCCGCCCCGACCCCATCGCTCCTGCCGCACCGCGCCTGTACGAAGCGCGCGTGACGTCGGTTGAGGAAATCGCGGGCGATACGCGCATCCTCCGCGCCGATATCGGCGAGGCATCACCGCACCGCGCCGGGCAATATGCGCATCTGGCGGCCACAGGCTTTGACCCGCGCCCCTATTCCATCGCCAATGCGCCCGATAATGGCATACTGGAATTCCACATCAAGAATACCGGACGCGGGTTGACCGCGCATATCTTTGAAAACTGGCAGGCCGGCAGTACAATTTCGATCGAAGCGCCCTTCGGTGACCATTTCTGGCGCGCATCCACACGGCCCTTGCTGGCACTGGCGGGCGGCGTGGGCATTGCGCCCCTGAAGGCGATACTGGAAGCGCATTTTGCCCATGCGCAGCACAGCCCCGCTTACCTGTATTGGGGCGTGCGCGATGCACAGCATTTATACCTCGACGCCGCCTTCCGCGACCTTCAAAAAACCTATCCCGAATTCCGCTATGTGCCGCTGCTGGGCGAGCCTGCATCCGAAGCCCCGCTCCGCACCGGCTATATCGCCCCCGCGCTTGTCGAAGATTTCAAGACGCTGGCGGGTCACAATATTTACATCGCAGGGCCTGCCCCGATGATTAACGCCACCCTGCCCGCCCTGACGGCGCTGGGCGCCGAAAAGGACTGGCTGTTCAGCGACTCCTTCGGGGGTTAACATATGCGGAATTGCGCTTAAATGACTGTAAACGCCGCTGTTGAAGGGCTATAATCACCTCCATGATTGGCACCGAAATTGAACATTTGATCAAGCTGATTGGACGCCTGCCGGGGCTCGGCCCCCGCTCGGCGCGCCGCGTTGCGCTGCACCTGTTGAAGAACCGCGAGGCGCTGATGCTGCCGCTCGCGCAGGCGCTGAACAAGGCGGCCGATGTGATCGAGGAATGCCCCGAATGCCACAACCTGGATACCCAGCGCCCCTGCGCGATTTGCGCCTCCTCCGTCCGTGATCGCGGCATCATTTGCGTGATCGAAGACATCGCCGACCTGTGGGCCATCGAAAAAACGGGCTCGTTCAAAGGTTACTACCATGTGCTGGGCGGCACGCTGTCCGCGCTCGACGGTATCGGCCCTGAAGATCTCTCCATCCCGCATCTGCTGGAACGCGCACGGGACGAGCGCGTGAAAGAAGTCATCGTGGCGCTGAACGCCACCATCGACGGCCAGACGACCGCGCATTACATCGCCGATTGCCTGCACAGCTGCAACGTATCGGTGACGCAACTGGCGCATGGCGTGCCGATCGGCGGCCAGATCGATTACCTTGACGATGGCACGCTTGCCGCCGCGCTCCGCTCCAGAAAGGCCGTGTAGGTTCCTGCCATGCGTAAACTCCCGCCCGACGACCTGTCCCATGTCGACAGCTGGGTCTTTGACCTCGACAACACGCTCTATGACGCTGAAACCCATATCTTCGTTGAAGTCGGCCGCAAAATGACCGACTTCGTGGCAAGCCATCTGGGGCTGGAGCGTGCGGCGGCAGACGCCAAGCGCAAACATTTTTTCCATACCTACGGCACCACGCTGCGCGGATTGATGACCGAACACAATGTCGCGCCCGAATATTTCCTGCAGCATGTGCATGACGTCGATATCAAGGTCGTGCCGCCCTGCGCGATCACGCAGGAATATCTGGCGCACCTGCCCGGCAAAAAATATGTCTTCACCAACGCACCGCGTAATTTTGCGGTCGATATGGTGTCGCATCTTGGCATTGCGCATCATTTCGACGGGTTGTTCGCCATCGAGGACGCCGATTACTGGCCGAAGCCGAAAGTGGACAGCTATCACGCATTCATGAAAAAACACGACGTGAATGCAAAAAATGCCTGCATGTTCGAGGATATGGAGGTGAACCTGCGTACCGCCCATGACCTTGGCATGAAAACGGTCTGGTTCCACGGCAAGGACGTCAAGCCCGAAGACCTGAACCATCCCCATACCCATCATAAAGCAGAAAAACTTTCAGACTGGCTGGTGCAAAATGTTACGCAACGCGGAAAATAGCAAACCTGCAATCGATGTCACCGACCTCGAACAGAACATCAATTCGATCTGGGAACAGCGCGATGCGCTGACCGACAAAACCAAGATTCTCGGCAAAGCGACTGTCGATGAAGTCATGCTGCATCTGGGCGAAGGCCGTTTGCGCGTCTGCGAAAAAACCGGTGCCGGCTGGGTTACTCACCAGTGGATCAAGAAAGCGATCCTGCTCACCTTCCGCATGACCGACAACGCACCGGTGAACGGTGCACCCGGCAATGCGACTTGGTATGACAAAATGGGTTCGCGTTTTGAAAACATGACGCCCGACCAGTTCAAGGCCGCAGGTTTCCGCGCTGTGCCGGGCGCTGTCGTGCGCCCCTCCGCCTTTATCGCGCCGAAGGCGGTTCTGATGCCGTCTTTCGTCAACGTGGGCGCCTATGTGGGCGAAGGCACGATGGTCGACACTTGGGCGACCGTCGGTTCCTGCGCGCAGATCGGCGCGAACTGCCATATCTCGGGCGGTGTCGGCATCGGCGGCGTGCTGGAGCCGCTGCAGGCGAATCCCGTCATCATCGAGGACAACTGCTTTATCGGCGCACGATCCGAAGTGGCCGAAGGCGTGATCGTGGAAACCGGTTCGGTGCTTTCCATGGGCGTATATCTTGGCGCATCGACGAAAATCATCGACCGCGAAACGGGCGAAGTGTTCATGGGCCGCGTGCCCGCCTATTCCGTCGTCGTGGCCGGCACGCAGCCCGGCAAGCCGTTGAAGGATGGCACACCCGGCCCGAACCTCTATTGCGCGGTGATCGTGAAGCGCGTCGATGAAAAGACCCGCTCCAAAACCAGCATCAACGAGCTGCTGAGGGAGTGATGGCAACCGATCCCGTCGCGCTGCTGCAGGATTTGTTGCGCTGTCCCAGCGTGACGCCGAACGAAGGCGGCGCATTGGCACTGCTTCAGAAACTACTCTCTGCAAACGGCTTTGAATGTCACCGTCTGGTTTTCTCCGATAATGACACGCCTGATGTCGACAACCTCTATGCAAGGTGGGGCACGGGCGCGCCGCATTTCTGCTTCGCAGGACATACCGATGTTGTTCCCGTTGGCGATGATAAAGGCTGGTCGTTCGACCCCTTTGGCGGAGAAATCAGGAATGGTGAAGTCTGCGGACGGGGTGCTGCCGATATGAAAGGCCCGATCGCCTGTTTCGCGGCGGCCGCGCTCGATTGCGTCAAGAACAACCCGAGAGGCTCCATCAGCTTCCTGATCACAGGGGACGAGGAAGGCCCCTCGATTAACGGCACGAAAAAAGTACTGGACTGGCTGGCCGCACGCGGCGAAAAAATAGATTTCTGTCTGGTGGGCGAACCCACCTCATCCGAAAAACTCGGCGATATGATGAAAATCGGACGGCGCGGTTCGCTGTCGGGCTTTATCACCGTCAAGGGCACGCAAGGCCATGTCGCCTATCCGCAACGTGCTGACAATCCCGTGCCGAAACTGATAAAACTGCTCTCCGCCCTCGATGTGCTTGAACTGGATACGGGCACGGCGCATTTCCAGCCGTCAAACCTCGAAATCGTCAGCGTGGATGTGGGCAATAAGGCAGAGAACGTGATTCCGGCGGAGGCAAAGGCCGTCTTCAACGTCCGTTTCAACGATGCCTTCACGGGCGCGCGCCTGGAAGATATCATCCGCGCCACACTGGATGCACAAGGCGTGGCATATGACATGGAAACGCGCCTGAGCGGCGAAAGCTTCTACACCCCGCCGGGGCCGCATTCGCAGATGCTGCAGAATGCCATCAAGAAGGTCACCGGTCTCGATCCCGACCTGTCCACTACCGGCGGCACCTCGGATGCGCGATTTATCCGAAGCCATTGCCCAGTCATCGAATTCGGCATCGTCGGTAAAACCATGCATAAAGTCGATGAGCGCGTTGCCGTTTCCGACATGACCGCGCTCACCGCTATCTACTCCGAAGTTTTAAAGTCGTGGTTCAGCCGCTAGGCGTTCCCTCTTCCCTCTTATTCGCACTGGCAGGTCGCATAGTGCCAGTACTGGCCGCCACCCGCGGGTGACGAGCAGGACGAGGTTGCGCCGACCGAGGAGCAGGAGGAGCCCTGTTGAACCGCAAGCGGCGATCCGAAGGGGCCACCTGCCGCCGTTTTAGAAACCCAGGTGTAGGCGACAGCACCGCAGTTGTTCGCAGCCTCTACCCACGGTCCCCAAGCAGCGGAGCCGCAGTTATAGGTGCGCTGTTGGGTGATGTTACCCAGCAGGGGCGCGGTGCAGGCGACAGTCTGGAATTCGACGTCGGCAACACAGGAGCAAGTGTTGCTGATCTCGGTCCAGGCACCCCAGGTCGAGGTGGGGCAGTTATAGGTGCGGCGCTCGTCCCTGTTGCCGGTGATATGCGCACCTGCACAAGCCGTCACGCGGTTTTCCGTGGCGCCGGAGCAGACGCAGCTATTG
>JBBRVE010000119.1:0-6830 GCA_038247245.1 Bdellovibrionales bacterium | reverse complement strand
GACGGTGATGAACGCAGGGCAAAAGGCATCACGCCCGCTGAAACTTGGCGACGGGCTGGTGCAGGGCGATGCGGTGGCAACCGGCAAGGATAGCCGCGTGCAGATCGAATTCGCCGACAACAGCACATTGGTCGTGGCGCAAAACGGGCGCGTGGTGATTGACCAGTATGTGTATGACACTCAAAAACCCCGTCAGGGCACCGCAGAATTCACCATCCTCGACACCGCGTTTTCCTATGTTAGCGGCTTGATGGATAAAAACCCCAACCCCGACGTAAAAATGCACCTGAATTTCGGCACCATGGGCATTCGCGGCACGAAACTGACGCGCGCGATGGCCAAGGGGCAATGCTGGATCTACCTCGAAGAAGGCGTGATCGACGTTTACAACAACGGCGGCAAAGTGACGCTGATGCCGGGCGACGGCACCACCATGCGCGGCACGGATATCGCGCCGGCAAAACCTGTCAAATTCTCGCCCAAAAATATTGCCTGGATGAAACGCGCGGCTGCTGGCACTATCTATAAAAAACAGGCCGAATAAAATGACCGCGTGCAGCATATCGGAACATAGCCCGAAAAAAGATTACCTCTGGTCCTATGCCTGCGGATTTATCGCGGGCGCGGGATCGGCGGTGGGCGGTATTTTGTTTATGATCTTGCAGCAGGATGAAATCGGCATCGTCGCCGCGATTGCCAGCGGCACTATCGCCGCCGCAACCGCCATCCCCCTCGCCCGCCGCAAAATTCACGCGCCCCGCGCGGTCTTGTGCGTGCTGGGCTTCTTCACCGCGCCTGCGATGACGTTACTGGCGATGATGGGCTAAGCCGCCTACGGCAGCGTTCTCCGAAGCTTATGGATGTATGTGGCTATTAACCCGTTTTAGAAGGGCGCGGATTTCTGCAGCCCTAATACAGAGGGATCAGGGAAATCGTTCTGCCCATGCCTGAATTACCTGATCGTTGATACTGTGACGCTGGGCATTCCATGTCGCGTTATCAATATAGGTAGGCTGATACGCATAGCCTTCGGGAGGGATAATTTTCCGGCTTTTGCCGCCAAACTGTTTCGGGTCAGCCACTTCGATAGTTTTTGTGCCGGGTTGTTTAAGCATATCCACGGATACGGCTGCACCGCTCGAACAGACTTCCTTGTTCGGAATACGCTCAGCATACTTGTCGTCGAGAACTTTCGCGGAGCGCCATATTCCTTGCATCTGAGGTTTCGCAACAAGGCCAAAGTATGGCTGCAGCCCTTTAAAACGGAACCCCAATAAAATTGGTTTTATAGAAGATACTGATTTATCCTCACATCGCGTGATATCCGAGGACAACAACATTTCAAAAAAAAGTAAATTCATTAATGAGGATTTAGTCAACTCATTGAATGTGGCTTCGTCACCCTTATTTTTGTAATATTGCCCAGCCTGTAGCAATAGATCTGAATAGATCAGAAAATAAAAGCTGTTGAATTTCTGCACTTGGCTTTGGGCGATTGAGTTATTTTTCAGCCAATCGAGTGCAATAAAGAAAAGCTTTCCATCGCTTTTTATACGCTCGGTGAGACGCAACCCAACAGCTAAGCCAGGAGTTTTGGATGCGACGTCATCTAACTCTTTGTAAAAAGGAGTATCTGTTGACGCTATAGCTTGTTCGGCCGAAGCCGCATGAGACATGGCGCAAGACATAGATATAACAAAGAAAGCCGCAGCAAAGATTCTGAATTTTAAATTCATATTTTCCCTACAAAAAAACTAGCTTTATAGTTAAGCCGCCGCCCCGTTCGATTTCGCGCGTTTTTCGGCCTTGGTTTTCGCGGTGATGACCAGCGCGCCCTTGGCGGCCGTCACGGAAATGACGCTGTCATCCGTGACCTTGCCTTCGATAATGGCGTTGGCCAGCGGATTTTGCAGTTCCTTCTGGATCACACGTTTCAGCGGGCGCGCGCCATAGGACGGGTCGTAACCGACATCGGCGAGGTGTTTTTTCGCCGCGTCATCCAGTTCCAGTGTCATGTGGCGGTCGGCCAGCATTTTTTGCAAGCCGCGCAGCTGAATATCGACGATGCTCGTCATGATATCGCGGCTCAGGCGGCGGAACAGCAGGATATCGTCAATGCGGTTCAGGAATTCGGGGCGGAACGCGCCGCGCACGACATTCATCACATCGGCTCTAGCATCCTCCACTTCCTCGCCGTCCTTCAGGTTCACAAGGTATTCGGAACCAAGGTTCGACGTCATGATCAGCACCGTATTGGAAAAATCCACGACGCGCCCCTGACCGTCGGTCAAACGCCCGTCATCAAACACCTGCAGCAAAATGTTGAACACATCGGGGTGCGCCTTTTCAACCTCGTCGAACAGGATGACCTGATACGGGCGGCGGCGCACGGCTTCGGTCAGCGCGCCCCCTTGGTCATACCCGACATAGCCGGGAGGTGCGCCGATCATGCGCGCGACGCTGTGTTTTTCCATGTATTCCGACATGTCGATGCGCAGCATTGCGGCTTCGTCGTCGAACAGGAATTCGGCCAGTGCCTTCGCCAGTTCCGTTTTACCAACCCCTGTGGGGCCAAGGAACAGGAACGTGCCAATCGGCTGGTTTGCGCGTTGCAAACCGGCGCGCGAACGGCGGACGGCGGCAGAAACGGATGCGACCGCTTCTTCCTGCCCGATCACGCGCTGGCGCAAATGTTCTTCCATTTTCAGCAAACGGTCGCGCTCGCCCTGCATCATTTTATCGACAGGAATGCCCGTCCAGCGGCTCACGACTTCGGCGATGTCGCTGTCGCGCACTTCTTCGTTGATCATCGCGGCACCGGCGGCCTTGGACACTTCGTCCAGTTTCGCCTCCAGTTGCGGGATCACGGCATAGGTCAGTTCACCCGCGCGCGTCCAGTTGCCGCTGCGGTGCATCTGTTCCAGCTCGATCCGCGCACGCTCAAGGTCTTCCTGAATCTTCTGGCCGGAAGACAGTTTTTCCTTCTCCGCCTTCCAGCGCGACGTCACTTCGGCGGATTGGCGTTCAAGGTTGTTCAGCTCGGTATCAAGCGCGGCCAAGCGATCGTTGGTCGCCTTGTCTGCAGTTTCTTTCTTCAACGCCTCGCGCTCGATCTTGAGCTGGATGATGCGGCGGTCCATTTCGTCGAGTTCTTCCGGCTTGGAATCCACTTCCATGCGCAGGCGCGACGAAGCTTCGTCGATCAGGTCGATTGCCTTGTCAGGCAGGAAACGGTCGGAGATATAGCGGTTCGACAGCGTCGCTGCCGCCACAATCGCGCTGTCGGTGATGCGCACGCCGTGGTGCATTTCGTATTTTTCTTTCAAGCCGCGCAAAATCGAAATGGTGTCTTCGACCGTCGGTTCTTTCACGAACACGGGCTGGAAACGGCGCTCCAGCGCCGCATCTTTTTCGATATGCTTGCGGTATTCGTCGAGCGTGGTCGCGCCGACCAAATGCAATTCACCGCGCGCGAGCGCCGGTTTCAGCATGTTGCCCGCATCCATCGCGCCATCGGCCTTGCCTGCGCCGACCAGCGTATGAAGTTCATCAAGGAAAATAATCACCTCGCCCGCCGCCGCGCGGATTTCTTCCAGCACGGCCTTCAGGCGTTCTTCGAATTCTCCGCGGTATTTCGCGCCCGCAATCATGGCGGCAAGATCGAGCGACAGCAGGCGTTTGTCCTTCAACGCCTCCGGCACGTCGCCCTTGACGATGCGCATGGCGAGGCCTTCCGCAATCGCGGTCTTGCCCACGCCGGGTTCGCCAATGACGACGGGGTTATTTTTCGTGCGGCGCGCCAATACCTGAATGACGCGGCGAATTTCTTCGTCGCGGCCGATCACGGGGTCGAGCTTGCCGTTGCGCGCGGCTTCGGTCAGGTCGCGCGTGTATTTCTTCAACGCCTCGAAACGGTCTTCCGATGACGCGCTGTCCGCCGTGCGCCCCTTGCGCAGATCATTGATCGCCTTGTTGAGGCTTTGCGCCTGGACGCCGTTTTTCTGCAGCATTTCGCCGCATCCGATTGCGGCACGAGCGTGATTGCCTGCAGCATACGCTCCAGCGTCACGAATTTATCGCCTGATTTCTTGGTGATCTGCTGCGCCTGGTCGAGCGTTTTCGCCAGATACGGCGACATATGCAGAGATTGCGCGCCGCCGCCCTGCACCGATGGCATGCCCGCCAAGCCTTCGTCGAGCGCCTGCGCAATCGCCTCGGGCTTACCGCCCGCCGCGCGGATCAGGTTCTTCACGACATTGCTGTCGTCATCGAGCATGCATTTCAGCAAATGCTCCGGCTGTAAAAATTGGTGGTCGTGGCGCAGCGCAAGTGTTTGCGCGGCCTGAACGACGGATTTGCCGCGCTCGGTGAAATTTTCGAAGTCCATCTGAGGCACTCCCTTTCTTCTTGCAAGGCCCGCAATCGCAGCACCTTATCTAATGCTTATACGATTATACCATTCCCGTGGATCACATATGATTAATGTCAAATGCGTTGAATTATCTGCATTTTCCGGAATTACTCAAAAAATATTTTCCGCAAGATGCCGGGCGCCAGCACGGAGAGCGGGTTGACGCTCACCACCGGCTCGGCCTTCGTGCCCTTGATCGTGTAGGTCGCCGCGAAAATCCCCTCCCCGCCCGCCGTCAAAATCGTGCCGACGATGGGGATGATGTTGAGGAATTTGGAAACACCCGATGCCGGCACAATCGTGCCTTCAAGGTTATAAGCATTCCGCCAGTTATCGATCGTGCCTTCGAACGTCAAGCCGAGCGACGAGCCGAATGTCTTGCCGTCCTTCAGTTTCAGCATCCGCACATTCTGCGGCTGTTGTGGCTGGCCTTTGTCCAGCCAGACGAAATCGACGCGCGCTTTTTTGAAACCCAGCCCGTCATCGCTCATCATCTGCAATATGCCGACCAGCGACATGGCATTCAGCAGTTTCGCAATCACCGGCGCGTCATTGATCTTGAAATTGCTGAGCGCGGCAGTACCGACCATATCGCGCGAGCCGCCCTGCGGATGCGGACGCCCGTTAATGACAAGCGACCCGCCCTTGATGGATTTTGAAATGCCCAGCGCCGCCAGCGCCGTGCCCGCGTCGCTGGCCTCGAATTTCAATGTATGCGCTTTGCCGGCAGGCAGGTAACGCAGCATGATCTTGCCCTTGCCCGATTTCGCGTCCAGTTCCATCTGGTCGAGGCGTTTCCATGCGTTTTTCACCAGCACGATGCGCACGTTATCCAGCCCGCGGTCCTTGCCGGTGATCATCCGTCCGGCGGACAGGTTCAGGCGGATGGGCGCCGCCTGCTTGGCGGCATCGACATCGTCGCCCGGTTTGTTGTTCTCCTTGAACAGCGCGGAAGCATCAACCTGACGCCCCGTGGCGCGGATATTATAGCCACCGCCCTTGCTTTCGATTTCGACGGCAACCGATGTGTCGCCGAAATTGAATTCCTTCAGCGACGCTTTTTTTACCTCGACTGCGCCCTTTGCATCGTCCCCGAAATCGATATCGCCCTTCATTGACAATCCCGCGCCCGTGAGCGACAGGCCGGATATTTTCCGCAGCTTGTTCGCCTGCAATGCCAGCGTCAGGTCGATCTTGCCATCATTGCCGGCAGGTTTTGCGAAATCGATAATATCGAGTTTGTAGCCAAACGGCTTGGCGTCGCCCTTCAACACCAGCACTGCCGATTTATCGGGCTTCAGCGTGTAATCGATATCGGCCGGCAGCGTGCCCGATACGCCCAGCATCGCAGGCACGCCAAAGGCCGCAAGGCCGGGTGCATCCAATGGCAGCGACGCCGAAAGCTTCATCGAGGCAGCTGCACCCGCCGTAAAATTTTTCAGCCAGTCGAACGTCACCGGCATCCCGCCAAGCACGCCCTTGCCCTTGATCTTCAGCCGGTCATTGGTGACATCCAGATCCATCGGCCCGCCCGTCAGGTCCAGACCCGCAACGATATCCTTCAGCTTCACGTCGTTCAAATCCGCCTTTGCATCGATGCGGATTTCGGGCAGCGTCAGCGATTTCTTGATCGGGAATTTGAGGGTCAGGTCGACTTTCGCCTTGCCCTCCACCTCCGCTGATTTGATGCCCAGCTTTTCGGGGTATTCCAGCGGCTTGCTGTCGATCACTTTCAGCGCGGTTTTCAATGCGCCTTCGGCATTCGCAATCACTTCGATCTGGCAATGCCCGCCGTTGCCGATCTTGTCGAGGTCGGTGATATTGACCTTTGACTTGCCGACCTTCATGTCCAGCAGCTTGCCGCCCTTTAAATCCATCAGGAATGATGTGCGATCGTATGTCGCGTGCCCCGCCACATTCAGCACGGGCGGCATGGTGGACAGGTAATTGACGTCGATGCCGGTAAAATCTATGTCGCCACCCAGACTGCGCACGGCAATTTTATTCTCCGCCGCCGCATCATAGGCAAGCTCCATCGCAATTGTCGCGGTCTGCGCAATGCCCTTGGTCAGGCGCGTCGTCACCCATGCGCGGGGGTCGGGTGCCAGCGTTTCGGGCCAATAGGCGTGCAGGTCGTCCATCGGCGTGTTGATGAGCGTGCCCGCAACGGTCGCCACGCGCGCGCCGTTCGGCTCGGTCACAATCTTCACGGTGGCCACGGCCTGCGGCGTTTTGGCGGCATCTGGGTTATTGCCGATATCCAGTTTCAATTGCGTGATATCCGCCGTGCCCGCCGCCGCATCCATCACGGCCTGCATAAACAGTTTTTTTACGGGCAGCGGTTCGGCATACAGCCCCGGCATGTTGAAACTGCCATTCGTGCCGCCCATCACAAAACGGCCGATGGCGGGGCGGAATT
>JBBRVE010000118.1:0-7173 GCA_038247245.1 Bdellovibrionales bacterium | reverse complement strand
CCGAAGTGACGCGCGAAATCCAGCTGCCGAAAAACCCCAAAGCGCCCAAACCCTGAATTTCAATTTTTAGAAAGTTATTTCCATGGCCTCGCTCAAAACCACCGACGTGCTGACCGACAAATTCGTTGAAACCGTCATCAATACATTGGCGGCGCAGGACGGCGTGCGGAGCGTGAGCCAGTCGGATATCGACGGCAACCCCGTGTTTACACTGCTGGCCGATACCGATGCGCTCGACAGCAATGTCGCGGCGGTGCTGGTGGCGGATGAAATGCTGCGCGGTCGCAAGGATTCGGCGGAACTGGCGAAGCTGCTGCCGCCCGCGATTGGCGAAGCGGTGACGCTGCTGCATGCGGATTTCGAGTCCTCCACGGAAAGCGTGCAGGCGCTGATGGAATCCGGTAACGCGCTGGCGGCGAAGCTGGCGGTTTCCGCGCTGACGCTGGCGGGCGATGAAAGCCAGCTGGCGCAGGCGCGCGGTTTTTCCGATCCCGCGCATCTGGCCGAAATGGGCCGCGAGATGACCGACGTTGCGGCCGATATCATCGAAAGCGGCATTGCGCATGGCACCCTGCGCGGCCTCACGACCGATCTTGCCGAAAAATTTGTGGCATCGGTTGAAACGCTGACCGAGCTTGCCGGCGGCCAGACGCGCCTGAAGCTGATGAACCAGACGCTCGATAAATTCCGCGCCGAAATGGCGGCGGTTGGCGTGTATCTGGCGGCACCCGGCGCGGTTGCGCCGGTGTCACCTGCGGTTGATCCGGAAGCGGTTGCATCGCTCGCCTTTGATGAAATCCTGCGCGACCCGATCGTTGTTAAAACGCTGAAGGCGCTGGGCGCGGATACCAGCACGGTCGATCCTTCCGAAATCAACGACCTCGATACCGCGCCGATCATTCAATTGCTGATCGATACCGATACCCTTGATTCCGTATCCGCTGCCGTGCTGCTGGTCGATGAAGCGACGCGCGGGCGCAGCGCCGCCGCCCTGCGCGGCCTGCCGAAGCCCGTTGCCGAGGCACTGAGCATTTTGCATGACGATCAAGTCGTTTACGGCGGCCCCGCGTCGCTGATGGCGACCGACAACGTGCATGTGCACAAGGTGACGTTTGCCGCAATCACCGCCGCCATCACCGGCGATGAATTCAAGGAAGCGCTGCCTGAAATGGACGCGTCCAGCCGCAAGCGCATGATCGGTGAACTGGCCAATGCGGGCGTCGCCGTGATCGAACGCGTGACCGAAATCAATTCGTGGAAGGAAATGTCGCCCGAACTGGTCGACCGCTTCACCAAGGGCATGACCGACCTTGCAAACATGACCGAAGGCCGCGCGAACAAGCGCCTGATCGAAACCGCAATCCAGATGCTGAAGGAAGATATCGCAGGCGAAACGGCGAAGGACATCACAACGCCCAAGGCCGGCTTGCAGGACAACCTGCCCCCCGCACCGAAGCTGAAGCGCGGCCCCGGCGGTTTTAACGCGTAATCAAGGCAGCGGCACGAATTCCGTGTCGTCGCCCGGAATTTTTCCGAAGCGCTGGTGGCGCCAGTCGTCGCGCGCCTGCAACAAGCGTTCTTTCGAGCTTGAGACGAAATTCCAGTCGATATAGCGCGGCTCCGGCAACGGATCGCCGCCGAGAATCATGAATGTCGATGCGGCTTCAGCCTCGATTTTAATTTTTTCATCATCCCCGAACACCGGCATCGTCGCGGGCGCGATATGCGCATCGCCGATGCGCAATGACCCATCCACCAGATACAGCGACCGCTCACGGTATTCGCGCGCCAGCTCCATGGTGCCACCTGCGGGCAGGGTGATCGCGGCATAGAAAAGCGGGCTATAGAGTTTGACGGGGGAGGCGTGACCGTAGAGGCTGCCCGCGATCAGACGCACGGTTGCGTCCTTCACTTTAAATTCCGGCAGCGTCTCCGCGCCATGGTGGAAAAATTCCGGCGCGCATTCCTCGACTTCCCGAGGTAGCGCGACCCAGCTTTGCAATCCGTGGGCATCGTGGGGGCGCGTGACATCGGCGGGTGTCGTGCGTTCCGAATGCGCAATCCCGCGCCCGGCGGTCATCCAGTTGACAGCGCCGGGCGAAATCACCTGCGCGCTGCCCAGTGTGTCGCGGTGGAAAATCTCGCCGCTGAAAAGATACGTGACGGTAGCAAGGCCGATATGCGGGTGAGGGGGCACGTTAATGCCCTGATGCGCCGCAAAATGCGCGGGCCCCATATGGTCGAGGAACACGAAGGGGCCGACCATCCTCCGCTTCACATAGGGCAAAATACGGCGGACATGCAGCCCGCCGATATCCGCTTCGCGCGGGGGAATGGTGAGGTCGATCTGGGTCATGCCGCCAGTATAGTTTTTTGCAGTGCAAAATGACAACAAGGAGGGGCCAATATTCAATCTTGCTATCCGCAATATTCAATCTTGCCATCCGCCCCATGCCCGCTATGATGCCTTATCCAAAGGAAAAAGCATGTCGGAAGACAATCCAGAACTGGGCTACCAGCTCGTGACCGGCGCTGCGACGGGCATGATCGATATCGTGAACGAAGCGCTGGATCAGGGCGCGAATATCCATTTCGAGGATGACCTTGCGCTGCGCACCGCCAGCCTGATGGGGAATGCCCCGATTGTGCGCCTGCTGGTCGACAAGGGCGCAAATGTTAACGCGGCCTCGTCCGAAGCCCTTTTATATGCCGCCAAATCGCAGGATGGCCCGCTGGTCGAATTCCTGCTGTCCAAGGGCGCATCGATCGAGGCCATGATGCGCGGCCACCGCCGCGAGATCGATCAGGGGACGGTCGATACCCTCGACCGTTACGAATCACAAAAACTGCGGGATGCATTCGAAAAGAACTTTTCCAGAATACAGAAGCCTGAAACCGGTGACAAATTCAAGTTACGGAAAAGGCCGCCTTCTCCCTGATTTCTAATATGAATCTTGAGCGAGTGATAACCAGTTGCAACAAGCCTTTGGCATCATTTGACATTTTACGGATTTCGGTATAAGTTGCCGCTCAGTTGTCCACATACTGTGACCGGTATGAAAACCCTAGGGGAGGGAAAAAGCAATGTTGTGGAAATTATTCGGTAATGAACGTGAAGTGAAAAAAGCCCTGGATCAATCCGTTGGCTATGACATTACGCCTGACTCGCCTGCACCTTCGGCGCTGTTCGCGGCCAATGATCCCATGGAGCTGCCCAAGCTTGACAAGTCCAAGGGAAAGCCCGACCTTAACTACATCGCGCCTTGGGAGCAGAAAAAGACCACCTGAGGCTTATAGTAATCCTGTTACGGGAGATACTCTTATGGCTTCAGCCGACGCACTTTCGTCCAACACCCAAAAAGCGGTGCTGGAACAGCTTCCCGCCCAACATCAAGACAACCTGAAAAGCGCGCAGCGACGTGCCCTGTATCTGGGCGCGGGTGTCGCGGGTTTTGTGGCGTCTTCGCTGCTGCTGCCCGCCGCCTTTGTCGCCATTCCGTCATTTATCGCAGCCATCGTGGTGGGCGTGAACGCATTCCGCCTTGT
Source organism: Bdellovibrionales bacterium (assembly GCA_038247245.1). Lineage (GTDB taxonomy): Bacteria > Pseudomonadota > Alphaproteobacteria > Micavibrionales > UBA2020 > JAPWJZ01. The sequence goes on along the minus strand of JBBRVE010000118.1, from coordinate 3,627 downwards.
TTCCAACGCGTCGCGCGCGCTTGCGCTGCTGGGCGTCAAGAAAGACGCTGGAAACAACGATTTCGTGCCAAAATTGAAGCAAAAAGCCGGCAAGGCGATGGAACGCGCGGCCAAGCTGAACAAGATCAGCAATATCGCCTTCTTCACCGTGATTGGCGCGATTATCGCACCCGCCATTCCGGTGCTGGCGCCGATCGCCGCCATCGTTTATCCGCTCGCCAGCCTGACGATGTTTGCGGCATGGGGCGCGTCCGAATTCGCAACCGGCACGGCGCAGGGAACGAAACCGACCGCGAAGCTGGTCTATGACCGTCAGGTGGCCGAAGGCGCGATCCGCCCGGCCGAAGATATCCTGCCGCCAGCCGCCATTCCCGCCGTGCCCGCACACAAGGCGCAGCCTTCAGCTTCGCCCAAATCGGTGTTCAGCATCTTCAGCCGCCGCCAGCCCAAGGCCGAAACGCCCAAGCCCGCAGCGCCCGTACCGGCCGCACCGAAACCTTAAGCAATTTCAATACAGTAACAGCCCGCCTTTGACATCAGGGGCGGGCTGTTATAATGTTTAATGAGTTCTTAACAGCCGCAAGATTGGACAGATGATCCGGACCCGCAAAGGCCCAGACCACCGCCCCGCCCACCGCCCAGCATTCATGATGCCCCGCGCAATTGTTTGCGCGGGTTTTGTTTTTTTAACCTCTGCATGGAGAATTTAATGACCGACCGCCAAATCCTCTCGAAACAGCATCAAGAGGAGGTCGCCGCACAGGCGGGACGCGATGCGCGTTTCAGCCGTGACAGCATGAAAAAATCTCTGAAATGGCTGGGCGGCACTGTCGTTGCCACGCTCGCGCTGGTTGTTGCGCTGCCTGTCATTCCCGCCGCTGTTGCGGCGGTGGTGGGCGGTTCTGTTGCGCTGGTCGCCGGCACCTACGCCGCCAGCCATTTTGCGAATACGCGCGAAATGGAGAAGGTACAAAAATCAGTCGGCGATGAAAGCTTTGTGGGCAAATTGCAGGCGAAGGCATCCGGCCTGACAAAGTTCAGCAAACTTGCCAACCGTACCTCGACCATCGGCCTTTATACGAATGTGGGCTTGCTGCTGGCGGGCATACTTTTTCCGCCTGCCGCGGTTGTTATCGAACCGATCCGCTTTTTCGCCGTCATGGCCTGGGGCGGCGGATCGCTGCTGCATGCCGCAACAAGCGCCGAAGCAAAAAGCCTGCAATCGCTGAGCGACACGGCAAGCCGCTACGCGCCCCGCGATACGCTGGATGCGACGCTGGCGCCTGCAAATGATAGCGCACCGTCGAAACTGACCAACGCGCCCGCGCCCGGCCTTGCCTTTGACAAGGCGGTGAAGGGGGCGGAGGTCGCCAACGACGAAGCGGCACGCAAACCGGCATGGAAGCGCGCGCTGAACCTCTGAAACCCTTTTCCATACAATATCAGGGCGGCTCATATCAATTGAGCCGCCCTTTTTGTTGTCCTATAGTCGGTGGACGCAAATACCGGAGGATTTATGACCCAGCTTGCATCGCAACTGTCGCCGCAGTCGCAGGAATTCCAAAAGAACTATGAAGCTACCGAAAAAATAGTCGGTGATTTCCGCGACAAGCTGGTGGAAATCCAGAAAGGCGGCGACGAAACCTCGCGCGCCAAGCATCTGGGGCGCGGCAAGATGCTGCCCCGCGACCGCGTGAAAAACCTGATCGATCCCGGTTCGCCCTTCCTCGAATTTTCCGCCTTTGCGGCATACGGCACGTATAAAGACGTCGTGCCAGCAGCGGGCATGATTTCCGGCATTGGCCGCGTTTCCGGCACGGAATGTGTGATCGTGGCGAATGACGCGACGGTGAAGGGCGGCACGTATTACCCGATGACCGTCAAGAAACACCTGCGCGCGCAGGAAATCGCGGCGCAGAATAACCTGCCCTGCATTTATCTGGTCGATAGCGGCGGCGCGTTCCTGCCGTTGCAGGATGAAGTGTTCCCCGACAAGGAACATTTCGGGCGCATCTTTTACAATCAGGCCAATATGTCGGCGCGCGGCATTCCGCAGATTGCGGCGGTCATGGGCTCCTGCACCGCGGGCGGCGCCTATGTTCCCGCGATGTCGGATGAATCGATCATCGTGAAAAACCAGGGCACGATTTTCCTCGGCGGCCCGCCTTTGGTGAAGGCCGCGACGGGGGAAGAGGTGAGCGCGGAAGACTTGGGCGGCGCGGATGTGCATTGCCGTCAATCCGGCGTCACCGACCATTACGCGCAGAACGACGGCCATGCGTTGCAGATCACGCGCCGCATCGTCGGCAACCTGAACCGCGTCAAGAAAATCGACCTTGCCGTGCGTGACCCGCGCGCGCCGAAATACGATACGAAAGAAATTTACGGCATCATCCCGCAGGACAGCCGCAAGCCGTTCGATGTGCGCGAAATCATCTCCCGCATCGTCGACAATTCCGAATTCGACGAATTCAAGAAACTGTACGGCGAAACGTTGGTCTGCGGCTTCGCGCACCTGTTCGGCTATCCGGTCGGCATCATCGCGAATAACGGCATCCTGTTTTCTGAATCCGCCGTCAAGGGCGCGCATTTCGTGGAACTGTGCTGCCAGCGCAAGATTCCGCTGATCTTTTTGCAAAACATCACAGGCTTCATGGTCGGCCGCAAATATGAAGCGGGCGGGATTGCGAAGGACGGCGCGAAACTGGTGCATGCCGTTTCCTGCGCGCAGGTGCCGAAATTCACCGTGCTGATCGGCGGATCGTTTGGCGCGGGCAACTATGGCATGTGCGGCCGCGCCTACAACCCGCGCTTCCTCTGGACCTGGCCGAATTCCCGCATCTCCGTCATGGGCGGCGAACAGGCGGCGAGCGTGCTGGCGCAGGTGAAAAAAGACGCGATGGCAGCCAAGAAAGAAACATGGGCCGCCGCCGAAGAAGAAGCCTTCAAAAAACCCATCCGCGACCAGTACGAAACGCAAGGCCACCCGTACTACGCCTCCGCGCGCCTGTGGGACGACGGCATCATCGACCCCGCCGACACCCGCATGGTGCTGGGCCTGTCCCTCTCCGCCACTTTGAACGCCCCGATCGGCGACCCGCAGTTTGGCGTGTTCAGGATGTAGGGATGACGAGACCTCTTTTTGTCACCGGATTTAGCAACTGGCCGTATTATCTGGGTGGTTTTGCTCTACCTGCTACTCCATACTTCTTGATGTCATTATTAAGAGGCAACAAATTTTCTGACATACGGGTGGGGCTGGAGATATCGTTTTTAGTATTGCCGCTTTTGATTGGGTTTATAATTGGCTGGGCATCAGGAAATAAACTAGGCGCATTCAATTGGGGAATTTTTTTTGGAGTGGTTTGCTTCTTGCGCTCTATAGGTACGGGATATCTTACACCGGTTAATCAGATTATGAGTGGCATAATCTATGGCGGCATCTCTGTCGTTGCAATTTCTTTGTCTGCTCTCCTGGGTATGTTTTTCAAATATGTGTTTGAGGAAGGAAAATAGCTGCACATGCAGGATAAATTCCTCATCCTCTTCGGCACGGTGTTCGGCGGCAAGCCGCTGGCATATGGGCGCGTGGACCGCTCGAAGCTGGAGGCGTATCCCCGCCGGTTG
>JBBRVE010000117.1:0-7182 GCA_038247245.1 Bdellovibrionales bacterium | reverse complement strand
TGCTGACAACGACCGGAGTTTTTATGTCCGACGATCCTTTGCCCGAAGACGGCAAGCCGCCCAAGGATGTATTCAAGGATTTCCTCGAAGCCGCCTCTAAAAAGGTGGAGGAGAACCAGACGCTCGCCGGCGAGCAGGCCGCGCTGAAAGGCCAGAAAGACACCCTGCGTGCCGAATTGCTGCGAGAATGCAACGAAGCCAAGGACGGCATGCGTGAAAAATACGAAGGTCATATCCACCCGATTTTATCGCTGCTGGAGTCCCTGCCCGAAAAAGATGGCAAGAAATTCCATGTAAAGGTCGGCTTCTCCGACGGCAATATCGATGAAGCGGTCGAGGCATTGGATGAAACCCTGCATGACGGCCCGACGCTCACCATCACCGTCCGCTATGACAAGGACTGGGGCAAGGACGTCGCCTCCCCCACCGAAATCCACCCGATGATCCAGATCGTGCTGGCACCCGTATCCCATAGGTCGGATGAAGACATCGCCGTCACCCGCTTCGATAAGCTGTCCGAAGACTGGGATATCGGTGGCGGTTTTACCAAGAAGCATGAGGAATCGCCAGCATACGGCTATGACTCCCTCCGCGAGGCATTGGGCGAATGGCTGGGCGATAACGCGCCCGACCGCATCCCCGATATCGTCGCCGCCAAGGAGGGCCCGCCGCCCAAAGGCCCCACGCTGCCCCCCGCAACCAAGAAATATAAAGGCGGCGCGCTGCGTCCGTAACCGACATGAAAAAAATCTCCGCTTTCGCCGCGTTTGCCTTTTGCGCGCTGTTTTCCCTGAACGCGATAGCCGCCGACATGCCGAAAGCCGGCACGCCCGCCCCCGCCTTCAGCCTGAAAAACCAGCACGGCGATGCCATCAGCTTCACCGACTTCAAGAACAAATGGATTGTCCTTTATTTTTACCCGAAGGACTTTACGCAAGGCTGTTCGCTGGAGGCGCATAACTTTCAGGAAGATGAAGCTAAATATACCGAAAAGAATACCGTCATACTCGGTGTCAGCACGGACAGCCCCGACAGCCACAAGGAATTCTGCGCCAAGGAAGGCCTGAATTTCATGCTGCTGGCGGATACCGACAAAAAGATCAGCGAAGTTTACGGCTCGACCCTTGAGCTCGGCCTGACGACCGTTTCTGCGCGCCATACCTTCATCATCGATCCGCTGGGCGTCATCCGCAAAGTATATGACGATGTCGATCCCGCATCGCATAGCGAAGAAGTGCTGGCGGATCTGGATATCCTTCAGAAATAATCCTACCAGAATTTATTCGGCGAGATTTTCACGCGCATGCGGAACGATGTGCCCTTTTCTTTATCGTAGCGCACTTCGGGGCCGATGCTCAGGTTGATGCGGCTGCCGTCGTCCTTCAGGTTGTTAAAATAGAAACCCGCTTCAACGCCGTAATTCTGGGTGCCTGCATAGGTGCGCACCACGCCGGAGAAATTGCCGAGCCCGTATTCATTCGCGCCATTACGACCCGCCTTGCCGTTAAACAGGCTGGGGAAGTTGATTTCGGAATAGACGCGCGCATCGCTGCCGCGACCGATTTCGGGACCGGACACGCGACCAACCGAGGTGCCGACGATAAGCGACGCCGGCAGACTGCCGATATGCACGTTCTTGACGCCTTCGACGAAGGCACCGGCGCGTGCGTTGCCTTCGCTGTCGCGCGTGTAACGGCCGTTCACTTTTTCAACGGGATTATCGAAGTAGCCCAGGTTGAAACCGCCGCGATACGTCCAGTCGGACGACACTTGTGTCGAAGTGCTGCTGCCGGCACCGATATTGAACTGCACGCCGTATTCAATACCGTTCGCGCGGCCGTACCATTCTTTTTTCAGCGGCTTCAATTCAAGATATTCGCGCGTCACGCTCAGCACGCCGGTCTGTTCCAGCGGCAGCATCTTCACGTCGTAACGCGAGGGCGTCGAGATCCAGAGATTTTCGCGCGTCACATAAACAGTCGGCTTGCGTGCGAAATAATCGTCGATGCGGTCGTTCAAGCCGCCCGTGGACTGCGCTTTCGTGTGCGACGGCGCCGCATTGTTCCAGTCAGGCTGTGCGGCGGGCACGGGTTCGGGCGGTGCGCTGGGCGCTTCCTGCGCACGCGAGGGCTGCGCGGAGAGCATCAATCCGGCGCTCATCATGGCCGAGGAAAAAACGTGCGAGAGGCCACTGGCCTTCTTGGGCTTGAACATAAAATTCTCCGTACTGAAAATGTGTAGGCGGACATTAAGACGGAAACGCACTTATGTCAAACGATGATATAATTGTTTTAAATCAATTACTTAGTTTAATTTAAGCTGTTTTTTAGCATGTTCCCGCTATAATGTTATGAAACCACAAAATGGAAGTTTGATGCCGGATCAGCAGGTTAGCCAGTTTTTTAAACAGGATGCGCCCCAGGTGTTCGACTTCGAGCAGGCCGTCGCCGATGCGCGCCGCGATTATCCCAAGGAAACATCGAACCTGACTTTCATCGACACGTCCGCCGCCGATTTCCCCGAAAAGCTGGAGGCGTTTGCGAAGAAAGCCAAGCTGACGAACGCGCAATTCGAACACATCATCAAAAACGCCAAGACCTCGACCGCACTTGCCACGGAAATGAACGGCCACGACCTGATGCTGATCCCCGTTGCGCGCGAAGGCGACAAGCAATCTTTCCCCGGCGACGATTACAAAAGCGCTTATTTCTGTTTCCAGCACGAGCTGGGACATTTCGTGGTGCCGAACGCGCAGGGCATGAATTCGGGCAAGTCCGACGAATACAAGGAAATCGCCGCCTATACCTTCGCCATGATGCGCGGGCTGAAAGACGGCACATTCCAGAAAAGCGACCTGCTGTCTCTGGCGGACCATCGCGGACAGGCGATGCTGATGACGATGGATTTTTCGCACATGACGGCGATGGCGCTGGATGCCATGGCAATCAACCCGAAAAACATCGACTTCATTTCACTGTCCAAGCAGGAAATCGTCAAGGTCGCGCAGCAGCATGCCAGGACCTTTGACACCACATCGAAGGCCCATAGCAAGTTTTCCAAGATGCAGAATTCCAACGGCTATACGATGGAGGAAACCGAAACGGGGGCGCTGGCCGTGCGGCACGAGGTTATCGACGCCAAGCTGCATAACCTGCAGCAAATCGCGATAGATTCACCTGCACATTCCCAGGAATTCTATATCGCCGCCCGCGTGTTGAACAACGTGCTGGAAACCGGCGTCATCAAGCTTGGGTCGTTCGAGCACAAGGTCGACGTGAACACCGACTACTGGAAAGAAGCCAAGCAGGCCCTGCAGGACAAAGCCGGCGACCGCGATATAGGCGGCAGGAAGGCGCAACAAACCGTCAGTCTGGCGCGTGCCGAAAAACCCAAAAACTTCGTCAGCAAGATCGCCGACAGTTTCAAGCCTATCAAAATTTGATGATCATCCCGGCTTTTGCCCGTCGCGCTTCTTGAACTTCGCGGTTTTGGGTGCGGATGTTTCGTAGCCCGTGCCGTGCTTCAGCATTTCTTCGACATGTTTCTTCTCTGCTGCTTCCAGCGTTTTTGCAAGCTCGGGGAACCCTGCGTGAGCGGCCGCGGCGCTTGCCGTGCGCCCATGATCGTTCACATGCGTCACATCCATTCCCGCCGACAGCAGCGCGCGCACGGTATTGGCTGAACCATTGGCTGCCGCGACCGTCAGCGCATTCTCGCCATGGCTGCTGACGCCGCCCATGGTTGCATTTTTGGCCAGCAGCGCCTTGAGCGCATATTCATTGTCGGCGGCGGCTGCAATCATCACCAGCGTCGTGTTGTCATCCGCCAACTGATTCACATCCGCGCCGTGCTTCATCAGCATGTCGAAAATTTCGTGCCGGGCGTTGAGCATGCCGCCCATGATGGCGGCCCTCAACGGGCGTGCCTGGTCGGGCGCTGCGGCGTTAGGGCTCGCGCCATTTTGCAGCAGCGCTTCCAGCGTTTCCACATGCCCGCCCTGTATGGCGTACATGACAGGTTTGCGCCCGCTGCTGTCCCTGAGTTCAGGGTCAGCCTTGTATTCGATCAATACCCCGATGACGGCGCTCTTGCCTTCCTTCGCCGCCAGCATAAGCGCCCGTTCGCCGGCTTCATTCATCGTGTTCGGGTCAAGCCCCTGCTCGAGAACCTTGCGCACAAGCTTCGCATCATCTTTTTTGACGGCTTCAATCAGGTCATTGACTGTATACACGCGGGCTCGTTCGAACGGCCTGCTGAAGGCGCCGGCAGCGCTATTGAAGGCATTGCGCATGTCGGACCTGCGCGGTTCGGCAAGGGCGGCCATGTCAAGCGGTGCGCGTTCTCCATTCATGTTGGTGGCACCTTTTTGCGGAACGATGCGGTGCGGGGCGCGGATTTTCCTGTGCCCTTCAATCCCGTGCGCAGCGCAGCCTCCAGCTGTTTGGCGCGTTCAACGTCGATGAGGTTGACGAAGGCTGCATGGCCCTCTTCCAGCGCCTCGGCGCGCGCGTCTTTGCCACTATCGTTTTTATGATGAAGGTCGAAACCCAGGTCAATCAGCATCTTGCCCACCACAACCGAACCGGAGCGGCCTGCCAGCATCAGCGCGTCTGTGCCATCGGACACCTTGAAATCCATCGGCACGCCCGCCTTGATCAAATGCCCCAGCGCATGGGCATTGCCTGTGCGCGATGCCTGCATGAACGGCGGCGGACGCGATCCGCGCTTCTGCGTCAGGTCTGCGCCCAGTTCGGCCAGCGTGTCGAACATGTCATTTTCGCCCTTCAGCACCGTGTGCATGACAGGCGTCAGTGAATCATTATTGAGGATATCGAGGTCCGCACCATGCTGCTTCAGCAGCCGCACCATGCTTTCGCGGCCGCTCATGGTCGCCAGCAGCACGGCGGTGTTGCCATTTTCATCCACAAGGTCTGGTTTGGCTTTTTTATCCAGCAGCAGCGTGGCAATCGCATCATCGCCCGATTCAGCCGCCACCATGAGCGGCGTCACGTCGATATCGCTGCGCAAATCCGGATTCGCGCCGCCTTCCAGCAGTATGCGCACCATTTTTTCGTCATGATCAGTGACCGCCAGTATCAACGGGTGGAGCAGCATGTTGTTGGGGCGGTCGGGGTTCGCCTTTGCCGCCAGCAGGATTTCAACGGCTTCGTAGTGCTTCGCGCGCACCGCCTCTATCAGCGGCGTATCACCCATGCTGTCAATTGCGTTCGCGCTTGCCCCTTGTGCGATCAGGCTGCCGAGGGCACTCAGGTCACCGCTACGCGCAGCGGCAAGTATCCGGCGGTCGAGTTCGGACTGGTCCGGTTCAGGCACAGGCGCCCGGGCCGGCGGCGCGCTGGCGCGCTCGAAGGCTGCTGACAAAGCCCCTAATCTTTGTTCCTGTTGCGTCAAATGTCGCCTGTCGTATGTGTGCAGCAGATGTTATATATATAGCTGATTTTATTGAATAAATCATTAATCATATGGCAACTGCGGCGGGTCGGCAGTTGACATCCCTATCTCTTTGTAATATCTATGTAAAATATTTAATACAGGATGACGATGACCGACACTGCCAGCCCAAATCCCGCTTTCGACCACGCCGCTGCCGTTCTGGCCGCACGGCGAGACTATCCGCAGGAAACGGCGCAGGTGACCTTTATCGACCTCGCATCGCCGGATGCCGCGCAGCAATTACGCGACTGGCTGCGCAATGCATCGCCCGCTTTTCTGCATTCGCTGGGCGACGCATATCCCCCGGAAACGGCCATTTTTCACGCCGTTGAAAAATTCCTGCTGAAGAACGGGGCGGCCGAAGTGGATTACGCATCGGGTAATATCCTTGTTGCGTCATCTTCACAGCCGACATCGAAATATCTGGGCGCAACCGCGACGGTGGCACAGGAAGCGGCTTACGCATTTGCACACGAGCTTGGCCATGCCGTGACACGCAGCGGTTTTACCGCCAACTGGCGCGGAATGACAAGGCACGGCACACCGTCACTGCACGACGCCCTGCCCCATGAGCGGGCAGAAGCGGAAATGGCGGCGGATGTTTTCGCCGTGCTGCGCGGGTTATCGCAACAGACGATAACGCTGGAACAGGCGCGCGAAGTTTCGCTTGCCCGCGCCTTGCGCGCGCCCGGCATCCATACCACCTCCCCTGCCCTTGATGCCGCGCTGGAAAATACCGGCGCGACCCTGTTGTCGGCAAAAGGCGTGCAGGCGACGGCCGAAACGATAGCGCAGCGACATGCCCCGAAACAGGGCGAGATCGAGGAATTGGCGAGCAAGCTGGCATGGATGAAGCCCGTGCCAAAAGCCCCCGATAGCGGGCATGACATGGCATCGCGGCTGAAGGGCGTCTTCGACAAAATTTCGCACCGCGCACCGCGCACCGCGCCAATGCCGCAAGGCACGATGCGACTTGAAAAATTGACGCAGCAGGAATGGCTGCAGAATGTGGCGACTGTGTTTAACGAAGCGCCCAGGGGCTCACTGGCCGCGCATGTGACGGAAAAAATCCTGCGCCAGACCCCGAAAGACCAGATCCATGGCAAGACATTAAAACAGGCCTGCAAAAAACTGGCCCGCAAGAGCCGCTAGGCTTCTTATTCCTCGACGATTTTATTGACCTTGATCTTGGCGATGCGGCGGCCGTCCATCTGCTTGACCTTGATGCGCCAGCCCTGCCAGTCCAGATGGTCGCCGACTGCGGGCATACGTCCAAGACTGTGCAGCACCAGTCCCGCAATCGTGGCGAAATGCCCGTTCGGCGTATAGTCGACGCCCAGTTTATGCGCGACATCGTAAATAGACGCCATGCCATCGATGGTGAGCCCGCCCTCGGCATTTTCGTGGATCGACAGCGGGGCATAAGGTTCATGCTGGCTCGGGAATTCGCCGGCAATCGCCTCCAGCAAGTCCAGATGCGTCACCACGCCCGCAACATCGTCCTCGCTATCGGTCACGACCGCGATACCGGCGGGGTATTTTTTCAGGAATTCCAGCAACTCCATGACTTTTGTGTCTTCGCGCACGAACAGCGGTTCTTCCAGCAGCCTGTCCATCGTCTGACGGTCGCCGCCCAGCCATTTGGCAAGGAATTCATCCTTGCGCAAAATGCCGACAACGTTATCAAGGTCTCCGTCAACTGCCAGCAGGCGCGAACGCTCCGCCTTG
>JBBRVE010000116.1:0-7440 GCA_038247245.1 Bdellovibrionales bacterium | reverse complement strand
GTGGTCGTCAGAGGGTTGTATTCCAGCAGTTTGCCCTTGGCCATGTCGAAATACCATGCGTGGATGGTCAGCTCGCCGCTCATCAGGCGTTCCTCGATCCAGGGGAAGGTATGCAGGTTGCGGTAGGATACCAGCACGACGGCCTTTTCCAGCTCGCGGTGGCGTTCTTCCTCGGGCAGGTTTTCGGTCGCCTTCTTGGTGGTGACCAGCGCGGATTTGGCGATATCGACCCAGTTGGGCAGGAATTCGAAATGCTCCGCCACCAAATCGCGCTCCGCGAGCGCGCGCACGCCGCCGCACAGGCTGTGGCCCATCACGACGATCTGCTTGACCTTCAGGCCGCGCACTGCGAATTCAATCGCCGAACAGGTGCCGTGGTGGCCGGTGTCGCGGGAATAGGCGGGAACAATCGCCGACACATTGCGCACCACGAAGATATCGCCGGGCGCGGTGTTCATGATGATGGCGGGATCGGCGCGTGAATCGGAACAGCCGATCATCAGCACTTCGGGGTTCTGCCCGTCGCGCACGAGGCTCTGGTACAGCTTCTTGCCCGGCCCAAAATGCTCCTTGTGGAAGGCTTTATAGCCCTGAATGAGTTTGTTGAAGGGCATTTTTTTTACCGCTTCAATTCCGTCACCTTGCCTTCGGCATGTGCGTATTTTTTGGAACCCAGTTCGTCTTTCAACGCCTGCACGAGATCGTTCTTTTCCCAGGTGAAGCCGCCGTCTGCTTCGGGCGCGCGGCCAAAATGGCCATAGGCTGCGGTGCGGGCATAGATGGGCTTGTTCAGGTTCAGGCGTTCGCGGATGGCACGGGGGCGGAAATCGGCCACGGCCTGCAGCGCATCGGCAATCGCTTCATCGCTGTATTTTCCGGTGCCATGCGTGTTGACGTAGAGCGAGATCGGGTGCGACACGCCGATGGCATAGGACACCTGAATGGTGCAACGGTCGGCCAAACCAGCCGCCACGATGTTTTTCGCGGCATGGCGCGCGGCATAGGCAGCCGAGCGGTCAACCTTGGTCGGGTCCTTGCCGGAGAATGCGCCGCCGCCGTGGGGGGCCGCGCCGCCGTAAGTGTCGACGATGATCTTGCGGCCGGTGAGGCCGGAGTCACCATCGGGGCCGCCGATGACGAAACGGCCGGTCGGATTGACGTAGAACTGGGTTTCATCGCACATCCAGCCTGCGGGCAGGATGTTTTCAACGTGCGGGCGCACCATTTCGCGCACTTCTTCCTGCGAGGCCGAGGCATCATGCTGGGTCGAAACGACGACAGAGGTTGCACGGACGGGCTTGCCGTTCACGTATTCCAGCGAGACTTGGGATTTGGCATCGGGGCCAAGCTTGAACAGCGCGCCGGAGTGGCGGGCTTCGGCCAGCGATTTCAGGATCGCGTGGGAATAATGGATGGCAGCGGGCATCAGGCTTTCTGTTTCGCGGCATGCGTAACCGAACATGATGCCCTGGTCGCCGGCACCTTCGTCCTTGTTGCCAGCGGCATCGACGCCCTGCGCGATGTCGACCGACTGCGCGTGCAGGCGCACATCAACCTTGATTTTTTCCCAATGGAATTCCTCTTGCTTGTAACCGATGTCGCGCACGGCGTGGCGGGCGATCGTCTCGATCAGGTCGCGGTCGATCGAGGAAGGGCCGCGTGTTTCGCCCGCGATGCACAGGAAACCGGTTGTCGCAAGGCATTCAGCCGCGACGCGCGCATAGGGATCGGCATTGAGGTAAGCATCGACGATAGCGTCGGAAACGCGGTCGCACACCTTGTCGGGGTGGCCTTCGCCAACGGACTCGCTCGTGAAAATGTATTTCTGGTCAGCCATGATGTCGCCCTCGTGCCTAAATGCGAATGATTTACAACGAATATATATACTTTAGCGGTTATTGCGGAGCAATAAGCTTTTTCACATATGCAGTGAAAGGCTATTTTCTCTTGCCCAGAGCCTTCGCCATTTCAACCACTTGGCGCTTGTGCGCGGCCGTTTCGATGTTGTCATAGGCGCGCAGCAGTTCGATCTTGTCGCGGCTCATGTCTTCGGCTTCAAAGGCGGCCTGCTTGTTGTCGGCCATGCCGCGCGCGCCGCCCTTTGCTGCACCGGGCAGCAGGGCAGCACAGCCTTCGGTAAAAAATTCCAGCTGCGATTTAAGGCTCGCGGCGATTTCGGTCAGGCGGCTGAGGGAGATGCGGTTGGTGCCGCGTTCGTATTTCTGCACCTGCTGGAAGGTGATGCCGCAGGCCTTGGCCAGATCATCCTGACTCATGCCCAGCATCAGGCGGCGGGTTTTTACCTTGTTCCCGACGAAAACATCGACGGGGTGGGGGCCTTCCAGATTATTGCGTGAACGGGGCATGGCCTGAATACCTTACAAGTGTATGCGATTTGCAATAAATAGGCTTGCAACGCAGCATTGTCAACATGCGATGGTATTCAATCCTATGTTGAACCGCACGGGCCGCGCAGGCGTACCGCGATAAAGGCAAAACCGGCCAGCATCAGCCAGAAAAAGGCATCCCTGAACAGCGCATAGGGCGTAGCCGGCAGGGCGGCTGGCAACAGGGCATCGACATATCCGGCTGTGCCAAGCTTTTGTTTTTTAAGGACACGTCCCAGCGGATCGATCATGCCGGAAATGCCGGTATTGGCGGCGCGGGCAAGGGGCAGACCTTCTTCGATGGCGCGCAGACGTGCCATGGCGAAATGCTGGCGGGGGCCGGCGGTTTTGCCGTACCAGCCGTCATTTGTCACGTTGACCAGCCATTTCGGGCGGTTATACGGATCGGCGACTTCCCCCGGAAAGATGACTTCGTAACAGACAAGCGGGCTGAAACCCGGCAGGCCCGCAACATGCAGCGTCTGGGGCCCGGGGCCACGTGTGAAATCGCCCACGCCCGATACCGCCATGGCGATAGGCTTGAAGGAAATTTTCTCGCGGAAGGGGATGAATTCCCCGAAGGGCACAAGATGATGCTTGTCGTAGTTGGCGGTGATGGCGGCCTTTTTATCCAGCACGGTCACGCTGTTGTAAAAATAAGGATGGTTAGGATTGCGCACATCCACGCGCAAGGATCCCAGCAGGCCGGTTGCCTTACCCGGAAGTTTCATCGCGATGAGCCGCGCGATTTCGGGGAACTGGTACAGGTCGGCATTGACCGCCGTTTCCGGCCAGATCACGACATCGGGCGTTCGCGCCGTTTTGGCGGCGGTCAGCGCAAGGTGCTTGTCGAAATTGCGCCAGTCGTCATCCTTGTTCCATTTCGTTTCCTGCGGAATGTTGCCCTGTACAAGGCGCACATAAGGCGCGCCCGCGTCATAAGATGTCGGATTGATCGACAGGCGCACCGCGCCCGCCGCAACCACAAACACCAGCGACATGACCGCGATATGGCGCAGTGCAGGATGCGCGCGGAAAACCGGGATCATCGCCCAGAACAGCGTCAGCAGCGAAAGGCCATAAATGCCGATGACGGAGGCGGATTGCAGTACCGGCAACACGTGATGCCACGCATAACCCGGTAAATTCCAAGGAAAACCGGTCAGCAAATGACCGCGCGCAAATTCAACGATGCTCCATGCGGTAACAAAGGCCAGCGCATGTGCCGTTTCATGGTTGCGGAAGCAGCGCGACAGCAGCGGAATAAAACCGTAACAAAGGGCAAGAACGGCGGGGCCGACGACCAGCGACAGCGGCAGCACCCATTTCCATTGTTCGATATCCACGAACAGCGCGGCGCTGATCCAGTAGAGTCCGAAAATGAAATATCCCGCGCCGAATGCCCAGCCCACTGCAAAGCTTTTGCCGCGCGTCGGCGCAAAACGGGCGAGGGTGGCGAAGGCGGGGACGGTCAGCAGCAGCACCGGAAACAGGCCGACCGGCGGCATGGCCAGAACTGTCAGAACGCCCAGCAGGAATGCGGCGGCGTAACGGCGGCAGCCGGTCAGGGCTTCGAGTGACGTGAATTTGGTCATGAGGCGGTTGCAGGCGCTTTCTTGGGCAGGTTGCGCAGGCGGATGCGGGTCACGCGGCGCGGATCGGCGTCGATGACTTCGAATTCAACGCCGCTCGACTGGTGACGGATCACTTCGCCCCGCGTGGGCACGTGCCCTGCGATAAAGGTGACGAGTCCGCCCATGGTGTCGACTTCCTCGTATTCCTCGTTCTCGGCAAATGTTTCGCCGTATTGTTTCTCGAATTCGGTGATGGCGTAGCGGCCATCGACGATGGCCGATCCGTCGGGGCGCTCGATCAATTGCGGGGTCAGGTCGAATTCGTATTCGTCGTCCAGCTCGCCCACGATCGATTCAACAAGGTCGTTGATGGTGATGAGGCCGTCGATACCGCCGAATTCATCGACGATAAAGGCCATATGCACCTTGGACTGGCGCATTTGCAGCAACAGGTCGAGCACGCGCATGGCGGGCGACACCACCAGCACATCGCGCATGACTTCCTTGATCTCGAACGGCGTGTTGTTGGCCAGGTGCGCCACGATATCCTTGATGTTCACGGCGCCCAGAATGTTATCAAGGTCACCCTTGTAAACGGGAATGCGGCTGTGCGGTTTTTGCGCCAGCAGCGCATAAAGTTCGTCGCGGGTGGCATCGATGCTGATTGCCACGATATCGGCGCGCGGCACCATCATGTCGAGTACGGGCAGGTCACGCAGTTCGAGGATGTTTGAAATCAGGCGGCGTTCATGCGCGGCGACGGCGGATTGCGGGGTGTCGGTCTGTTCCTCGATCAATTCCTCGATCGCGTCGCGCAGGCTGTCGTTGTCGTGCCCTGTTTCCTTGGCGGGAAGAAGGTTCTTCACCCAGCCGAACAGGCCTTTATCCGCGTCGGATTTTACCTCCGGTTGCGGCTCGACGGTGGGTTCGGATTTTTTGAGGGCGTTGTCTTCCACGTTATTTCTTACGTTTCTTTACGGGTTCGGGTTCCGCATAGGGGTCGGGATAACCCATGCTCTGAAGGATCGCGCATTCCAGCTTTTCCATCGCTTTCGCGTCTTTGGCATTCATGTGGTCATAGCCCAGCAAATGCAGGGTCCCGTGAATCACAAGATGCAGCGTGTGGTTTTCGATGGTTTTCTTCTGTTCCTTGCATTCCCTGGCGACCGTCTGGTGCGCAATCACGATATCGCCCAGCGGAATGGCGTCGACCTTGGGGAAGGCATCAAGCTCTTTCGCCTTCAAACCCTTGATCTTCAATTGCGGGAATGACAACACGATGGTCGCCTTGTTCTTGGCGCGGAACGTATGATTCAGGTCCTTCATCATCTTGTCGTCCGACAGCACAACCGCGATGTCGAAATTGCGGTTGTCGAAGGATTTGGGCTTTTTCGCGTCAAGGAACGCGGCGGCCACCGCCTCCTCGATCTTGCGGTCCATCTTGGCGAAGGCTTTTTTCCATTTGGCGGACGCGTAATCGATCTGGATGGTCAGGCTGATCATGGCGTGTCCTTGCCGTATTTGTTGGGGTGTACGTTGTCGCGTTTTTCGTAAGCCGCGACGATTTCGCGCACAAGGCGCGAACGCACAACGTCGGCATCGCCAAAGGCGATGAAGGCGATATCCTTGCCGCCCTTCAATACTTCCACCGCGTCGCGCAGGCCGGATTTCTGGTTGTTCGGCAAGTCGGTCTGCGACAAGTCGCCGGTGATGATCATTTTGCTGTTTTCACCGATACGGGTCAGCGCCATTTTCATCTGCGTGGGCGTGGTGTTCTGTGCTTCGTCAAGGATGACGACGGCGGAGCCAAGCGTGCGTCCGCGCATAAAGGCGAGCGGCGCGATTTCAATCGTGCCATCGGCCAAGCGGCGCGCCAGCTGTTCTGCGGGCATCATGTAATTCAATGCGTCGTAAATCGGGCGCAGATAGGGGTCGATTTTTTCCTGCATCGTGCCGGGCAGGAAGCCGAGGCTTTCATCCGCTTCAACCGCGGGGCGGGTTAGGATCATGCGGTCGACTTCGCCGGATTGAAGCATGGTTACGGCCTGCGCAACGGCAAGGAAAGTCTTGCCTGTACCGGCAGGGCCAAGGCCAAAGACGAGGGCGTTGTTCTTGATGGCTTCAAGGTATTCAGCCTGCTTGGGCGTGCGGGGCGTGATCTGCTTGTTCTTGGTCTGTAGTTTGACCTGCGGTTCTTTCAGTGCCGCCATTGCCATGTCGCGCGACCCTTGGTTCATCGGGCTTTTGACGACGTTGATGGCGGCGGTGACGTCTTCGGTCACGACGGGCAGGCCTTTAAGGAGGCGTTCCCACAACACGTCGAATACGGCCTGCGCCGCGACGATTTTGGGTTTCGGGCCGATGATCACAACTTCGTTACCGCGGCTTGCGATCTCGATGTCGAGTTCTTCTTCTATCTGGGCAAGGTGCATATCGTGTTCCCCGAAAAGGAGGGGGACGAGGGCATTGTCATCGAACTGAAGTCCGACGCGACGGACGGCTTGTTTGGTCAAGTGGTTCTCCCGAAATGCAAAAGTAGGGTTAGTTGTACACTAACCCTACTTTAACAGTAAAACGTAAATATTAGTTAATCAGCCGCTATTACCACTTACCGGGCGCAGGCGGTTGATTTGTTTGGCCTTTTGCCGGAGCAGGCGTGGTTGCCGGTGCTTCGAACTTGGGCTTGTCGAGGCCTTCAAATTCGTCCACAGCCGCCACGAACGACTGTACGATCTCGGAACGGACGACATGCGTCTGTTCGAAGGTCCGGGTCGCTGCGCCTTTTTTGCCTTCCATGATCTGGGAAGCCCAGATCAGGCCGGAGTCATTTTTGTCGCGCAGGTCGATTTGCTGGGGGTCGCCGGTCATGACCATTTTGGAACCTTTACCGATACGGGTAATGGCCATCTTGGTCTGTTCGCGGGTCAGGTTCTGCGATTCATCGACAATGATGAAAGCGTTATCAAACGTACGGCCGCGCATGTAACCGATCGGCACGATCTCGATGACGCCGGTTTCCATCATGGACTTGTATTTGCCGGGGCCGAAGGCCTTGTCCAGCTCGTCATAGATGGGGCGCATGTAGGGCGCCAGTTTCGCGTTTGCGTCGCCGGGCAGGTAGCCGATTTTCTCGCCAGCTTCTGCGGCGGGACGTGCGAGCAGCAGTTTTTCCACAGCGCCGCTTTTCAGGGCTTCGATGCCCTTCACAACAGCCACGTGGGTTTTGCCGGTACCGGCAGGTCCAAGTGCGAAAATCAGGTCGTTTTCGGCGATCAGTTTCGCAAGGTTTTCCTGCGCGGGGTTCAGCGCCTGGAATTCCGCGCCCGACGAGCCGCCTTCGTGCTTCGCGCCGGAAGGATCCGAGCGTTTGTTCTGGTTAGCGGCTTTGAAGGCAGCGGATCCAGGGGTAGCTGCTCTGAGGCCTGCAGCAGGGTTCAGCTGGCTAGATAATTTGCTGATCGCGTCTTTGTCGATATGCG
>JBBRVE010000115.1:0-7602 GCA_038247245.1 Bdellovibrionales bacterium | reverse complement strand
TGAAGGCACGGCCGACCGCGTGCATGGGCAGCAGTCGCGCCTTGGCGAACGCGCGGGCAATGCGCTGTCCGTCAAAATGGAATTGCAGGCGGATTGCTATGCCGGCGTCTGGGCGCATCACGCGCAGTCGCAATTCGGCATTGTCGAAAAAGGCGATATCGAGGAAGCGCTCCATGCTGCAACACAGATCGGCGATGACCGTTTGCAGCAGCAATCGCAAGGCTACGTGGTGCCCGATGCCTTTACCCATGGCAGTTCGGCGCAGCGCTATAACTGGTTCCAGACCGGATTTGCCACAGGCAAGCCCGCCTCCTGCGATACGTTTAACGCAGCGAAGCTATAGCCAAATTTTCTTTCCTTTTCAGTCACCTAAGCCACTTTACATCATTATTTACACATATTCGGTTATAATGAGTTTCATCAAAAGGGCTGACCGTGGGCGCGACAGACGCAGAGCAATCCCCTTCTTCCCTCCGCTTTGATTTTAACAAAGCGGTTGCGGATGCGCGCCGCGATTTTCCGGCGGCAACTGCAAAGGTGACATTTTTCGACCTCGATGCGCCCGATGTTGAGGTGCAGATGGAAAAGTTTTACGACAGCCTGTCGCCCGCCGAAAAAAAGAACGTCGACGATATCCGCTATGAAAATCCCGATTTTCTGACGAGCCGAGATAACCCCACGGCTTGGCGCTCGCTGGAGGGCACCGGCGTGCTGATGGCCTATGGCACGCGCACGCATTTAAGCGAAGCCGAAGTGATCGCCTATAAGCCGACCGAAGCCGCCAAGCATTTGCAATATACATTCCAGCACGAGCTGGGGCATCTGGTCGTCAAGAATGCCGACAAGTACGGCAATTATTCCGAACACGCGGCGGATGCCTTTGCCGTTTTGCGGGGATTCCAGTCGAGCTTCATGACACGGCAGGACGTCAAGGAAATTTCTGACGGGCGCGCCATGATGGGCTGGTTCAACTGCGACGTGACGCATATCACATCCATGAGCCTGGACGCGTTGATCATCAACCCCAAGCAAAAGAATTTCATGACGCTGACGCCGGACGAGACTGTGAAACTGGCGCAGCGCCACGCCGAAAAATTCTCGAGCGCCTATGAACCGGTCAGCATCCTGAATATCTGGAACGCCCTGCCCCGCTGGGGTCAAGACGATGAACGCCGCGCGGCGGGGCTTGATGGCCTTGCCAACGTGGTGATGAAAACGGAGCGCGATTCAATGTCGTTCTACGTCGCCGCGCGCATGATAACGACTGCCAAGGCCAAACATGACGCCGGCGATCCCAACCTTGCCGCCATGGATTTCAAGGGCGACAAATGGGATAAAGTATTCTCCCGCATTGACCGTGCAAAAAAATCGCGCGATATCGGCGCGGAAAAAGCCCTCGAAAAAGACGGCAACATAAAGCCGGCGAACGCCGTGCAAAAACTCGCGCTGCGGCTCAAACCCTTCTCCGTTTAATTCCGTCAAAAGAAAAGAGCCGCGCGGTTTTAACACCGGCGGCTCTTCTTTTGCCTGAATGAACAGGCAGAATTTTAGCGTTTCAGCAGCAGCGCAACCAGGAAGCCTGCGCCGAAGGCCACGAGGCCAGCTTGCAGCGGGTCTTTCTTGATGCGTTCGATCACGAGATCTTGCGTTTCGGCAAGCTGCTCGCGGGCGAGGCCCGAATATTCGTTCGCGCGGACTTTTGCTTCTTCTGCGACAACGCGTGCGCCTTCTTTGGCATGCTGAACGGTTTTCAGCACATCGCCACGGATTGCTTCTGCCGATTGCTTGATTTTTGCGGTGTTGTCGCTGGCACCGTCGATCTGGTTGTTGTTATATGCGGTCATCTAATTTCTCCTCGAAATTTGGCCCACCCATGCACAATCGCCGGGCGCTTCAAACACACTAACTGCGCTGCAACAAATACGGTTCCCTGCTGCCCACCGGATCTGAAAAAATGCTGCGTTTTCAGTGCTGAAGCACAGATTTGGAAAAAGGGCGTTAACCGGGCATGATCGGCTTCGGGCTTTGCTGGAATCAGACTGAATGAACCTGTTTTTGCGCGTGAAGGTGTTTATAGCGTGTGCATCAACGCAGATGATTGCATTGTGTTATAAATGGTCAAGGCCGTGCATGCGTACGAAATAATCAATCACATAAAAATTTGCTGTGTAAGATACATGTAAGCTCCATATGCTATCTTGGTCATAAGACGGAATGGAAGCTACGCAACCTTTTCAAGGCGCTTCCCCGCAGGATAACTATCACGCGTATGAGCAGCACTGAGCTGCAGTCAATATCAAACACAGCACCGCAGTTTATTAGAAAGAGGCATCACATGCTCATCCTGGAAAAAATATTTAAGCCTTTTAAAAGGCAGCCGGAAGACAGCACGCTTGCAAAAATAAACCGCCAGTTGCTGTTCTTGAAAAGCGCGCCGCTGTCGCTGGGCGTCGAATGTGAATTCGGTATTGTCGACAAAAACACCTGCGCGCCAGCCCCTGTCGCGCTTGATATCGTGCGGCAGGCAAAGCACCCCAATATCCAGCATGAACTGTACCAGCACATGATCGAGATCACGACCGGCGTCTGCAACAACGTGCAGGAAGCGGAACAGGACCTCAATGCACGCCTTGCGCAGATCACGGCACAACTGCCCGCGCACAATGCCGCGCTGGTGGGTGCCGGCAGCCTGCCTCTGCTATCGCAGGCGCAGGTCACCCCGACTGAAACAGAACGCTATAAACTGCTGCGTGAATCGCGGCAGGAGCTTTACCGCCGCTTCACCACGCTAGGCATGCATATCCATATCGGGATGGAGGACACGCAATCCTGCATCCGTTACCACAATTTCTATATGCGATTCCTGCCGCACCTGCTGGCACTCAGCGCAAGCTCCCCGTTCGAGGAAGGGCGCGACACAGGCTTCGACAGCATTCGTCCCTCTGTCACTGAATCAATGCCGATCGGCGGGTTGCCGTACCAGTTCACGAACTGGCAGGAATATAAAAGCCTCTGCCGTGCGCTGGCGCGTTCAAACTCCATTTCCGACCTCAAGGACATGTGGTGGGATATCCGCCCCTGCCCGCGCTACGGCACGCTGGAAATCCGCATCTGCGACCAGCCGGCGACGCTGGCGGAGGCTGCGGCCATCACCGCCTTTGTGCATTGCCTGGGTCACTGGTTCGCGGAACATCAGGGCTGGCTCGACGATATGCCGCGCCCCGCAAACTGGCGGATGCGCGAAAACAAATGGCGCGCGATGCGCTATGGCTTGTCGGCCGAACTTGTCTCCGACAATTTCGGCGAAACCCGCACGATCCGCGAAGACATTACGCAGTGGATCGACAGGCTGGAACCGTTCTTTGAAAAGCTCGGCTATCAAACCTACCGCGATACGCTGCGCGGCATCGTCGAACACGGCAACAGCGCCATGCGCCAGCGCCGGGTATTCGAAACCGAAGGCACTTTCCAGGCCGTCTATGCGCATGCAGCGGAAGAATTGCTGGCCGGCCGCCCGTTGTGGGAAAAACTGAAACCTGTAGTTGAACCGGCGCTGGCCGATCCCACGCCGCTTAACCAATACCAATATCCGCATTATCTGGCGCAGGGATATGGCCTGTGGCTGTTCTGACCCAAAGGGAGGCAACAATGAAAACCAAAAAAAGAATCGGCGTGTTTCTGCCGCCGAAGCATCCGTCGGGCAATGTGATCGAAGGCAACGGGTTGATGCCCGATGATGTGCGTCAGGCCGTTACGGCCGGATTGGCAGCGCAGGTGGATATCGAGGTTGTGCCTTGCGATCTTGCCAGCGCCTATATCAACAACGGCAAGGTATATGACGCGAATGGCTGCCTGTCGGACCTTGACATGGTGCTGTGGTATTTCGTGACGCATCTGCCGAACAGCTGGAGCGTGACGGTGCTGCGTACGCTGGCGAAAGCGACGCGCGTGGTGCCGGATCCGGAAGGGTTGATCAACGCGCTCGATAAATTTAACGCGCATACGATATTGCGGCAGGCGGGCCTGCCGACCGCGAATTACTGGATGTTCCCCGCATCGAGCGCGAATACCGTTGCAGCACAGGTCACGGCGAAGGGGCCCGCGCTTTTGAAGCCGACATTGGGAGCCTTCGGGCAGGGTATCCACATGGTCAAAACCCCGCGCGAGCTGATCGACGCCGTTGAATACGGGCAGTCCTTCCACGGCGACAAACTGCAGATTTTCTGCGAGGAGTTCGAGGAAAACGACATCACGCAATGGATCAGTACGACCGTCATCGACGGGCAGCTGGTCTACGGCTATCGCAAGAAGCCTGAAAAATTCGTTGATAACTGGAAGGTCTATGATGCCGACCGAAAGGGCGGCGGCGTGGATTGGGTCGATGCCAGCCCCGTGCACGACATCGCGTTGAAGGCGGCGAAGGCGCTGGGGGCGGATGTGGTCGGGTTCGATTTCATCTATTCGACCAAACGGCAGCAATACCTGATCGTCGATGAAAACACCTTCCCCGGCATGTATCCCGACTGCTTTGCCGAATCCGGTACTGGCAGCTGGGATGCGCATTTTGTGCGCATGGCGCTCAACCATGTAGGTCGTGCGCCACGGCGATTGACGGTTGCCGCCTGAAGGCTGACGTTACCGTTTTTATAGTTACCAGGGCTCGTGATGGTATCGCGCAAGGGCCGCGGCACGGTCCGCAAAGGATGCGGCGGCCACGGCCATCGGGTCTGGTTTATCCTTGCCCTTGAACAACGATCAGAGCAAGGGCTCTATTTTTTCGGCAATGACCGATGCACCTGCATCACCCTTCATGATCGCCAGCATTTTGTCGTCGGGCGACATGAAATAGACGAAGGCGGAATGGTCGACGGTATAATCCTTGCCGCCGTCTGTTTCGCGCTTCGCGGCATAAACTTTGTAGGTCTGCTCTGCCGCCGTCAATTGTTCGGGCGTACCGGTTAGGCCCGCAATGCGCGGGTCAAAGTTTTTCACATAAGCGTTCACGACTTCAGGCGTATCGCGGCCGGGATCGGTCGTGATGAACAGCGGCTGGATCTGGTCCGCCTTCGCGCCCAGTTTTTCCAGCGCGCCGCCGATGGCTGTCAGTGTGGTGGGACAGATTTCGGGGCAGCTTGTGAAGCCGAAGAACACCAGTTTGTATTTGCCGGGCCATGATTTTTCGGTCACGGGCTTTCCCGCGCCGTCAACAAGTGTAAATGCGCCACCGACCGTCGAACCGGCGATGGGTTGTGCCTTGTTTTCCGCAGCGTTTGCGGAAAGCGTAATGCCTGCCAGTAACGCGAATACGGCACAGGCGATGAGGAATTTTTTCATGTGCATATCTCCTTTTCAGAAAGGATACCGCCCTGCCCTTCGCAGGGCAAGGCGGCATACCGGTTATTTCAGGCCATCGATCATGCCCTTGGGCACTTCGATCACGAATTCGTCGTCGCCGACGCGGCCATCAACAGCCGCAAGCGCAGCAGCCGACAATTTTTTGCCGATGATGACGTAGGAGTCGTTTTCGGTCTCGAATACTGCGGGGCACGCGCTGCAGGTGGCGCAGACGAACGCTTCGGGGGTGATGTCGTTGAGTTTCATGATGGTAATCTCCTTTACAGTTTAGGTTTGTGGTTGTGGTGAGTAGCTGCCGGTTGTGGCGGTGGCGGTGGTTCGGCCGGTGTCGTGTTCGCACCCGGGCCGCAAATGACGGCGGCAGGCATTTCCGGCGCATGGCTCTGGTGGTGATGCTGGTGCAAGCCGCCGAGGTTCATGGCTGTCGAAATCGCAAGGCCTGCGATTGCGCCGCCGATGACAAGACGTTTTTCCCATTTGCCGGCCTGATGGCCGCGCATGTGACGCCATGCGTAAAGCCCGCCCGCCGTTGCCGCCGCGCTGAACGCGATGGCAAGCACGGAAAGGCCTGCGGTTGCAGTGGTGATACCGGCGGTCGCCAGCAATACGGGTGCCACTAGGCAGCCCGCATGACCGGCAAGCATACCGCCTGCCCCGCCGCCGATGGCGGCGAAAGCTTTTTTGAATGCACCGCGCAAACCCCTGACGGGTACGGTGTCGGCATTGTTATCGTTTACGGGCACAGCGCAATGGTGTGCGCATGATGCCACAGTTTTGGACGCATGATCGTCATGCGCCGCGTGGTTGTGGGACATAGTTGAGGTTCCTTGGTCGCGAAGTTAAAGCGGAAATTCAGCGGAATTTCAGCGAAACCGGCGGGCCCTGGGACAGGTAGGATTTGAAATCGCGCTTTGCTTCGGGCGCGGTCGTGGCGGGGGGAACGTGCGGCGTCTTTTCAAAGACGGGGGGCTGCAATTGCGGGGGCGCATCCATCGTGCCGAGCGAGAAATGCGCGGCAAAGGCACAAGGCGCGCCATGCGCGGCGGGCGCATGTTGCTTTTTCGGCTGATCGGGCAGTTGATCGGCGGGAAGGTAAACCGTCGTGTTGCCCGTAACGCCCGAGCAAATGACCATCGGGAACAATTCATCACCCGTGGATGCGAAGGCAGGCATAAAACCCGCCGGCACCATCGCGCGCGCCATGACGCCCAGCAGCACAAGGCAGCGGAGAACGGCAAGGGTTTTGATTTTAAGGCGCCAGATCATGATGGTAGGTGTAGCAAAATTTTCGCGCGGCGCGAAGTAATAAAATTTCTTTTGCAAACAAGGCTGTTTTTAGCCGATGGAAAGTTTTGCGGGTTTGAATGCCGCAACCGGCACGGGGCTGCTGCGCGGCGCGTTTTGCAATTCGTATTCTTCGCGCAGCCTTTTCGCGCCGGGGAATTCGGTTTCAACGACTTTCTTCAACAACGGGCTCATGGACTCGGCGTCTTTATAGGCTGCGTCCAGATAGGTAAATGATTTCGACGGGTGCAAATAACGGCGCGCGTAATCCTCGATGATCGCGGCCTGCTGCTCCACACGGTAATCCTCGAATTTCGATTTTGACGATAGTGTGTAGGTGTATTTATCCTTCGCCGTCGGTTCGGTGTCGTTTGTGTATTTGCGCTCGGTCTGGTTCTGCCACACATGCGTCAGTTCATGCACAAAGGTGCCGAATTTGTAACCGTTCGTTTCCTTGGAGAAATCTTTGGAGCTGTTTTCAGGTCCCCAGAAATCGGCGGCGACTTTGCCGGTGTCGACAGATCCCACGATATCATCGTAACCCTGCGGGTGCAGATTGGCGCGGATGCTGTCGGTGTTAATCGTGTCGCCAAAAATGCCCTTCAGGATTGCGGCCTCGCCTGCCGTCAGCGGCCGTTCTTCGACATTTGCAAACGCCTCGCGGGCGGATGTTGCGGCGGGGAATTGTTCCTCCACCGTGGCCTCCAGTTGCGGGTCGGTTTCGCTGTTGTCGGGCTGATCCTCGCGCCAGTGCGATTTGCGGTCGGGATGCAGGAAACGGCGGGCGTAATCCTCCATCATCTTCGCCTGCTGCGTCGGGCCATAATCGACAAAGCTGGTGTCGTCGTCCAGCTTGTATTTGAAGACGTTTTTGTCGCCCCGCGTAAATTTGCCCTTCGTGTCGTTCTGCCAAAGACGCGTAAGTTCGTAGACGAAAGACCCGAAATTGCTGCCCTTGTCGCG
>JBBRVE010000114.1:0-7852 GCA_038247245.1 Bdellovibrionales bacterium | reverse complement strand
TGCGCCGCGAGTTCGCGGGTGGGCGTCATGACGATGGCGGTTGCCTTGGGATCATTGAGCAGCTTGGCGATCATCGGGATCGCGAAGGCCGCCGTTTTACCGGTGCCGGTCTGTGCCGAGCCGAGGATGTCGCGGCCTTCAAGGGCGGCGGGGATCGACTGCGCCTGGATAGGCGTCGGCTTGTCGAATTTCATTTTCTCGAGCGCGAGGAGCAGCGGTTGCGGCAGTTGCAGCGTGTAGAAGTTTTCCATGTGAATATATTTTGCCCGTCGCGCAGAATCCCGCGCGGGCGTTCCTTTTCTGTCAGGCGCTTTTTGATAGGTGAAAGCGCGTTTGCGTGCCCGGCCACCATGGCCTTGAGGGCTTTTCGAGCTAAAATGCCGTCCTTAACGCTGGACGGTAACTCTTGGCAAACGCAAACGAAGGAGCATTTCGTTTCTCGCCCTGTTGCGGGCGGTTCCGCCTTAACCGGCGGTTCATTGATAAGAGTCAGTATTCGAACTCACGCAATTATCTATCAGCATGGCTGTTCAAAATCAAGTTAATTCGGGAAAATATTTTATAACATGCTGAAATATTTCAGTATTAAGCCTGTTTAATTTTGTTTCGCCGCCGGTTTCGCACGTTTTTCATGCAGCCATTCAAGCGCAACTTCCACAATACCCATGAAATCCGCGCCAATAATCGGCTTTACGACATACGATGTCGCACCGGCCTGCATGGCCTCTGTCATTGCGCCGACATCATTTTGGCCCGTCACCATCACAAAGGCGACATCATCAAACTGTTTATCTTCGCGGAATTTTTTCATCATCGAATAGCCGCTTTCACCCGGCAAAACCCAATCGACAAAGACAACGTCGGGACGGTTTTCACGAATGGCTTTTTCCGCTTCCTGTACCGTGGTTGCAGTAAAAATTTCCCTGAAACCCATTGTCTGAAGATGCGCGCGCAGAATATCGCGGATCAACGTGTGATCGTCCAATACCAGTGCTGAAAGATTTGCGGGTTTTGGTTTTATCATGCATCTACCTTTGAACTCGAATAACGGTGCAGCATCACGCAATAAACCATTGTAGTCCATTGTAAGTTAACAGGTTTTAAAGAACTATCGAATAGTCTGTAATATGAACCAAACAAGGCCATTAACCGCCTCCTTATAAAAGTTGCAGATTGAAAACAAACACGCACCCCGAGCGATTGTTACGTATTGCCGGTCTGTTTATCAGCATCATCGGATCAATCGTTATGGCCGGCTGGCTGCTGAAAAACCAATATCTGGTTCAGATCAGCCCTGCTTTCGAGCCGATGAAATTCAATACAGCACTCCTGTTCCTGATCACCGGAGCAGGCCTTTTTTGAGCCGGTTCAAAGCAATTTCAGGCCGTGATACTACTGGGCGTCCTTGCACTGATTTTTACAACTGCTGTTTTGTCGCAGTATGTATTCGATATCAATTTAGGCATCGACACGCTGTTCGTGACGCCATTCGTGCTGAAACGCACTGAATTTCCCGGGCGATTTTCGCTCAATACTTGCTTGGCCTTTATGATCAGCTCAATCGGCCTGATACTTTGGGGATATTTTAGAGACAACAAGGCAAGGCTTATACCCTCTTTGGCCGTCACGCGCGGCCTGCTGGGGGCCTTGGCCTTGCCGTCCCTGTTTGGCTACATTACCGGCACAGCGGATGCTTTCGTCCTGGGCACTAAAATAGGCATGGCAGCGCATACCAGCGTCTGTTTTCTTGTCATCGGGTTCTCTTTTCTTTTTATGGCCCTGCAGCAACCCTTGCAGCAGTTGATATGGCTGCCCTTTCTTACATTCTTCATGCTTTTACTTCTGACGCTTTCATTTTGGCAGGCGGCCATCAATGACCATACCCAACAGCTAAAAAGCAGTATCCGCGCGCAGACAGAACTCACCGCGCATAATACGCAAATTTACCTTGACGGTCTGTTCGACGCTGTTACCCGCATGCAAAGGCGATGGGAGATCCAGGGCGGGAGCCCAGGCGCGCTCGCGGAATGGACGCCCGATGCGACGGCATACATAAAATCTTACCCTGTGATCTTCGCGTTGAGCTGGGCAAACAGTGAATCGCGCCTCAAGCAGATCGTATCTCAGAAACCCCTCAAAAACCTCATAAACATGGATGTGGGTTTTAACGAAGCGCGCCGATCCGCAATTGACCGCGCAAAATCCAGCCGCACCGCCCAACGCACTAATGTCCTGGAATTCACCAGCGGCGGGCGTGGTTTCGTTATTTACTACCCGCTGTATATAGGCAAAAAATATGACGGCCTCTTGATCGCCGCAATGGATATCCAAGATATGTTCGAAACGCTCCTGCCGGAAAAGGAAAAACAGGATTTCGGGATCACCATTTTCGAAAATGAAAAAAATATATACGATAATGGGAACAGCTTAGCATCCGGCATAGAACCGATGGAAGCAAGCGCGACGATGGATGTGCTGGGTAAGGAATGGGAATTCAGGTTTAAGCCCACGCAAGGCTATGTGGATAAAAACAAGTCGGCAGTATCACATGCCGTTTTCGTTATCGGCCTGTTGATTTCCGGCCTGATCGCGCTCATCGTGCATTTCGGGATCCGCGAGCGCATGACTCGCCAGCTGCTGAACCATTCGCGCGACCAGATCATTTATTTCGTCAAGCATATGCCCGTCGCCGTTGCGGTATGCGACCGCGACATGAAATACATGATGGTCAGCGACCGTTGGTATAGCGATTTCAAAGTTAAACAACCAAGCATTATAGGGCTGTCGCATTACGCGGTCTTTTACAATACGCCCGCGCATTGGGCCAAGATCCTGCAAAACTGCATGAATACGGGCGAACCATCGGAATCCGAAGAAAAAATCCGGCTTAACAGCGGGCGGACGATGTGGATGCGATGGAACGTGCGCGTCTGGATATCCGATAGCAACGAAATCGGCGGCCTGATCATGGCGACCGAAATCATCACCGAACGCAAGCAGGCCGAAGAGGCGCTGAAAGAGGCGAAGCAAACCGCCGTCGCGGCCAACCTTGCCAAAAGCGAGTTTCTGGCGGATATGAGCCACGAAATACGTACGCCCATGACCGCCATTATCGGCATGACGCGCATGTTACTGGATAGCAATCAGGATGAAAAACAGCGGCATTATTCCAAAACGGTGCTACAGGCATCTGAATCGCTGATGCACGTCATCTCCGACATACTCGACCTCAGCAAGATCGAGGCCGGCAAGGTGGAGCTTGAAAAAATCAGCTTCAACCTGAAAGAACTGTGTGAACAGGTGCGCGATATTTTTCAAATCCAGGCAAGCTTCGGCAGCGCGGGCGAAACGCCGCGCGATGTGCTCTTTGTGCTGGATTTCGATGCGGGCTGCCCCGTCTATGTCTCGGGCGACGCCGTGCGGCTGCGGCAGGTGCTCAATAACCTGTGCGGAAATGCGCTGAAGTTCACCGATCACGGCACGGTCACGCTGCGCGTCGCGCTATCCGATAAACCGTCTTCGCTGCATTTTTCCATCACCGATACAGGCATCGGCATCGCGCCCGAAAAATTGCGCACGATTTTTGACAAATTCGAGCAGGCCGACAAAACCATCAATCGCCGCTATGGCGGCACGGGGCTGGGGCTGGCGATTTCAAGTTATCTTGTGACGCTGATGGGCGGGCGCATCGATGTTACCAGCACGGTCGGTCAGGGTTCGCGGTTCAGCTTTGACATCGATATGCCCGCAGCCGAAGCCGCGCCCGCGCTGCATGAATACGACGACCCACGCATGTTCCCGGGTGTCAAAGTGCTGCTGGCCGAAGACGGCAAGACAAATCAGGAAATCATTTCGTCGATGCTGGAGCGCAGCGGCATCAGCGTCACGGTTGCCAACAACGGCAAAGAGGCGCTGGACCTTTTGCCGCAGGACAATTTCGACATCGTGCTGATGGACTGTAAAATGCCCGTGATGG
Organism: Bdellovibrionales bacterium; assembly: GCA_038247245.1. Lineage (GTDB taxonomy): Bacteria > Pseudomonadota > Alphaproteobacteria > Micavibrionales > UBA2020 > JAPWJZ01. The sequence goes on along the minus strand of JBBRVE010000114.1, from coordinate 3,876 downwards.
ACGGTTTCGAGGCGACGGGCATCATCCGGCAGGCGGATAAGCCGTTCCGCAATATCCCCATCGCTGCGTTGACAGCAAATGCGTTGTTGGGCGACCGCGAAAAATGTATCGCTGCGGGCATGAATGATTTCCTGTCCAAGCCCGTCCGCCGCCGGCAATTGCTCGACAGCATCAATGCCCTGCTGCCGCCACACAAAAAGGCACAATCCGCAAATTCGGCCGCCCTGCCCGCGTCATTGCCGCAGGACGGGGAAATCGACTGGTATATGCTGAACGAAACGCGCTCCGCGCTCGGCACCCATTTCGAAACCGCGTTTCCGCGGTTTCTGGCCGAGACGGACGGGATTGTCCATGCCCTGCGCGACGCCTATCAGAATAAAGACTTTGCCGCCGCAGCCGGACTTGCGCATCTTTTGAAATCAAGCGCAAAGCAATTCGGCGCAGCCAAGGTCGGCGGCCATGCGGATAAGGTGCAAAGCCTGTGCGATGCCGGAAATTACCCCGATGTCGCACCGCTGCTGCCCGCCATTGTGACGGACTGGGACAATTTCAAGATCGCGGCGGCCGGCATTATGCGGCGTTAATGCGTCTCAGGCGGCCTTGCCCAGCGCCTTGTCCATTTCCTGCGCCAGATCCTCCGCCGGCCACGAACCTTCGACATTCACCTTGCCGCCCAGGATATAATGCGGTACGGCGGTGATGCCCTGGTCCTGCACGGATTTATATTCGGCGGTCACGGTATCTTTATCGACGCCCGCACGGAATTTTTCCATGATCGCAACGCGATCGAGGCCGCAGGATGCACCGATATCGGCCAGCACGTTTTCATCGGCGATGAATTTGCCGTCTTCGAAGAATGCCTTCATCACCGCCATTGCGACTTGTTCCATCTTTCCTTCGGCTGCGCCCCAACGGATCAGGCGGTGCGCGGCGTTGGTGTTGGGCGACAGGGTGATTTTGTCGAAATCGAAATTCAGGCCAAGCGCGCGGCCCATTTCGGTCATGTTCGCGCGGATCTGCCCCATGCGTTCGGGATCGAATTTTTTCGCCATCATTTCTTTATAGTCTTCGCCCGCCAAAGCCGTTTCGGGGCGCAGCTGGTATGCCTTCCATTGCAGCTCGGCTGTCACGGCGGGACGCAGCGTCAGCGCCTTTTGCAGGCGCGCGAGGCCCAGATAGCACCAGGGGCAAACCACATCGGCGGCGACTTCGATTTTCAGCGGCACATTAGACATAAGAAATTTCCTTTCATTTGGAGCGCAGGAAGTGGGCGCTCTGAGCCGTTATATAAAGTGAAAATAAGGGCGATCAAGCGGGAACTACCTCGCGCTGGCCGCCGTTATCCCATTACTGAATTCCACAAACAGGAGAGCATCCATGAAGTTTACATATCTACTCGCTGCCGCAGCGGTCGTTTTGACCGTCGCAGCCGCCCCGAAAGCAGAAGCTGCCCATTACGACGGCGTTGCAGCGACGAAACTGAACGTGCGTGCTGGCCCGTCCGGCAATTATCCCATCATCGGCCACATCAACCGCGGTTCTGCCGTGAATATCCGCAATTGCATTCAGGGCTATCTCTGGTGTGATGTTTCCACGGGCGGTTTCCGTGGCTGGGTTGCCGGCAAAAACCTCCGCACCCGCTACCGCGAGCGCAGCGACAACGTCAGCATCCTCGGCCAGCTGCTGGGCATCCAGACGGTGACCTATGACGAACGCACCTATTGGGGTAACAACTATTACGACCGCGACTTCTATCGCACCAAATACGGCTGGAACGACAATGACGGCCGCCATTACGGCTGGCGCAAGTCGAACGGCAAATGGGTCCGTTCGGGCGATGAAGATCATGATGGCGTGCCCAACAAATACGACCGTTACGACAACGATGGCCGCGGCAAATACGACAGCGACAACAACAGCTGGCGCCAGGTAAATGGCAAATGGGTCCGCGTCCGCGACGAAGACCATGATGGCATCCCCAACAACCGCGATCATTGGGATAACGATGGCCGTGGCCGTAACGACCGCGATAACAACAACTATCACGGCCGCTACAACAACTAAGAACTACATCGCCCGTCCCTGCCCTGACGGCGACACACAAAAACGCCCCGGCTGTGCCCAACAGCCAGGGCGTTTTTTACGTTCGAAAAGTTACAAAATTTGGGAACTTTTGTGTTTTTCCGTTGTTTGCTGGATTGAAACACAGTTTTGTCCGCACGAATTATCTCTGTAGAGGGGAGAAACATCATGGAACAAGTTGAAATCGCGATTATGCCGACGAGCGACGTGCAGAAATACCTGCCGTTCCTCATGAAATCATCCGAACCGCGCGAAGCGACCCCGCCCCGCGTGCTGATCGTCGACGATGACAAGGATTCCGCCTTTGTCCTCAGCGCGATGGTCGAAATGCTGGGTTACAAGGCGTCTATCGCCTATTCCGGCCCGATGGCGATCGATATGGCGCGCCGCATGCACCCGCATGTTGTGCTGCTGGATATCGGCCTGCCCGGCATGAACGGATATGAAGTGTGCGAGAAGCTGAAAAATGAAATCTCCGCGCGTTCTTCGCTGATTATCGCCCATACCGGCTGGGACGGCGCACAGCACCGCGAAATGGCCGACAAAGCCGGCTTCGACAGCCATATGCCGAAACCCGCAAACATCCAGACGCTGAAAGACCTGTTCGACAAATTGCCGAACCAAAATCCGGACGCGGCATAAGAGTAATTCTCTCCCCCCCCTAAAAATCCCCGCCACGGACTGGCGGGGATTTTTTTGTGTAGGCGTGACGAAATTTCGCAATCGGCTGAAATACCGAAAGATCGGGCCGGGTATATGACTGAAAATGAAGGGAAAAATTTTTAGCCTCAAATTCATGCGTCATAGTTCTGCAGGTTTTCCATGCAATTTGTGCCCTTCCCACACACAGCATGGGAAAAAATACGACGTGAATTCAATGGGTTGTAAATTCGCGACGATGCAACCGCGTCAAAGTGTTTCCTTTTAAATCAACGGGTTGTAAAACATGAAAATAGAGAAATTTGAGGAGTTACAGTGACGGTTTGAATTACCCGATGGGACAGTGTAGAAATTTATCGAATGTATATTTTAAAAAACTTCTTAAAAAAAGCCATTCAGGTGCCTGCGCCAGAGTTGCGCCGCAACTGGTTTATACCTATTCACGTCCTTCATTTCAATTATCGCTTGGAAAATGATGCTGACTATCTGTGCTACAAACTCTTCAGGGTTATTCTAGCAATCGGGATTATTGTCATCGCGCTGCTGGTTTTTGATGTTTGGTCATCAGGATATTTTCTGGCTGATAGCGCATCCTTGGCCAAAGACAAATTTTACCTGCTGCGCGCATTGCCACTTTTCATGGCACTTCCAGCCTGTGTCGTAACAATTTTGTTCTACCTAAGGGTGCGCATCGGCGCTGACCTTCGATTTTTTCATGTGCCTATTCTTACCCACAAGCAGTTACTTCTTGGGGGAAGTCGCGGGCTTTGGTTCGTAAGGGCATTAGTCGGGACAGCAGTAGGATTTGCATGTATTTTTATGCCGCATTTCTTTGCCATACGTTTCATCGCGCATTATGGGTTGCAAAACAGCCTCAGTTTTACAGCGTTTACAATGTTTCTCGAAGTGATTGGGATAGCAGCTGGTTCACAATATGTTGTCGCATCCGCACTGCTCTGGGAAAAAACTATCCGGTTCTTTGCTGCACTGGAAACTCAATTAGAAATGATGGTTGCAATACATAAAGCTAATAAATCTTTGTAAGAAGCCTAATAAAAATTAATTGCACTCAGAAATTTATGATTTTCTCGGTTTGCTTCCCTCTCCCAGAGGGAGAGGGGAACTGTCTTAATT
>JBBRVE010000113.1:0-8136 GCA_038247245.1 Bdellovibrionales bacterium | reverse complement strand
ATGCAGTAATTTTAAGCGAAACGGGCGTCGCGTTTACCGTAATATCTATGAACATTAATTTCAAAATACCTGCCAAGCTTGATGAACTATTAAGCGTCCAAACGCGTATGGTGTCGGTTGGTGGTGCGTCCATGGAAATGGCGCAGGCCATTTGCCGCGGGGATGACGTACTGGCTGATATGACGGTGAAAATCGCCTGTATTGATAAGCGTGGCAAAGCTGCTAGATTACCAGAAGCGGTGCGGGGGCTGTTCAAAGACAAGACATAATCACGCCCCGCTTCCTTCCGCCGAAGACATATATTATCAGCCGAGGACTTAAGACATGGATCCCACTATTCCCATTCAGGCAACCCAGCTGGCCGGCACCGTGGCGGCGCACGACTTTTCGATCTGGGGGCTGTTCCTCCAGGCCGACCTTGTGGTGAAAAGCGTGATGATCATTCTGGTCGCGTCATCGGTCTGGTGCTGGGCGATCATTTTTGACAAGTGGGTGACGTTCAACAGCCTGAATTCCAAAACCACGAAATTCGAAACCGCCTTCTGGTCGGGCGAGCCGCTGGAGAAACTTTTCAAGCGCATTTCGGCGAAGCCTGTTGACCCCATGTCGCGCACCTTCTGCTCCGGCATGAATGAATGGAAAATCACCACCGAAAACCATTCCGCCATCGGCGGCGATTTGCGCGCCGGATTGCAGCAGCGCATCGACCGCGTCATGAGCACCTCCATCAACCGCGAGATCGGGATACTGGAGCGTTACATGACCTTCCTTGCGACCGTCGGTTCCACCGCGCCCTTTATCGGGCTGTTCGGCACGGTCTGGGGGATCATGAATTCATTTGCGGCGATCGCAGGTTCGCAAAACACATCTATCGCCGTCGTGGCGCCCGGCATTGCGGAGGCGTTGTTTGCAACAGCCATCGGCCTTGTCGCCGCTATTCCCGCGGTGGTCGCCTACAACAAATTCAACACCGATCTTGGCCGTTATCAGGACAGGCTCGACGGTTTCGCGGCGGAGCTGAGTTCCATTCTCGGCCGCCATCTTGAACAACGCGGGACGGGCGGCTAATGGGCGCGAAACTCGCAGGACGCACGCGCGGCCACAAACGCGCCGCACCGATGTCGGACATCAACGTGACGCCGATGGTCGACGTGATGCTGGTGCTGCTGATCATCTTTATGGTGACGGCGCCCTTGCTCTCCGCCGGTGTGCAGGTGAATTTGCCAAAGGCGAACGCGAAATCGCTGTCGCAGAACGACAGCAAGCCCCTGGAGGTCTCGATTGACGGCAACGGCCAGATTTACATGGGCGAGACCAAGGTCACGCTCGACCGCCTGACCGGCATGCTGCAGGCAATTGCGACGGAATCAAAAGACCGCCGCGTGTACCTTAAGGCGGATACAAAATTACCCTATGGCAAGGTCGCGGCCGTGATGGGCGCGATCACCACCTCGGGGCTCAGCAACGTATCGATGCTGTTCGATACGCAGGGCAAATAAGAGTGAAGGCATGGCGACAGAGGCAGTGATGCGGAACAGTTCTGTATCGATATCCCTGATTTTTCATGCGGCCTGCTTCCTGCTGGCCGTCGTCAGCATCCCTTGGCTCAAAAAAGACTATAAAATTCCAACACCCGTTTCGGTCGAGCTGGTCGCGATTGATAAAATCGCACAGACGACCAAGGTTGCGCCGACGCCTGTGAAGAAACAGGAAAAGAAGCAGGAAGATCCGACCCCGCCAAAACCGCCGCCCCCTGCGCAGAACACCTCGAACGAGGCTGTCGTGCCGACCAAGGACGTGAAGAAAGAAGAGGTCGTCAAGAAGGAGGAAAAAGTCCTCGTCGACCCCGCCGCGCATCCCGATAAAAAGCTGGAAAAAAAAGACGAGAAAAAGAAAAAGGTAACGGAAGAGCCGAAGAAGGATTTTCTTTCCGTCCTGAAAAGTCTGGAAGAAAAAGAAAAAGCGCCGCCCATGCCCAAGGTGCAGGACATGAAGCTGGATGAATCGAACCCGAAGGCAGGGCAGAACATCCCCCTTGGCGAACGCATGACGATGACGGAACTGGACGCGCTGCGGTCACAGCTGGCGCAATGCTGGAACGTGCCGATCGGTGCGAAGGATATCGACACCACGCAGGTCGAAATATTTATGGTTATCACCCGCGACCGTACCCTTGCTTCGGCCAAGGTGATCGATACAGCACGTTACAACAGCGATACTTTCTTCCGCGCCATCGCCGATAGCGCCATGCGCGCGGTGCGTAATCCAAATTGCTCGCCTTTTGAGCTGCCGCCTGATAAGTATGACACTTGGGCAAACACGACCGTCACGTTCGACGCAAGCCAGATGTTCTGATAACCAAGAGGGAACCTTGAGATGAAAAATATTGCCTTTAGTTTTATGTTCGCCGTTTTTGCGCTCGTTGCGCTTGCGGCGCCTGCGCGTGCGGATTTGCAGATCACCGTGGACGGCAAGCAGGCCGACCCGATGCCTATCGCGATCCCGAATTTCGTGACCGCTTCCGGCGCGCCCGATGAACTGGGTGCCAACATGGTCACCGTCATCACGAACAACCTGAAACGCTCCGGCCTGTTCCGCCCGCTGAACCAATCATCCTTTATCCAGCCCGCCGCTGCCGCCGCACAAAAACCGAATTTCGGTGAATGGCGCACGATCAATGCGGAGGCGCTCGCAACGGGCCTGCTGTCGAAAACTCCCGACGGCAAGACGCGTGTTGAATTCCGCCTGTGGGATGTGTTCGGCCAGTCGCAAATGCTGGGCACCGCCTACACGACCACCAACACCAACTGGCGCCGCATCGCGCATATCATTTCGGATGCGATCTATAAACGCCTGACGGGTGAAAACGGTTATTTCGACACCCGTCTTGTCTATATCTCGGAAACCGGTCCCGGCAATGCGCGCGTCAAGCGCCTTGCGATCATGGACCAGGACGGCTTCAACCACCGCTTCCTGACAGATGGTTCGGCGTTGGTGCTGACCCCGCGTTTCTCCCCCACGATGCAGCAGATCACCTATATGGCTTACTACAACAACAAGCCGCGCGTGTACCTGTACGATATCAATTCGGGCCGCCAGTCGGTGCTGGGTGATTTTCCCGGCATGACCTTCGCGCCCCGTTTCTCGCCCGATGGCCGCAAGGTGGTCATGAGCTTGTCGAAAAACGGCAACTCGGACATCTATTCGATGGATCTCGCTTCGCGCAGCACCTCGCGCCTGACGAATGACGCATCGATCAACACCTCGCCGACCTATGCGCCGGACGGACGCCGTATCGCGTTTGAATCCGACCGCAGCGGCAAGCAGCAGATCTATGTGATGGACGGTTCCGGCGGCAGCGCGCAGCGCATCACCTTTGGTGAAGGCCGCTACGCCAGCCCCGTCTGGTCGCCACGCGGTGACCTGATTGCGTTCATTAAAATGCTCAAGGGCCAGTTCTACCTTGGCGTTATCAAGCCGGATGGTTCGGGCGAACGCCTGATCAAGAGCGCGTATCATATCGAAGGCCCCACATGGTCGCCGAACGGCCGCGTGCTGGCGTTCTTCACGGAAAGCCCCTCCGGCGTGCGCCGTCAGGGCCGCACCGCGCGCATCCACACGATCGACCTGACGGGCTTTAACGAAACGCCCGTCACGACGCCGCTCGATGGTTCCGACCCCGCCTGGTCGCCGCTGAACCCGTAAGCGGACAACGCTTCAACGAAAAACCCCGGCGTGATGCCGGGGTTTTTTATTGTCGTTTTTTACTGTCTTGGCTTCCCCCACGGCCCGCCATCCGGCGGGTTGCCCCACGGTGTCTTGACGTAAGCAGGCTTGACGACCGGTTCGTAATGTTTCTTTTCTTCGGGGCGGCCGGCACGGAACAGGAAGGCGAGGATGAAGCCCGCGATAAACCCGCCCACATGCGCCCAGACAGCGATCATGCCGTAATCGGAGCCGGAGCCGAGGCTGGTATATCCTGTGATGAACTGCGAAATGAAAAAAAGCGCGATTACCAGCCGCGCCGAAACCGCGCGCCGACCCCAGAAAATAAACAGGAACCAGTAAAAGAAATTGATTTTCGCGCCCGGAAAATAAACCAGATAGGCGGCGGCAACCGCAAAAATCGCGCCCGATGCGCCGATGATGCCGTTGAAGTGCCCCGCATTCGCAAAAAGCAGCTCGCCGCAGGTCGCAATCACGGCGGTCAGCACAAAGAAAATCAGGTAGCGCAGATGGCCCATCACATATTCGACGTTATCGCCCAGCATCCACAGGATCAGCATGTTTCCCGCAAGGTGCATGACACCGCCATGGAAAAACGCGCCTGCCGCCATCTTGACGAAGGCGCCGCTTGGCAGGTCGCACAGCTTGCCGAGCAGCGCCAGTAACCGGTCAAACGGCCCCAGCGCAAGGAAGCCTTCGCCCAGCTGTGTGCGCGGGTCGAAAAGCCACGGGTTCATGAACTGCTCCAGCGCCGTACCGCCCAGCGAGGCCAGGTAAAGCTGGTATCCGCAAACGGCGATGCAGAGCAGGATCAGGCCCGCATTGACGAAGCTATGATGCCCTTCGCCCTGATCGTTCACGTCGCCGACGGGCAGGAAGAACATCATGTTTTTTTCTTGGCGAGTGCGGCGGCGAGGGGCTTGAATTCCTGCATCACGCGGCGGTACACGTCGCGCTTGAACGGCACGACATAGGCCAGCAGGTCCTCGATCGGCACCCATTTCCATTTGGAAAATTCGGGATGCGCGTCAGCCTCGAGGTCGATATCGCTATCCTTGCCGAGGAATTCGAGCGCGATCCATTTCTGTTTCTGTCCCTTGTACTTGCCGCCCCACAGTTTTTTTGCGGTGCGTTCGGGAATGTCGTAGCTGATCCATTCTTCCATCACGCCGATAATGCGGGCGTTTTTGGTGCCGATCTCTTCCTTCATCTCGCGGAAGACGGCGACTTCGGGTTCTTCGCCTTCGTCGATGCCGCCCTGAGGCATCTGCCATGCACCTTTGTTGTCGAGACGCTCTGCCACGAACACGCGGCCAGAACCGTTCAGCAGAACGATGCCAACGCCGGGGCGGTATTGGTTCAGGTTTGTGTCTTGGCTTTTGGGCATGAATCAGACTTTCAGGGTGCAGGCGTCGGCGCCGGCATGGGCGGGGGCACGGCGGCGGATTGCTGGCGCGTCTTTTCCTGCCAGACGGCGGCAAGCGGGACAAGCTTGATGCCGCGGCGGTCAAGGTTGGCGATCCAGTTTTTCAGCGCATTAAAGGTCACGGGATAAGGCTGCGCGATGCCGACGGCATAACCGCGCTGCTTGGCGGCGTTTTCAAGCTTCAGCAGTTGCTGGTTGATGTCCAGCTCCGTCGCATTCGCGTCGATCTTCACTTCCGCGCGCAGGTACGGCGTGCCCGTGCGGTCGGCGATGTCGGAGGCGACTGAATCGCCGCCTTGCGGATCTTCGATGAAAAGACCGGAGCGTTTACGCAGCGCCGTCATGACGGATGTCACGTTTTTCTCGTCACCCAGCAGGCTCGACCCCATGAAATTCATCGCGCCCACCGTGCCGCCGGACTGGCGCAGCACCGCTTCAAGGCGGCGGGCGTTATCCTGATCGCTCTGGCGCATCAGCAACGCCTGCGGGCCGGGATCTTCCTTGGGATAATTGACTGGCTCCATGGGCAGCAGGATCAGCGTATCGCGGTTGGCATCCTTCGCTTTTTTTAACCAGTTGGAAAGCGTCGGGCTATAGGGTGAAAAAGCCAGCGTCACTTCTGTCGGCAGTTCCTGCATTGCGCGCGCTGTGTCTGCCTCCGACAGGCCGATATCGGTCATGACGAGCGAGATATAGCCTTCGCCCGCGGAAGGGGGCGGCATGGGGATGGCGGTTTCCACATCCGGCGTCTGCGCCGCCGTGTCGCCCTGCAGGTTATCGACCGTCACAGTCCTGACGGTCGCAATCGCAAGGGGGGTGCGTTTTTGCCAGTCGCGCAGTGTTACATCGGAATGCAGCCAGACCCACGCGCCCACAAGGGCCACCACACCGGCATAGAGACCCAATGCCCGTGCGAGGCTTTTCTTGTGCTCAGGTGGAAAGGATGACCATCCCATGTGCGCCTTTGCTTCCCGTTACTTTTTCGCGGGTGTCGCGTTGTCGTTCACGGGCGTGATGGGGCCGCCCAGGCCGCGGGACAGGCCGATGCCGACCAGCAGGTCAAGCGCGCGGACAAGCTGGTAGTCGTCCTTGTCGCCTATCTGCTTGGCTTTGGCGTCTTTCGCCTTGGGATCGTCTTTCTTGTCGCCTTCGGTTTTGTCTTTCGACACATCGTCGGGCAGCAGGGTGGGCTCGACCTTGTCGGGCGCATTCGGGTTCGACAATGCGCCTTTCAGGTCGGCTTCATGGATTTCGGTATAGCCTTCTTTTTCCGCCACAACCTTCGCGCGTTCCACGACGAGGTCAGGGGTGATGCCTTTGCCCTGAATGGAACGGCCGGAGGGGGTGAAGTAACGCGCGGTCGTCAGCTTGATCGCGCCGCCGCCGGGTGCGGGGAACAGCGTTTGCACCGATCCCTTGCCGAAGCTTTGCGTGCCCATCAGGATGCCGCGTTTATGATCCTGCAACGCGCCCGCCACGATTTCGGATGCCGAGGCCGAACCGCCATTGATGATGACGACGAGGGGCAGACCGTTGGTCAGGTCGCCCGGCGTCGCGTTGTCGCGACGCGTGTCTTCGGGGTTGCGGCCGCGGGTGGAAACGATTTCACCCTTGTCGATGAACACGTCCGACACCTTGATCGCCTGATCGAGCAAGCCGCCCGGGTTGTTGCGCAGGTCGAGGATAAAGCCCATCAGCTTGTCGCCGGCTTCTTTTTGTGCGTCGGCGATGGCTTTTTTCAGGCCGTCATAGGTTTGCGCGTTGAACTGGGTGATGCGGATGTAACCGGCCTTGCCGTCAATCACGCGGCTGCGCACGGATTTGATCTGGATGTTGTCGCGGACGAGGCGGAACTTCAGCGGTTCCTTCGCGCCTTCGCGCACGACGGTCAGGACGATTTCGGTGCCGACCTTGCCGCGCATTTTTTCGATGGCTTCGCTCAGCGTCATGCCCATGACCTGCTTGCCGTCGAGTTCTACGATCAGGTCGCCTGACTGGATGCCCGCGCGCGCGGCGGGGGTGTCGTCGATGGGAGAGACGACCTTGACGACGCTGTTTTCCATCGTGACTTCAATACCGAGACCGCCGAATTCGCCGCGGTTCTGCACTTCCATCGCCTTGCTTTCTTCGGCGGTCATATAGTTGGAATGCGGGTCGAGCGAGGAGAGCATGCCATTCAGCGCGTATTCGATCAGTTTCTTGTCTTCGACTTTTTCGACGTAATTGGCGCGCGCCTGTTCAAACACATCGCCGAACAGGTTCAGCGCCTTGTAGGATTCGGAAACCGACCCTGCGACATCGCTGTCCCCCTTGCCCTGTGCGACGGCGACAGAGGCGCAGGCGATGACGATTGCGATGGCGGTTGCGGATTTCAGTGCGTTTTTAATAGACATGTTCTAGCTCTTGTCCTGTTTGCGTTGTGCGACCATTGACTGGCGGGGGTTGATGGGTTCTCCGCCGCGGCGGAGTTCGTAATAGATTTTAGATTCTGTTTTTTCGGCGGTGCCGACGGGTTCGCCCGCATCCAGTTTTGCGCCGACGACGGTGTCGATCTTGCCAAGCCCTGCGATCAGGCTGTGGTAACCGCCGTTATGTTCGATGATGACGATCTGTTTGTACTTCTGGAACGCGCCTGCGAATTTTACGGAGCCTGCGAGCGGCGTCACGACCATCGCGCCGGGGCGCGCGGAAAAGGTGATGCCTTCGCTGGTCGCGCCGATATCGTCGGTTGCGCCAAAGCCGGTATAAACCGTGCCAGCCACAGGCTGCACCATGCGGTTGGGTAATGGGCCGGAGGGCAGGGAGCCGGACGGGCCGCGATTGCGGGCGACATTCGCGCCTGCCTTTTTCGCAGCCGCCAGCGCCGCTTTTTCTTCGGCACGCGCTTTTTCGGCCAGCTTGCGTTCAAGCTCTTCCAGCGTTTTTGCTTCTTTCGCCAGCGCGGCGACTTCGCGTTCCTGCTGCTGGCGCGAGGCTTCGGTTTT
>JBBRVE010000112.1:0-8346 GCA_038247245.1 Bdellovibrionales bacterium | reverse complement strand
TTGGCAATATCGGTTTCTCTTATAAATGCATTATCACCGAGACGCCGTATGACGAAATCAACATCGTCGATCTTTCAGGGCCTTTTAAATATCTGCGCGCAAGATTGACTTTCGAGGACGAAGTCAGCGGCCGCACGCGGGTCGGATATCATTTTGAATCGCAGTTCCGTTCACGCACGATGAATGTGATTGCCGACCCGATATTCAACCTGAAGCTCAAAAGCACCTTGGCGAATGTTGAAAGATTCATTTTACGAAAAAGGCGTTGAAGGAAAATCCCTTTGATTCTAGCGGGTTACAATATTTCGGAACAATCTTGTCGGCCATGCGTTTGCTGCAGGACACCCAATAAAATCACAACAAGGAGACATCACATGGACAAAGATCGTATCGAAGGCTGCGGCCATCAAGCCAAAGGCGCCATCAAAGAAGCCGCTGGTAAACTGACCGGCGACGCGAAACTGGAAGCAGAAGGCAAAGGCGAGAAACTTGCCGGTAAAGTCCAGAACGCAGTCGGCGGCGCAAAAGACGCGCTGCGCGGCGAATAAATTTTCTCGCTCACGCGAGAAAAAAAAGAAGAAGCCCGGTTGCAAAATCGGGCTTCTTTTTTATTCTCGACTATCCGATTTTGAATCTTGCCTGTACGGCAACCACCGCGGGCGTCAGCCCTTTGATCGGGGGAATGAGGTTCACTTTTAAATTCAGCGGCGAATTGCGCGAACCAATGCGTATATAGGGGATCAGCGACGGCACTACCGGAATTTCGTAGCCCGTAATCAGGCCAGCCTCCAGCCCGGCGCCAAATTTCCGGCTTCCGTCTGTTTCAACACCGGCACCGGCATAGAACGATGCTTTGTGGATGCTGTTTTTATATCCACCTGCCGCTGCATAAAAATGTTTGCTCAACTGGTATTCAATACCGCCGCCAAAATTGACCTCGTTCCATTTACGGTTCTGGCCGCTTTCATCCCAATACGACCGCTGGCCGAAGTGATGCGACACACCCGAAACCACCAAGCTGATATCGCCTTTTTCGGGCGTACTCGGTTTCACATCCTGTGCGGAGGCATTGGCGAGAGGCAGGGCAAGGGCGTTAAAAATGATGGCAGCCGCAATAAGTTGCTTTTTCATGGATAATGCCCTGAATTAATAATTTACATAATATACATAAAGAGTATAAGGCAGGTCAAGTTTAATTTGGGCGTATGCCGTAAAACGAAACCGGCGCACCTTTCGGGTGCGCCGGTCTGGTAAATCAGGCAGTTAATGTCTTAATTCGCGCCCATGTCATCCCCGTTTTCATCGCGTGGCTTGGAAATACGGTCGAGGGTTTTGTTGTCGATCTTGACCTTGTATTTGGTCAGCAGGGACATACGGTATTGTTCCAGCAGGTCTTTTTGAACGGCGTGATCCAGCATGTTACGCAACTGTTCCAGATCTTCCTTTTTGGGTTCCTTCACATCATCGATGCGGCGGTCCGCAAGGCGCAGGATCGTGGCACCGTCTGCGGCTGTGCCAATGGCTGTGACCTGGCCGATTTTATCGAGCGCGAACAGGGCGGGGAACATGCCCTTCATCATCGCCGCTGCCTTGCCATGTTCGTCGCGGCGCACCATTTCGGTGCGCGACACTTTTTTGCCGAGGCTCTTGGCGACAGTGTCAAAATCTTCGCCCATTTTCAGGCGGTCGAGGATTTTAGACGTTGCCTGATCGAGCAGCGTGCTTTTCTTTTCGGCGTTCCATGCCTTCAATACGTCAGCGTGTACCTTCGCAATCGGCTGTTCCTGCTCCGGGAATACATCACGTACTTCGACGATGACGAATTCGCCGGAGGGTGCGTCGATGCGCTGGCTGATCGTGCCTTTGGACAACTTGAAGCCCTCGGCAAATATCTGGTCGGCAGCCGGCAGCTTGGTGATGGCAAGGTCGTTCTGTGTGACTTTATCGAGTGTGTCGACCTTCAGCTTCATCTGTTGCGCGATTTCCTCGAGCCCCTTGCCGGCAGAAATCAGGTCTTCGATTTCGTCAGCGCGTTTCATGAGAGCTTCGCCGGAATCATTAGCTGCATTCATCGCTTCGGCGACGTCGGACTTCACTTCGTCATAGTCGCGGACGGAAGCGGGCTTCACATCTTCAACCTGCGCGATCAGGAAACCGAGCGGCGTTTCAACCGGCCCAAGCACCGCACCCTTTTCGGCCTTGAAGGCTTCAGAAAGATCGGTCGGTGTTTCAGCTTCGGTATATTCGCCGGAACGCACATAGGTTGAAATACTCTTGCCCGCGCCCTTTGACAGCGCTTCGAGGTTTTTCTCTTTCTGCGCTTCGGCGAACAGTTTATCGGCGTCTTCCTTTTTCGGCACGACCAGCTGCGCAATCACGCGGCGTTCGCCGACCTTGTAGGAATCTTTATGCTCTTCGTACCATGCCTTGCGATCCGCTTCGGTCGGGTCCTTGCTGAGGCCCAGCGATTTCGCATCAACGACCAGCACGGCCAGCGTGCGGGATTCGGGGATCATGAAACGGCTGGAGATTTTCTTGTAATATTCCTCCAGCGCCTTTTCATCCGGCTGCTCGGCCTTGCCGGCTTCATCGGCAGATACCGTGAAATATTCGGCGCGGCGGGCTTCGGAGCGGTATTTTAGCGCGTCGGCCGCCATCTGCGGCGGTGCCTTGATGCCGGTCGAAATCGATTTCATCAGCGTTTCGACGCCAATCTGCGCCTTCATGCTTTCGACCAGCTGCCCTTCGCTGATGCCCATGTTATAGAGCATGCGCTGTAGCGCTTCCTTTTTGTCCATGCCTTGCGCGGTGAGGGGGGAGATCATCACCTGCAGCTGTTTCGCCGCTTCTTCGTTGCTGACGATCAGGCCGAGGTCACGCACATTCTTGGTGAGGACGCGGCTGTTGATTTCATTTTGCAGGTATTGTGCGGGATAGCCGCTTTTATAAGCCTCTTCGGTCGACATCTTCTGGCGGCGCAGGGCCTGCTGCATCAGCTGTTCGAATTCGACCGTGGTGATTTTCTCGCCATCAATCGTCGCCACATTGCTCGACTGGTAATTGCCGCTCAGCATGCCGCGGTAATCCATCAGCGCAAGGCCGACGAAGGCCAGCAGCAGCAGTCCGAACAGCAAAAATTTCAGGACAATCGAGTGGGCACCGGACCGCATCTGCTTCAGCATCTGTCATATTCTCCAAAGAGTTCTAAAATGCCTTGATAATCCACAGCTTTATGGCCAGAATGTCAAGGCTTTAACGTCATCAAAGAGGGTATTTATTATGTCTGGCACCAAACTGATTGTGGGTAACTGGAAAATGAACGGGTTAATGGCTGATAGCCAACCCCGCGTTGAAGCCCTTAAATCGGCAGTATCGGATAAATTCGAGATGGTATTATGTCCACCCGCAACGCTGGTTCAGGCTTGCGGCTGGTGGCTCAAGGGTTCGGCAGTCAAAACCGGCGGACAGGACTGTCATGCACAGGCCTCCGGCGCATTCACGGGCAACGTATCGGCACAGATGCTGAAGGATCTTGGCTGCGGCTATGTGATCGTCGGCCATTCAGAACGCCGCCAATATCACAAGGAAACCAGCGCTGATGTCGCGGCAAAGGCGAAGGCGGCCTATGACGCAGGCCTTGTCGCCATCATTTGCATTGGCGAAACCGACGAAGAACGCACAGCAGGCCGAGCAAACGAAGTTGTGTCGAAACAGCTGGCGGAATCTGTACCGGCAGGTGCAACACCGGAAAACACTGTCATCGCCTATGAGCCCGTCTGGGCAATCGGTACGGGGAAGGTTGCGTCGACCGATGACATCAAGGGCATCCACGCCCTGATCCGTGATAAATCGTCCGTGAAGGCAAAGATCCTATATGGCGGTTCGGTCAAGGGCAGCAACGCCGCCGAAATCCTGCACCTGCCGAATGTCGATGGCGTTCTGGTTGGTGGCGCAAGCCTGAAGGCCGAAGAGTTTTTGGCAATTGCCTCCGCCGCCTAACATAATACCGGATGGCGGCTTGTGACATTGCCTTGAAAATAAAAGCTTTGTCCAATAAGATTGCTCAACAAAAGGGATGGGACAATGATCCGTATTTTCGCACTGGCACTCGTGTTTTTCAGCATCGCCGCCGCGCAGCCTGCGCTGGCACAAAAAACTGATGTTAAGACCGAGGCACCCAAAGCCGACCCGCTCATGGCGATCGCACGGGAGAACGGCATGCGTGGCGACCTGTTTTATCAGGCGCTCAACGCAGCCGCTTATAAGGGCGGCAGTGATGAAGTCCGCAGCACCATTGATTACGGTCTGCAAAACGGCGGCATCAATGAAGCAGCCGTTGCCGTGCAATGGCTGGTCGATAATACGTTTGGCCTGACCGATAAAACCAAATTCAACGTGTTCTATTTCCTTTTCCTGTCGGACCTGCAGCAGCGTCAGGCGCAGACTGCACAGGCACTTGGCAAGATGTCGGAATTCAACAAGGCTGGCATGATGGCTTTGAAGGCATTGATGAACTACGAAATCGTTGCAATCGCCGATGCGGAACGTTGCGATGACTCATCTGTCGGCGTGAATGTGATGACCGACCTGATCACCCGTTACGAGGCGCTACGCTATGCATATAAAATCTTCACGAAAGAAGAATTTGACCTTGCCGGCTTTGATGCTATCGAAACAGAAAGCAGCAACAGTGATCGTGCCGTTAACCTGACCCTGTGCCGCAGCGGTGACAAGGGCAAGGCCGACCCCAATTACACCCCCAAACCGGTCGAGGACTGGTCTGCCAAGCGTAATTACCTGCGCATCCAGTATAAAAACACCTGGTCCGACCAGTTTTATAAAATGCGCGAAGCGAAGAAGCCTTAAAAACCCTCTGGTTTTTTGGCGGGATTTGCTCTAGATATCTCCCTCGGTAAGCCAGCCATAATAATTCCCATAATAGAAGCGGAATTCGTACTGCCATGGAAACACTTTCTGCCGTTATTCTTGTCATCCATCTGATCGTCACGCTGGCGATCATCATCACGATCCTGATCCAGCCGTCTGAATCCGGCGGGTTCATGGGCAACAGCGGTTCGATGTCGAACCTGATGGCACAGCGCCGCACGGGTGATGGCCTTACGCGCGCCACCACAATCCTCGCGGGCATTTTCTTCATGACCAGCCTGATCCTTGCCATTACCGCAACGCATCGCCCGGCGCATAAGAGCATCCTGGATATCGAAACCGATCCCAAGAAAACGGAGCAGACCGCTGTCGAGCCGAAGAAGGAAGAGGCGCCTGACGCCCCGATCCCCGGCGAAGAAAAAGCGCCTGCTGTTGAAGAACCGACGAAATCGCCCGCCGAAGAAAAGAAAATCGACGAGCCTTCGCAAAAGCCGGCCAAAAAAACGAAAAAGTAACCGAGCCACACAGGGGAGCACGCCATGCCACGTTATATCTTTATCACGGGCGGGGTGGTGTCTTCGCTTGGCAAAGGTCTCGCATCGGCCGCGCTCGGCACTGTTTTGCAGGCACGTGGTTTCAAGGTGCGCCTGCGCAAGCTTGACCCCTACCTGAACATCGATCCCGGCACGATGAGCCCTTATGAACATGGCGAATGCTATGTGACTGATGACGGCGCGGAAACCGACCTCGACCTCGGCCATTACGAGCGTTTTACAGGCGTGCCTGCGCGCAAGACCGACAACATCACGACCGGCCGCATTTACTGGAACGTGCTGCAAAAAGAACGCAAAGGCGATTACCTCGGCGGTACCGTGCAGGTCATTCCGCACATCACAAACGAGATCAAGGAATTCATCGCCAACGACAATGGCGATGCCGATTTTGTGTTGTGCGAAGTCGGTGGCACTGTCGGCGACATCGAAAGCTTGCCATTCCTTGAAGCTATTCGCCAGTTCGGTAACGAAGTCGGCCTGCGTAACGCCCTGTTCATCCATGTCACACTGATGCCGTATATCAAGACGGCAGGCGAGTTGAAAACGAAACCTACCCAGCACTCGGTCAAGGAATTGCTGTCGGTGGGTATCCAGCCCTCGATCCTTCTGGTGCGTGCAGACCGCGAAATTCCCATCGAGGAACGCCACAAGATCGCGCTGTTCTGTAACATCAAGAAAGAATGCGTTATTCCCGCGCTGGATGTGCCCAGCATTTATCACGTGCCAGTCAGCTATCATAAAGAAGGTCTTGATGAGCAGCTGCTGCGCTATTTCGACATGAGCGCGCCTGCGCCGAACCTGTCAAAATGGGAATCTATCGCGCACAAGATCGCTCATCCCGAAGGCGAAGTGACCATCGGCATCGTTGGCAAATACACGTCGCTGCTCGACAGCTATAAATCGCTGGCCGAGGCACTGACGCATGGCGGGTTTGCGAATAACGTCAAAGTTAACCTTAGCTGGTTGAATTCCGAAGTCTTTGAAAAAGATGAAAGCCTGCACCTGCTGGAAAACGTCGATGGCATTCTGGTGCCGGGCGGCTTCGGCGAGCGTGGCACGGAAGGCAAGATCAAGGCCGTGCAATACGCGCGCGAACATAAAATTCCCTATTTCGGTATTTGCTTCGGCATGCAAATGGCGGTGATCGAGGTTGCCCGCGATGTGGCGCGCCTGAATGATGTGGGTTCAAGCGAACTGGGAAAATACGCAAACCCGGTCGTGGGCCTGATGACCGAATGGCTGAAGGGCAACGAGACGGAAAAACGCGATGATCGCGGCAATATGGGCGGCACGATGCGCCTTGGCGCATATCCCGCGAAACTGACGCCCGGATCGCTGGTGAACCAGATTTACGGCACGACCGATATTTCCGAACGCCACCGCCACCGCTATGAAGTCAACATGACCTACAAGAAACAGCTGGAGGATGCCGGCCTGATGTTCTGTGGTATGTCGCCCGATGGCAAACTGCCTGAAATTGTCGAGCTGCAGGATCATCCGTGGTTCGTCGGCGTGCAGTTCCACCCCGAGTTGAAGTCTAAACCCTTCGAGCCGCATCCGTTGTTCACATCATTTGTGAAGGCGGCGGTGGAGCAGTCACGGCTGGTGTAACCTTGACGATTGGTGCCACACTCGCATTCGGCGTTGCCTGCCTGACAATCATACTGATTGGCATCGCTGGTTTTGGCGCTAGCGAAATGGCGCGTGCCGCATTGCGTACGGGCATCGCCCCCGGCATACGTAGCGATATTTTGCGCGAACAGTCGCCACTTCAATTTTCGCGTGCGGTGACGCTGTGCTTTATCCTTGGCAACGTGTTGTTGGTGACGAGTGCTGCTGCTGCGGTCACCACGGGCCTAATGCTTTTTCGTGTCACGGAATAGGGTATTGCCTTGCTTTTCAGTTCGTGGCCCTTCATCGCCGTTTTCCTGCCGATCACATGGGCGGTTTTCCGTCTGCTGCAAAAACATGCAAATCGTGAAATCACCTTGCTCTGGCTTGTTGCGGCATCATTGTTTTTCTATGGCTGGTTCAAGCCGGTATACTTACTGATCGTCCTTGTCTCGATGGCGGCGAATTATGCGCTTGGCATGATGCTGGCGCAAAAACCATGGAGCAAGAAAAAACGCAGGAATTTGCTGATCGCGGGTATCACAGCTAACCTGTCGGCGCTGTTTTATTATAAATATACCGGTCTCTTTTTCTCGACGCTCAACATGGCGGGCGGGCATTACGATATCCCGTCAATAATCCTGCCACTCGGGATTTCATTTTTCACGTTCCAGAAAATCGCATGGCTTGTTGATAGCTATCGTCGTGAAACGCAGGAACCGAACTTCCTGCATTACGCTCTGTTCATCACATTTTTCCCGCAGCTGATTGCGGGGCCAATCGTGCATCACAAGGAAGTTATTCCCCAATTCCTGAACGACCCGACCAAGGCGCAACGCCGTGATATGTTCACAATGGGGCTGACCGTTTTTATCATCGGACTTTTTAAGAAAGTCGCCATTGCCGACCATATGGGCGACATCGCCGATCCCGTCTTTATCTCAGCCGCGCTTGGCAATTCGCTGACGCTTATTGAGGCATGGCTGGGCGGTCTTTCCTATACGCTACAGATTTATTTCGACTTCTCGGGCTATTCGGATATGGCAGTCGGGATTGCCGCGATGTTTGGCATCAGGCTGCCGCTTAACTTCTTTTCGCCGTACAAATCCCGCGATATCGTCGAGTTCTGGCGGCGGTGGCATATTACGTTGTCGCGTTTCCTGCGCGATTACCTTTACATCCCGCTGGGCGGAAATAAAAAAGGCGCATTCCGGCGCTATGCGAACCTACTGGCCACCATGATGCTGGGCGGATTGTGGCACGGTGCAAACTGGACATTTGTGGTATGGGGCGC
>JBBRVE010000111.1:0-8501 GCA_038247245.1 Bdellovibrionales bacterium | reverse complement strand
CCTGCTGGACAGCACCATGCTGTCGGCCAAGAACCCGTCCAACGGCCAGAGCAACAGCCGCTTCGACGTCATGATCGCGGTGCAGGCGGCATCGGCCTATATGCCCGAACTGCTGAAACTGACCCAGAAAAACGCCAACGGCGCGCCCAGTGTGAAGCTTGGCGTGGTCGCCCGCCAGAACAATGTTGGCCTGTCCGAAGAAGACGCGCATGACGCGATGAACGATATCAAGGCAACGCTCGGCGTTGCCAAGCTTGTGAAAAAATCCGCGCCGCTGCTGTGGGAACAGCTGACGAAAACCGCATCGGTCGAGGGTGTTGACGCCTTCGTAAAGGAAAACGCGGTTTTCACGCATACGGCATTTTCTTTCGGCAACAAAAACGCAGCCGTTGTCACCTCGCTCGGCGCACGCAACGGCAGCGGCGTGACAGAGATCATGTTCGACCTCAGCCTTGATCCGAAGCCTTACCTTTCGATGAGTGTCGATGAATTGAAACAGGTCATTCTCGACCAGTCGAAAAAAGCACCGAAAGGCCAACCTGACCCCGTCAGCGCATTCCGCCTTGTGCGCAAGACGCAGCAGCCGATCCTGATGCCGATTGACCTGTCTGAAGCAGTGCTGCCCAAAGGCTTTGACGAGAAACTGGCGAACGACCGCGCCGCGCTCATCAAGGCAAACCCGCAATTCCTCGAAAACATCCAGGAAGCGGCGAAGCTGGCAAAAGAAGCGCGCCCCGCGAAAACGCCCAGCTGGACCGTCCAGCCCGAAGAACTGTTGCATGAAGCTCCCACCGCCGAAACGCAAGTGAAGCTGGATGCGTGGATGAAGGAATTCCGCGACGCGCCATCATGGAAAGAGGCCGCAACCCTCGTTACCAACTTCCGCACACGCTTTGTCGAAGAGATCAAGGAAGACGAAAACATCACGCGCTTTGTGAAATTCGCCGGCCGCGTCGTGTATGAAAACGCGCCCGAAGAACTGCCGCTTGAAAAACAGGAAGCAATGAAGCGTTTCATCGCCAACCATATCCTCGACACCAACAGCGATGTGCCGTGGATGACCGTTGCAAAAGCGCGCCGTGAACTGGACCGCATCGAGCAAGACCGTCTCGACCCCAAGAAAAAAGACAAATGGGCCGAAGTGACCGATACGCAGATCCGTTCGCTCAAGCTCTATTACACGTCGCTGGAAAAAGAATACGGCCCGTACCTGCCGCAGAAACCGCTGGCACCCGCCGCCGATTTCAACGCAGCCGCGCCGGTGCAGCCGCCCGAGCCGCCATTGGCCGCCGAAAACGACAATATTCCTGCGGCTCCGAAGAAAACCGGCAACGACCCGCTGAAGCCGGCATAACCCATTATCCCCTTTCCCGCATTGCGCGGGGGAGGGGACTGATCGATTGAAATGAAACCCGACGAAATCCCATCATTCATTTTCCGTGGCGCTGTGCTGTCTGTTGACGGCGCGGAACAGGTTGTGAAGGATTTGTCCTTGGAACGCCCTGTGGTCAATGGCCGCATCACGCGTGATGATGTTTTATACCTGCGTTTCAAAAGCGGGCTGGAAATGGAATACGACGCAAAACGCGTCGCCGAAATTCCGGGCCGCATACCTGATTTCCTGAAACCCGGCGAAAAAATCTTCCTGCGTGAAACGCTGACCGATGCCTTCGCCAAGGCCAGCAACGGCGTCTGGCAGATCGACAGCGTATCGGCGAAACAGAATGGCGGCATCCGGCTTGTCCTGAAACGCGCCGCCGACAGGCCTGATAAACCGAGCGCCATTATGCGCATTTCCCGCACCTTCGACGGCGACACGATGTCGGCAGTGGGGCGCGAAGAACCCGTGCCTGTGCAAAAAGGCCCGGCGGAAGCACCGCGCGGCCCGATCATCGCGCCGCCGACCGCCGTCTTCAAACGCAAGTAAATCAAAACTGTCTTGATAATCTGGAAGGCTTGCCGGAGCAGGGTTTTCAGCGTTTTGGTGATCAAGGCAGCCTCCTTTCATTATTTTCATACTACCTTAATTATGGATAAAAGTCAAGAAATAAATGCGATATACGCAATTTTTTGAATATCTCCAGCGGCTTGCCGGCGACAAGAAAATTGATTTTCACCCGCCATTGTCGCAAAGTGTCGGGGCAGGCGACCGCCTGACATTTCACCGCATCAACCGGGGTGTGCGATGACTGCTTCGACCGACAAAAGCCAGCCTGATATCGCCATCGTCCTGCCATGCTACAACGAGGCGCTGACGATCGTGCCTGTGATCCGGCAGATGCGCGCCGCGATGCCGGGTGCCCGCATCATCGTGTTCGACAACAATTCGAAAGACGGCTCCGGCGACCTCGCGCGCAAGGAAGGCGTCGAGGTGCGCGATGTGAAGCTGCAGGGCAAGGGCAACGTCGTCTACCGCATGTTCGCCGATGTCGATGCCGATGTTTACCTGATGCTGGACGCCGACACGACCTACGACCCCGCAACCGCGCCGCTGCTGGTCGATGCGATCCTGAACGGCCATAACGACATGGCCTGCGGCGTGCGCAAGGGCAAGGATGAATCATTCCCGCCCGGCCATAAACTCGGCAACTTGATGTTCAACCTGATCGTGGCGGGGCTGTTCGGTCGCGGGATGCAGGATATTTTCTCCGGCTACCGCGCGTTTTCGCGCCGCTTCGCAAAATCATTTCCGGCGCACAGCGCTGGCTTTGAAATCGAAACGGAAATGAGCGTGTTCACCCTGGAACAACGCCTGCCTTTCGTCGAAATCCCGTCGCCCTATGGCGAGCGCCCTGAAGGGTCGTTCAGCAAGCTGCGCACTTTCCGCGACGGGTTCCGCATCCTGTTCACGATTGCGCTGCTGTACAAAGACATGCGCCCGATGATGTTCTTTGGCCTGATTTCGCTGTTTTTGGCGGCGCTGTCGCTGTGCCTTGGCATTCCGGTGATCCTTGAATACCTCGATACGGGTTTGGTGTCGCGGCAGCCGACCGCGATTTTGGCCAGTGCCATCGGCACGCTGGCGACGCTACTGTTCGTGGCGGGGCTTGTCCTTAATGGCGTGGCGCGCTCTTACCGCGAGGCGCGGCATTTATGCTATCTGAACGTCAGGCGCTAGACCTCCTCAACCGCATCCCGCTGCTGCGGCGGCTCGGGCCCAGTTTCCTGCGCTACCTGCTGGTGGGCGGGCTGGGATTTATCGTCGATGCTGCATTGCTTGAACTTTTCATCTTTTGTGACCTGTCGGTTTATGCCGCGCGCGGATTATCCATGACGCTCGCGATTGGCGTCACATATCTACTCCATAAAAATTTTACTTTCACCGATGCCGTCCAGCCCGCCAAGACGCATCAGCAGGCCGCTGCCTTCGTCGCCTGCCAGCTGTTCGCCGCCGCGATCAATTACGGCGTGTTCTGCACTTTACTTGCGCTGCTGCCCGGCGGATTTATCGCGCGGATGTTTTCGCTCTGCTGCGGCGTGGCGGCGGGGCTGGCTGTCAATTTCGTGCTGCTGCGTTTTTTCGTGTTTCCGCGCTCGAAATAACTAGTTTTTCTTGTCCGCTAGTTTTTCCTTCAGCGCATAAAGCGCGTCCAGAGCCTCGCGCGGTGACAAGCTGTCGGGGTTGATGGCACGCAAAGCTTCCTCCGCTGCGGAGGGTTTCGCGGGTACGGCCTTCGGGACGACACTAAACAATGGCAGTTCCGCGCCGACATTTTTCGACGTCTTGCCGTCTTTCGGATTTTCGAGGGTCTTCAGCACGGCTTCCGCGCGCTCGATCACGGCGGGCGGCAATCCTGCCAGCTTCGCCACATGGATGCCATAGGAACGGTCGGCGGTGCCGGGGGCGACTTCGTGCAGGAAAATAATGCTGTCTTTCCATTCCTTCACCTTCATCGTGAAGCAGGCGAGGTTTTTCAGCTTTTCTGTCAGCGTCGTCAATTCGTGGTAATGCGTTGCGAACAGCGCGCGCGATTTATTCACCTCGTGCAGATATTCAAGGCAGGCCCAGGCGATGGACAACCCGTCAAACGTCGCCGTGCCGCGCCCGATTTCATCGAGGATGACGAGCGAGCGGGAGGACGACTGGTTGAGGATCGTCGCGGTTTCGACCATTTCGACCATGAAGGTGGAACGGCCACGCGCCAGATCATCCGCCGCGCCGACGCGGCTATACAAACGGTCGACCACGCCGATATGGGCGGAGGTCGCGGGCACATACGCGCCCATCTGGGCGAGGAGCGCAATCAGCGCATTCTGGCGCAGGAAGGTCGATTTACCAGCCATGTTCGGGCCGGTCAGCAGCCACAGGCGCGAGGTATCGGCCAGCGTGCAGTCATTCGCGATGAATTCCGCGTTCTGGCGTTTCAGCGCAAATTCCACGACCGGATGACGTCCACCTTTGATATCGAACGCCAGGGTTTCATCAACGAGCGGGCGCACGCAATTATTGCGCGCCGCATATTCGGCAAGCGCCGCCGCGACGTCGATAGCGGCGAGGGCATTCGCTGTACGAGCAATGATTTCGGCCTGCGCCATCACTTCCTTCGACAGTTGCGCGAAAAGTTCAAGCTCAAGCGCGAGGGATTTTTCGGCGGCTTCGGAAATCTTGCGTTCCAGTTCGGACAGTTCAACAGTCGTGAAGCGCGCGGCATTCGCCATGGTCTGGCGGTGAATGAAACGTCCTGTATCGCCGAACAGCTTGTCACCGTTCATGGTCGTGACTTCGATAAAATAACCGATGACATTGTTGTGCTTGATCTTGAGCGTGTTTACGCCGGTCGCCTGCACATATTCGGCCTGCAGCCGGGCGATGTGCTGGCGGCTGTCGTCACGCAACATGCGCAGTTCATCAAGACGCGGCGAATAGCCATGCGCGATGAAACCGCCGTCGCGGGCCAGCACCGGCATGTCCTGCGCCAATGCGCGTTCCAGCTGGTCGATCAGCGGATGATGCGAACCCCAGAGTTTTAAAACATCAAGGGCATCATTCAATCCGGCGGGCAGGGAGCTGGCGCTTTTCAGGATCAGGTGGAACAGCTGCACGGTCTGTCCGAGCGTATCGCGGATGGCGGCCAGATCACGCGGCCCGCCACGGTCGAGGCTGAGGCGCGCGAGCGAGCGTTCGATATCGGCGCAGCGCTGCAAAAACCCGCGCGTGTCGAGGCGCAAATCGGGGCGCGTGAAAAAATGTTCGACCATATCTAGGCGGCGGTGGATTTCGGGCGGCGTGGTCAGCGGCATGGCAAGGTGTTTTGCCAGCAGGCGCGCGCCCGCGCCCGTAATGGTGCGGTCGATCGTGTGCAGCAGGCTGCCCGCACGTTCCCCCGTCATGGTGTGGGTGAGTTCAAGGTTGCGGCGCGTGGCTGCGTCGATTTCCATGACGGAGCCGAGCGCAAGCTGGCGCGGGGCGGAGAGGCGGGGGAACTTGCCCTTTTGCGTCAGTTCGACGTAATCGATCAGCGCGCCCGCCGCCGCGATTTCCGCGCGGCTGAAACCGCCGAAGCTTTCGAGCGTGGCGACGCCAAACATTTGCTCCAGCCGGCGGCGCGCGTTTTCGGCATCGAAGCGCGATCCGGGCTGTACGCTCAATTTGTTACGCACATCGGCGAAGACTTCAAAATGCGCTTCGTTCTGCGTCATTTTTTCAGGGACGAGGATTTCATTCGCGCCGACGCGGCCCAGCGTCGCGCCAAGGTCGCGGGGCAACACGGGCTGCAGCGTGAAATCGCCGGTCGACAGGTCCAGCCACGCCATGCCGATGGCACCCGCAATTTCGGCAAGCGCGGCGAGGTAATTGTTCGCGTTCTTTTCCAGCAGCGTGTCTTCGGTCAATGTGCCGGCAGTGACGACGCGGGTGACGTCGCGGCGCACGAGTGCTTTATAACCGCCGCGCTGTTTCGCCTCGGCGGGGGTTTCAACCTGTTCGCAGATCGCAACCTTGTGGCCCAGTTTTATCAGGCGGGCGAGGTAGGCTTCGTGCGCATGCCATGGCACGCCGCACATCGGGATTTCGCCGCCGTTATGCGCGCCGCGTTTGGTCAGCGTGATATCGAGCGCGGCGGCGGCGGTGATCGCATCATCGAAAAACAATTCAAAAAAATCGCCCATGCGGTAGAACAGCAGGCAGTCTTTGTGCTGTTCTTTCACGGCGTGATATTGGGTCATCATTGGCGTAGCCGCCTGTGTTACAGGCGTTGCCGCGACGGGAGCCGCAGGTGCAGTTTCGGGCGTTTCGACCGCCGGAATTTCCAAGGATGCATTTTGCATAGACAATTTTTAAAGGGATTCTACCGCCTGCGCAATAGCCTGTAATATCAGGGAAAAATCATGCGCTAAACCCTTGACTTGTCAGGCTCCGGACGTATTATGGAGCCCGTTTTAACCGCCGATTATTTCAAAAAAGAGGGTCTCAATGTCTGAAGAAAACAAAAACCACCAACGCGCAGAAAAAACCACCACTTACCTTGCCGGCGCTGGCACGCTGTCCACCGCGCTTTGGGCGCTTGGCATGACGCTGACCTTCCCGATCGTATCGGTTGTGGGTGCTGTTGGCCTGGCGTATTACGCGACCACCGAAAAAGGCCGCAATAACTTCCAGAAACTGGGCGACCAGCTGCTGAACTTCGGCCAGGACCTTGTTTCGCATGTGTCGGAAGATTTCGGCCGCGTGAAAAACTGGTGGAATGCGCGCAAGGAGCGCAAAGCCAACGAGAAAAAAGAGTCGATCGAGCGCGCGACCAGCACGTTTAAGAATGCAACGGTCGAGCCCGGTTTCAACAATGCCGCGAAGCCCGAAGTTGCGCCCGTAGCCGCCGTGGAGACACCGAAACTGGTGAACGCGCCAAAGCCGCCGCAGCCGTAAAAAACACGAGAATCAGGACACGCGATTCGAATGCTGGAAGTGGGTATTTTGCTCACTTTCAGCATTTGTGTTACTATTGCACCCCATATCTTAAGTCATTGTTATTATTTAGTAATATGGCTTAACGCTGTTCACAAAATTGACATATTGGCTCTTTGTTCCTAGACTTAGTCAACCCTTCACAAGGAGGGCGTGGATCAACAAAATAGAAGGCACAATTGATGGCATTTACTCCCGAGACCCCCGAAACCGAAGCATCCGGCAAACTTGGCCGGCTTGGATCATATGCGCTATTGGGCGGCACTGCCGTCGCGTCATGGTTCGTGCTTCCCGTTGTGGCCGCAATCGTGACGGCAGCACCGCTGCTGTCCGCTGTTGCCGCAATCGGCGGCGCGGCGACTGTTGCCGCGAAGAAAGACTGGCGTGAACCCGCGCTTGGTTTCTTCAAGAAAGTCGGCGGCATGTTCGGCGACGCGCTGAAACAGGTGATCAGCGATTACCGCGGCGCACGCGACTGGGCGAAGGTAAAGGCGGAGGAGCAGAAATTCGCGGCTCCCGCCAATGACGACGCTGCGCCGTCGACGCTGGGCGCAAAGGCATCTGCTGCGGATTTCAACGCATCGGCTGATCCTGCTGCCAAAGCAAAGGTCACGGCGAAACCTGCGCCGAAACCTGCGCCGGTGCAAACGCAGCGTCTAGGCTGATAAACCAACAAGCTTCTTGAACAAGGAAGAGAGCTCCGTCGCTGCCGCGATGGGGCTTTTTTCTGTCAGCGTGTTTTCAGGCAGTAGGATTTGAAATTGTCCATCAGCTGCCGCCAGCCCGCGCGGTGCTGCTCGACCAGTTCGGCGCGCTGCTGGTCGGAAAAAATATCCCAGCCGGAATGGCACATATAGACATTCGTGCCGTCGTTATAGGGCGACAGCAGGAATTCAACGCGCGTCGGCCCGGGCCAGCCGTCATCCACCCAGTTCAATTGCAGGCGCGCATTATTTTCGATGGCGGTGACCGATCCGCGGGTGGAGTGCTGCACGCCGTTATTGGCGGTCCATGGTTCGGTCAATGCGCCGCCTTCCTGTACATGCAGGTTGACGCCCTTGCCCCACCATTGCTGGATATGGTCGTGGCGGGTCAGGAATTCCCAGACGGTGTTGCGCGGGGCGGCGATGAAAATATCGTATTCGATCATCCTTCAAGGTCCTTGAAAGGCGGCAGCGACAAATAACGCTCCGCCATGCTGGGGATAATGGCGACAATCATCTTGCCGGCCATATCGGGGCGTTTGCCGACCGCAAGCGCGGCGGTGATGGCGGCGCCGGATGATACGCCGACGGGAATGCCTTCGGTTTTGGCCACATGGCGCATCATGGCATAGGCGTCGTCGTTGCTGACGGTGATGATTTCATCGATCAGTTTCACATCCAGCACGCCCGGCACGAAACCCGCGCCGATGCCCTGAATTTTATGCGGGCCTGGCGGCTTGCCGGACAATACCGCGCTGTCGGTCGGTTCCACCGCAACGGTGCGGAACGACGGTTTCTTGGCCTTCAACGCCTGCGACACACCCGTGAGCGTGCCGCCCGTGCCGACGCCGGAGATCAGCACATCGGCCTTGCCATCGGTGTCGCGCCAGATTTCT
>JBBRVE010000110.1:0-8574 GCA_038247245.1 Bdellovibrionales bacterium | reverse complement strand
GGAAAGCTTACGCAGCAGTTCCTGTGCCTCGGCCTGCAGGCTGTCTTCTTCTTGTACCAGCGCGCGGAGCGCACCCAGCGACAGCATTACAACGTCTTCGGATGCCCGCGCGGCCTCGGCATCCGCCGCGTCCGCCTGTTTACCAAAATGCGGTTTCATGACCGCGCGATCATGAATATTTCCCGCCTATGAAAATATACGCGTCGCGCCGGCTATGCAGATTATAAAGAAGCTATTGAGAATTCATGCCGGGAGTAGGATACTGACGCATGGAAAAAAAGCGCCCCCTATTGTCCATCCGCCCGCATTTCGACCCCGGCCTGACCATGGTTCAGTCGCTGATCGTGACGGCTTTGGGCTTTCTGGTGGTCACCGTGGCGGCTGGGTTCCTCACCTACATCCTTTTCGCGCTGGTCGGTCTCGACCGTTACTTCGGCCTGTTCGGCGTGTTCGGTTTTTACATGGTCGTCAGCATCGCAGGCCTGCCGCCGCTGTTTTACGAACTGAAAAAGCGCGCCTTCCAGCGCACGCTGTATAACTTCTATGAAGACTATATGGACTTCCAGTATTTCCACTGGTACCTGAACCGCCGCCGCGGCCGCGTCTGGTACCGCGATATCGCCGATGTGACGCAGCACGCCTCCGCGCTGGAAGAGCACCAGCGCCTCACCACGATTTACCTCTATGTCCCCAACATGGCGGGTGGCAACGGCCAGCGCGGTTTCGCCGGCCTGAAACTTGAAGACCTGCAGCAGTCCAAGGGCTACCTGACCAAGGTGATGGACGTGCTGGAAATGGGCTATACCGGCGTGCTGCCCGTCTGGGCACGCGGCGCGGGACAGCCAGAGCCGCCACGCCCGATGTTTGCCGAAGCGGCACCGCCGCCCGGCGGGTTCGCGATTTCGCCCGAGGCTTACGCGCAGGAAAGCGATCCGGCCGCGCCCGCGCAAACGGTACAAAAACCCTGATATCTATTTTATAGATGAAGCTTGTAACCGCGCCCGTCGGTCACAAGGATTTGCGGCACATCCGCAACCTCTTCCATCTTCTGGCGCAGGCGATAGATATGCGTTTCCAGCGTATGCGTATCCACGCCTTCCTGATATCGCCACACATCCTTCAACAAATCTTCGCGCATCACGGCTGTGGGTGACTGGCGCGCCAGATGGACAAGAATATCCACTTCCTTGTCGGTCAGCTGGATATCGTCGCTGCCGGATTTTGCCAGCGTCTTTTCCTGCGGGCTGAAATCATAGGGGCCGATTTTAAACGCATCGAGGTACAGCGCCGGTTCGTCCAGCATCTGCCGCGCCTGCCGCAGCAGCGCGCCCAGGCGTTGCGGCTTGTCATGGCGGATCGGCAATACCGGCACGCCAGCGCGGCGCTCTGGCGGGTGGCTATTGCCGCAAATAACCAGCATGGCGTCGTCTGCGTTATCGGTCAGCACATCCATGCCGTCGAATTGCGCCGCCAGCGCCTTCTGGAGCGCGGCGGGCAGACCCATCAGCATGATTTTGCCTGAAATTTCCATGGTCACCACCATAGCTGAAAACCATTTGTTAAGACAGACTCAGGTAAAGTATAGGGGTAAAAGAGGGTTGCATGGCTGTTCAAGAGGCTGAAATCATTAAAAAATATGAAGTCGTATTTGGCGCGCGCACCGGCGTGACCATCCTTGTGCCAAAGACAAAAGTATTTGATTGCGGCGTCGAAATTCCCGTGCAGTTCCGCGTATCGACCGACAGCCCGCGTGATGTGCTGATCACAGCCGCCGGCAATTCTGCCGTGCTGAAAGATTTGCGCAAGGACTACCTCGACGAAGCAATCGAGCGCGGTGTGATCATGTTCTATGAAACAAAAGACGATGAAGTCGTGCGCTGCACGCCCTGCAACTTAGCAAGATTATAATTTGCGCTGCACGCCCTGCAACTTAGCAAGAATGTAAATTGCTTTGCGCGTCCTGCAATTGCGCAAGATTATAATCAGCATATCAGTTTAAAAATGTGGCTTGCGTGCAACGATCAGTATTCGCCGCCGCCATCGCTGTCGCCGCCACCGTCGTCGCCGCCGCCGGAATCACCAAACGCGTCGCCGCCGCTGTCCTTGCCGAACATATCGCCGCCGGTATCGGAACCGTCGCCGCCGCCACCTTCATCGGAAGCTTCTTCTTCGCCGGGATATTCCTGGCCGCGATGTGTTGCTTTCCAGGCCCGCTCTTTTTGCTGTGCCAGCAATTTTTCGCTGTTGGCTTTCATCTTGGCGACCATCTCGTCGCGTTTCTTGCGGCTTTCCGCCGCCATTTTATCGCGCTTGTTCGTGGGGGCGGATTTATCATTGCCGACATAGGAATAAAGGTCTTTCCCCGCGTTTTCCCCGCCCGCATACATCTCGTCAAAACCAGCGCCGCTGCCAAAGCCGCCGACGCCGGCATCTGAATCACCCGCGCTGTCGTTGTCGCCGCCATCTTCGAAACTTTCTCCGCCGCCGCCGCTCAGGACGTCGCTGCCCGATTTCGAGCCTTTTTGCGCGCCCATCACGCCGTCATAACCGCCTTGCGCAAAGGAAGGTGCGGGTGCCAGCAGCAACGCCAGAACAATAGCCGCCATAGAAAGTTTTACAGGCACGAACGACATGATATTTCAGTCCCCTCTCTTGATTTTTTGCAGGGCTTCCATCGCTTCCTGCAGGCGGTCCAGCGACTTGCCATAGCCTTCGCCGCGCTCCTTGATGTACATGTCGGACGCGCCCATTTTCACATACAGGCTGGACGGTGCGGCATTCATGGTGCGGAAACCGTCAGCCATTACCGACAGGCGGTCATAGGCGGCGGCGGCGGCCTTGCGGCGGTCATCGCCTTCGCGCTCGCTGACAATCTGCATTACGGCGTCAACAGTCGCCTTGGTTGCGAATTCAGGCGGCAGCATGCCGTCGATGCGCGGTGTTTTCAGCGCATTCAGCATTTTGCTGGTACCGGGCGGCAGGCCGATGCGTGCTTCGGTCTTTGCGTTCAGGCGGTTGAAGTCCATGCCGTTCGCACTGAGCGTGGACAGCAATTTCAACTGGTCGACAGTCAGCGGGAAATCGCCGCCGGTATAGCCGGGCTTGTAGGTGATTTTTGGCGCTTCGCCGAATGACACCTTGTTGTTCGACAGCAGTTTTTTCGGCGCGAACGGGTTGTCGATTTTTTTGTATTTCACTTTCGCCGCCGGCTTGTCGCGCAGCTTGCGGTCGGCGTCATACGGATCTTCCCCCGCTTCCGCCGCTTTGTCTGTTTTGCCCGGGATCAGGCCGGTATAGCCTGCGGGTTCGTCCGGTTGTCTGGTGCCGGGCGCGGGCGACACGATACCGCCATAGGTATCGTCACCTTTTTGCGTTGATTGCGCGGGCTTGTCGTCGGGCATCAGGCCACTATAGC
This sequence comes from Bdellovibrionales bacterium, assembly GCA_038247245.1. Taxonomy (GTDB): domain Bacteria; phylum Pseudomonadota; class Alphaproteobacteria; order Micavibrionales; family UBA2020; genus JAPWJZ01. The sequence continues at coordinate 5,159 of JBBRVE010000110.1, read as the reverse complement.
CTTGGGCGAAAACCTGTGCCGACAGGGCGACGCCAATCGCGGCAGCTGCCAGCAGGGATAGACGGAATTTTTTCACGGGCCAAGCTCTCCAAATGAATCGGCGCCGCTTTCCAAACGGGAAAACGCGCCTTTGCACCATTGCCTATTATATCATATCTTGTTTTAAACACACTTCAATCCAGCTTCACTAGACATAAACAATTGAAAGCATTGGAAAAATGACAAGCGACCTGTTGCGCCTGACCGTGCCCGAAATCCTCTCGCTCTATGAAAAGAAAAAGCTCTCGCCGGTCGAGGTCACGCAAGCCTGCCTGAAACAGGTCCTGAAATATAACCCCGTCCTGAACGCGCTCTGCCAGATGGATGAACGCGCCGCGCTGCATAACGCCAAAACATCCGAAAAACGCTGGATGAAGGGCGGGCAGAAAGGCAGCTTCGACGGCATCCCCGTCACGGTGAAGGACAGCTTTAATGTAAAAGGCTGGCCGAGCCGCCAGGGGTCATTGACCACCACCAGCCTGCCGCAGCGCGACGACAGCCCCGCCGTCACCCTGCTGCGCGATGCGGGCGGCATTTTCATGGGCAAGACAACGATGCCCGAATTCGGCGTGAAGGGCGTGACGGATAGTCCCTTAACCGGTGTTACGCGCAACCCGTGGAACCCGCGCAAAACCTGCGGCGGGTCGTCGGGTGGTGCTGCGGTCGCGGCGGCAACCGGCATGGCCTTTTTCAACTTGGGATCGGATGCGGGCGGATCAATCCGCATTCCCGCCAGCTTCACGGGCGTGTTCGGGTTCAAGCCCAGCCCCGGCCTGATCCCCGCTTATCCGCCCGGTTTGTTTTCATCGCTGTGGTCGGCGGGGCCGCTCACGCGCAATGTGACGGATGCCGCCGTTGCGCTGGACGCGCTCTGCCGCAACGATGCGCGCGACTGGCATGCGCTGCCGGTGCCTGCGCAGAATTTCGTGAAGCAGATGAATGCGCCGCTGCCGAAACTGCGCATCGCCATTGCATCATCTATCAACGGCATTTCCGCCGTGCCGGAAGTGCGCGACGTGTTTGCGCAAAAAATTGCGGCGCTGAAAAAACTCGGCATCGTAGAAGAAGTGAAGCTGGACGTGCCGGGCTTGATCGAGGTGTTCAACACCCATTGGATGGCGGTCGCCAGCCATACGGTCGCCGAATTCCCGTTGAAGCAGCGCAAACTGCTCGACCCGCGTTTCCAGCATTGGGCCAAGCGCGGCGACGGGCTGACGCTCAAGGAATATTTAACAGCGGAGCGTGACCGCATGGATATCGGCGCGTATTTCAAGGAATTGCTGACGTCATATGATTTGCTGATAACGCCCGCAACGCCGATGGCGGCGTTCGATACCGGCACCAACATGCCGAACGATGCCAAGGGCAAGCCGTGGGAAGACTGGACACCGTTTACCTATCCCGCCAACCTTGCAAAGCTTCCCGCCGCATCCTTGCCGATGGGGCTGACCAAATCAGGATTGCCTGCCGGCATGATGGTGACGGCCGGATACCTGCGCGACGCGCTGCTGCTGCAGGCCTGCAAAAAAATCGAGGAAGAGCTGGATTTCGCGCCTTGGCTGTCAACGCAGAAAGACGCAGCATGATCCGCGTCTGTGTCGCGGGTGCAACCGGCTGGACGGGCAGCGCGGTCGCGCAGGCCGTGCTGCAATCCAAAGACATGCAGCTGGTCGCTGCTATTGCGCGCAAAACAGTTGGGCAGAAATTAGACGGCAGCGATGTTGCGGTTGTGGCGACGCTGGATGAAGCATTAGCTGCGAAACCCGATGTGCTGGTCGATTACACGCGCGCGGATTCGGTGAAGGCGCGCGTGCTGGCGGCGCTGGGTCATAAAATCCATGTTGTCATCGGCGCATCCGGATTATCAGCGGATGATTATGCCGATATCGAGAAGTGCGCGCTGGACAACGGCGTGGGCGTGATTGCGGCGGGAAATTTTTCGGTGACCGCCGCGCTTGCCAAACGCTGCGCGCTGCTGGCGGCCGAACATGTGCCGTCATGGGAAATCATCGATTATGCGAATTCGCAAAAGGTCGATGCCCCCAGCGGCACCACACGCGAACTGGCGGAATCGCTGGCCAAGGTCGCGGCGAATAAACTGGATGTGCCTGTTGCCGATACCGTCGGCCACCGCGACGCGCGCGGCGCAACGATTGGCAGCACACAGGTGCATTCGCTGCGCCTGCCGGGTTTCAACCTCTCCTTTGAAACAATTTTTGGCCTGCCCGGCGAACGCCTGTCGATCCGCCATGATGCGGGCGGCGATGCCGACCCCTATGTGTTCGGCACGCTGCTGGCCATTCGCCGCGTGGCAAAAGTGAACGGCTTGATACGCGGGATGGATAGGCTGCTGTTCGGATAAAAAAAGAGGGGCAGTTTCCTGCCCCTCTTTCTTCAAACACTTCCGCCTTACTTCACGGATTCGATCGCCTTGCGCAGTTTGGTCACGATCTGCTCGATATGGCTTTCTTTCACGATCAGGGGCGGGCTCATGGCGATCACGTTGCCGGTGAAGCGGCAGACGACGTCATGTTCCCAATACATCTTGTCAAATATTTCCCATGCGCGGCTCATTTCTTCGGGCGGCTTGCGGGTGGTGCCGGGGTCGATCTCGACCGCGCCCATCAACCCGATGTTGCGCACGTCGATCACATGCGCAGCGCCCTTCAGCGAATGCAGCGCGTCTTCCCAGACCTTCGCCATCTTCACCGAATTTTCAAACAGGCCTTCTTCCTTGTAAACTTCCTGCGTCGCAATCGCGGCGGCGCAGGCAAGCGGATGGCCGGAATAGGTGTAGCCGTGCAGGAATTCAACGCCGAATTCACCGCCCTGCATGAACGCATCGTAAATGTTCTTGCGGCAGAATGTTGCACCCATCGGCACGGTGCCGCTGTTGATGCCTTTTGCCGAGGTGATCATGTCGGGCAGCACGTTGAAGGTTTCGGCGGCGGTCGCCTTGCCCAGACGGCCCCAGCCCGTGATGACTTCGTCGAAAATCAGCAATACGTCGTATTTGTCGCAGATGGCGCGCAGGCGTTCCAGATACCCCTTCGGCGGCACCAGCACGCCGGTCGAACCCGCAACGGGTTCCACGATCACGGCGGCCACGTTGTCGGCGTCGTGCAGCTGGATCACGGCTTCAAGGTTGTTGGCGAATTCGATGCCGCGGTTTTCGGGCAGGCCTTTTGAATAGGCGTTCGATGCGATGTCGTGCGTGTGGCAGATCCAGTCGACATTCGGCATCATCGCGCCCGCAAACACCTTGCGGTTGGCGGGAATGCCGCCCAGCGTCGTGCCGCAGATGTTGACGCCGTGATAGGCGCGTTCGCGGGCAATGATTTTCGTCTTCGACGCCTTGCCGCGCATCCGCCAATAGGCCATGGCGATTTTGACGGCCGTGTCGACCGATTCAGAACCGGAATTGCTGAAAAACACATGGTCGATATCGCCCGGCATTTCGGCCACAAGGCGCGATGCAGCCTGAAACGCCAGCGGATGCGCGAAGGCGAAGTTGGGCGCGTAATCCAGCTCGCCCGCCTGTTTGCGGATGGCCTCCACGATTTTCGGGTGGTTGTGGCCGGCGTTGACGCACCACAGGCCGGCGGAAGCGTCGATCAGCTCGCGGCCGTCATCGGAATAGTAATACATGCCCTTCGCGCCGGTCAGCATGCGGGGCTTTTTCTTGAAAGACCGCTGGGGCGTATAGGGCATGAAATGGGCTTCAAGGTCGTTGGGCTTCAATCCGGCGGCGGTTGCGGGCTTCACGGCGGAGGTCATGTTTACATATCCTTGTGTTTTGAGCCCGACAGGCGGGACTCGTTTGCATTCAATTTCTGCCCAGAGCATACTCGCCCCCACAAGACAAAGGCAACCCCAGCGGGTAACGGTTATGAAAACTACGAATGGCACCGGAAACCACCATGATGATGGTGAACATGACCCGAAAATCGCCAAGTTCCCGACACCGACGGAACGCGCCGAGATCGAGCGCATGAAGCAGGGCATGGAAGCCGCCCGCAAAGCCGCGCCGAAGCCGGATTCCGAACCCATCCTGAACGTGCCGCCCGCGACCAAATACCTGTCCGGCCTGCTGATTCTCATTCACGTCATCCTCGAATTACTGCCGATGGAAATGAAGGAAAGGGTGCTGCAACTGGGCGCGTTCCTGCCGCAGCTTTATTTCACCGACATGCCGCTGGGCGATCTCGACCGTATCGCCGCCGTCATCGGGCCGTTCGGGCATATGCTGCTGCATGGCGGCTGGCTGCATTTGGCCATGAACGTCTTCACGCTGATGGCGTTCGGCGCGGGGCTGGAAAAAGAAATCGGCGGCAGGAAGTTTTTGCTGCTGTTCGTGCTCACGGGTCTTGCGGGCGCGTTCACGCATCTTGCCTATATCGCATGGTTCCATCCCAATGACCTGTCGCCGCTGGTCGGCGCGTCGGGCGGCATCAGCGGATTGTTCGGCGGCGTGCTGATGATGGCGCATGGGCGCGGGCTGATGGGCGAAGGTTACAGCAAACTGCTGCCCTTCATCGGCATCTGGATCCTGATTTCACTGTTCTTCGGCATCTTCGGCATGCCGGGCACGGGCGCCGCGATTGCATGGACGACACATATCGGCGGGTTTATCGCAGGGCTGCTGCTGTATCGCCCGATCGCCAAGATGAACATGCGATAAGCTTGTGCCGTTGCGCGCGGTCTGACACCAGAGTTTGTGTCACGATTCGATTGCTGCTTTTCTTCGCAATAAAATTCCGCCGATAGCCCCTTGAGTGCGGCGCTGCTCCGCTATAAGTTCGCAGCCGGAGTTTAGGGGAGTTTTATAAAATGAGACAGATGCCAACCAATCCGGCGACCATCGCCGTGCTGGAACAATTGCAGGAACAGATGCGCGACGTCTGCCACCCGCACCAATACGACGAATTCTACCGCGTGACGACCGAGCGCGGCTTCACCAAAATCACCATCCCGAAAACGAAGGCTGCGGCGTGACATACTAAAGTCTCGTCATGCCCGCCTTGCGCGGGCATCCAGAAGCGCGTCTGCGCGTCTCGTGAATCATGGAGTCATATGACGGCTGGACAGCCTTCTGGACCCCCGCGCAAGGCGGGGGTGGT
>JBBRVE010000109.1:0-8660 GCA_038247245.1 Bdellovibrionales bacterium | reverse complement strand
GGGTGCTTTTCGGCGACTTCCTCGATATCCATGCCGCCCTCGGTCGAGGACATGATGGTTACCTGGCTGGTTGCGCGGTCGATGAGGATGCCAAGGTAGAGTTCGCGGGCGATATCGCAGCCCTCTTCCACATAAATACGGCGCACTTCCTGGCCTTGCGGGCCGGTCTGGTGCGTGACCAACTGCATGCCGATCATTTTCTTTGCTGCTTCACGAACATCATCGATCGATTTCACGACTTTCACGCCGCCGCCTTTGCCGCGGCCGCCCGCATGGATCTGCGCCTTGACGACGTAAATCGGGCCGGGGAGTTTTTTCGCGACTTCGACCGCTTCTTCGGCGGTGTAGGCGACGCCACCCTTCAGCACGGGCACGCCACGCGCCTTCAGCAGTTCCTTGGCCTGGTATTCATGGATGTTCATGTTGCTTTCCCTGTTTTCTTGATAGGTTCGCCAAACCACCACTGGTTGCCCGAATGGTCGGTCACGCCGCCCATCCGTTCACCATGGTCGCAGTCGGTGGGCGGCATCAGTTCGACAGCGCCCAGCGAGAGCGCGGTTTTATGTGCCGCATCGACGTTCTTGACGTAAATGTAGGTCATGGATTTGCCCGCGGGGTATTCCGCGGTCGCATCCGATATCATGATGACAGTGTCGCCAAGCTGCAACTCGGCATGCTTGATGCTGCCGTCGTCGCGGCGCATGGGTTCGCGCCGCAATTCCGCCCCCGCCGTTTCCTTCAAAAAGGCGATAAGACGCGTCGCGTCCACAGCCATGATGTAGGGTGAAACGGAGGAATAGGTCGGCGGTGCGAAACTTTTCGCCATGATGCTTGTTACGCAGCCGTGGCGGGCTTGATGTTCTTGGCGGCCTCGCACAGTACTTTCACAGCGGCGACCGATTTGTCGAACATGGCTTTTTCATCGCCCGTGAAGGTCACTTCGATGATTTTTTCCACGCCCTTCGATCCGATCACGACCGGCACGCCGATATAGAGGCCCTTGATGCCGTATTCGCCGTTCAGGTATGCGGCGCAGGGCAGCACACGGCGTTTATCAAGCAGGAAGCTCTCCGCCATCGCAATCGCCGCCGAGGCGGGTGCGTAGAAAGCCGAACCGGTTTTCAGGAGCGCCACGATTTCTGCGCCGCCATCGCGGGTACGCTGCACGATCTTGTCCAGCTTGTCTTGCGTCGTCCAGCCCATTTTCACGAGGTCGGGCAGCGGAATGCCGGCAACGGTCGAATAACGGGTCAGCGGCACCATGGTGTCGCCGTGGCCGCCGAGGACGAAGGCCGAAACGTCTTCGACCGAAACCTTGAATTCATCGGCAAGGAAATGACGGAAACGCGCGCTGTCCAGCACGCCAGCCATGCCCACCACCATGTTATGCTTGAAGCCGGTGACTTCCTGCATGATGCCGACCATGACATCCAGGGGGTTGGTGATAACGATGACAAAGGCGTTGGGCGCGTGTTTCTTGATGTTATCGCCGACGCTCTTGATGATGTTGGTGTTGATGCCGATCAGGTCGTCGCGGCTCATACCGGGCTTGCGGGGCACGCCGGCGGTGACGATCACTACATCCGCGCCTGCCATGGCGGCGTAATCATTGCTGCCGGTCATGGTTGCATCGAAGCCTTCGACGGGTGCAGCCTGCGCGATATCGAGGCTCTTGCCCTGCGGCACGCCTTCGGCAATATCGACCATCGTGATGTCACCGAGATTTTTCATGCTGGCCAGCAGCGCCAGCGTTCCACCGATTTGACCTGCGCCGACGAGGGCGATTTTTTTGCGAGACATGATTTGCGTTTCCCTAAAAATTTTTGCCTGCCCTTATTTATAAGGAATCAGGACCGTGGATTAAGCTAGCATCTTTTTGAGCGGTGTATAGGGCGGTTGCGCGGCATTTTTGTGCAAAGCAGCGAATTTAAATTTATTATGTTATACAAATTTTTACATAGCGTATTTTGATAAATTGGATTTTCCGCATTGCCTGATTTTCGCAAATTATCTCAGAGATTTAAAACACCCTGGGTTTGTTTCTTATTTCTTCATTTTGGTTGATTTTTATGAATAATAGGAAGATATTTTCTCCCAACTATTTATCATAACACTTCAAAAGTATGCATGATCTTGCCAAAGTAGTTACGCGTGATAGTCTTTGTCCATGCCCAATCGCGCGCCCCGAAAAATCCCCCTGACCGGGACAGCTGGTGACGATTTTTTCCAGCGTCAGCTGGACGACCATTCATGCGGCCCCGCGTGTATGACAACGGTTTCGCGCATCTATGGTGCGGGGGAAACCTACGACAAAATCCGTGCCTTGCTGAACCCCAGCCCCGCAACCGGCACGCCGCAGGATGTGATGCAGCAGGTGGGGAGCATGTTCGCGCCGCTTGAAACCACTGGAGCGCATAGCTATACGGGCGGCGTTGCCATTGCCAACATCATGCAGGAAGGCGAAGGCCATTACGTTGTGTTCCTTGCGCGTGAAGGGGACAAGGTACTTTATTACGAGCCGTATTATCACGAACTGGTGATCGATCAGATAGAAAGCATCGTCTGGGATTCGGGCGCATGGGAGCCAGACAGCGCCCGCGCCAGCCATTGGACCGCGAATTACGCCCCGATCAATGATAATAATTTCGAGAAGTGGCTGGCGATGGCGGAACCAAGGCAGAGTACCGCCGCACCGCGTGCACCGTCACGTCCGCCGTCAGTTTAGGCGAATTTTGAAATCAGCAGGTTGGTGATATCCCATTCCGCCTTGCGGTTTTTGGTAAAGGATTCCGCACCCGAAAACCAGATATGGATCAGGGGATCGCGCACAACGCGGTCGCGTAACGCCTCATCAGCGACGAGGTTTCCCGCATCCGCCGCACGGCGCAGAATTTCCGCTCCGCTCTTGCGATCCATTTTACAACCGGTGCCCGTCAGCATACAGAGCGCCACCAGCAGCGGCGTATCGCCCGACGATACCACCAGATCGTTATCAAAATGCGCCAATGCGCGCAGGAAGCAGTCATAGGCCATTTCGGGATTACGCGGCACCACATCGCCCGCCAGATACAGCGTGCCGAGCGTTTCAAGCGCGCTGCCCCGCCCGCCCTGCCCCGCCAGCTCCAGCAACTCCATTGCACGCTGCGGATCGGAATGGATGCCGATGCCGTGAAGATATTTAAAGGCAAGGCTTTGCTGGCAAACAGCGGATCCGCGTTGTGAACCTTCTTCGTAGAACGCGGCAGCCTTTATGTCATTTTGTTCCACGATATCGCCGAGTTCGTACATCAGGCCCAGATTGAAGCATGCCTCGAGGCTGCCCCCGCTGAAGGCATTCAGATACCAGTCGACAGCTTTCGCGGTATCACGGTTCACGCCATCACCGCTTTCATAGCGCACGGCAACGGCGTTCTGCGCGGCTGCATCGCCTGTTTCGGCGGCCTTGAGCAGCCATTCAAAACTCTTGATATGAGACGGATCCAGCCCCTCCGCACCCTGGTAATACCAGTCGGACAGCTGCATCATCGCCTTGGTGTCGCCCTTGCGGGCGAGGGCGCGCATGTCGCGCACGGCATCGGACATATTGTCTTCCCTTTGCCTCATTCTATTTTTTGACGCCGAAAAACTCAAGCTGCCACGCAATTTCATCGGGCGTCAGGGGGTATTCGGTTCCCCCTTTGGGGTATAAAAGGTCTTTTGGCTGGATACGTCCCGCCAGACGCTGTACATCGACGCACATGCGGGCAGGAAAACCGGCTTTCCAGCACAGAGCCACGACCGGCTTTGCCCCTGCCTGCAGGATGCGTTCGGTCGTTTCGGCTGGTATACCCGCCATTTTGCCCATTGCCAGCACGGCAAAGGCCCGTTCCTGCCATGCCAAGGCATCATGCACCATTTCGGGGGTCAGGCGTCCGTCCCGGGCAAAGCGCTCCACCTTATCGGCAGGCGTTTTCAGGCCGGCATCATTCTTTGTATAGGCGATCCGCCGTTCCACAATCGAGACCACGCCAAGGCGCATGGCGGCATCAAGGTCGCTGCGGTTTTTCAGCACATCCAAAATTGTTTCGCTGACAAAACCCGTCAGTTCGCGCGTCAGGTCAATATCCAGATGCGGGCTGAGGGCGAGCGGGCGTTGCCACTGCGCATGGTGGCGCGCACCATCAACGATGGCCTGCAAGGTGTCGCGCGAAATTTGTGCGCCGCGGTTACCGATCATCAATGCCGTCCCTATCGTATCACCCGCCTTGAACACCGCATCGGTCACCTTTTCGCTCACCGTCGGGCGCGCGGCGATGGCGGCGATGGCCCAGGGTTCGGGATGACCTGCGAGAATTTCCAATAGCACGGTATCTTCCAGGGCAATACAATGGCGCAAAATAGGCTCGGCAATTTCGCGCTCGACATCGCGGGCAAGGCGCGCGACGACGGCGGGCGGGGCTTTAGCGTAATCACGCAGCGCCGTCGATAGCGCGCGCCGCACTTTCAACACTTCATCCTGCGCCAGCGCGGTCAGCGCCTGCACGGCAAAGCCGTATAATTCGCTATGCGCTTCAGACTCGATCGAGGGCAGCAATTTCACCAGCCGGTCAGCAAGCGCGATACGGATATCATCATCCGGGTTCGCCACATCGCCGCGGCCACGGTCCGGCACCACGATATCGGCGGGGTTCGCCGGCAGCTGGTAAGGCGCCTTAAACGCGGACTTTTTGCCGAACAGCTTATTGAAAAAACCGAACATTTACGAATCCCTATAGGCGCGGGACTGCATTTCCATGAGCCTGCTGACCGTGCGTTCAAACACCTGTGCAAGGTCCGTGCCGGTATAAATCTTATCCGGCGCGGCGGCTGCCGAAATCGCAATCATTGCATGGTTATCATATAGGGTGTCGATGAGGGTAATAAAGCGGGTCACCGCGTCGCGCTTCATGTCATCCAGCCGCGGAATTTTTTCGACCACGAAAACCTTGAACCTTTTCACCAGTTCAAGGTAATCGAGAGCGCTTTTCGGCTGTTCACAGAGTTCCGCGAAAGTGAAGGCCGCAACCGTTTTCGCTGCGCGTGGCACATGAATGATGCGCCCCTTGACCGGAATATCCAGCGGCGCGCCCTCTAGGCCGTCAGAAATGGTTTTAAAAATCTTGTCGAGCTCGACGTGCGCATCGCTGTCATACGGCCAGAAATAGACCTGCAATTCTCGCAGTTTCCGCATCCGGTAATCGGTATCGCCGGTGAAAGAAAAAACCGTCAGGTTCTGTTTCAATAGTTCAATGAACGGCAAAAACAATTCGCGCTGCAACCCGCCTGCATATAACTCATCAGGGGGAATGTTCGACGTCATGACAACCGTCACGCCGCGCGCGAACAATGCGGTGAACAGCCGTCCGATAATCATTGCATCCGCAACATCCCTGACCTGAAATTCGTCAAAGCACAGTAACCTTGCATCCTTCGCGATCTTATCTGCTGCCGCGATCAGGTCGCCGTCGATGCGGTCCCGCGCCGTGCGATGAGCGCGGCGTTCATGCATAAAATCATGAACTTCGAGCATGAATGCGTGGAAATGCACGCGGCGTTTCTTGTCCACGGGCGCGGTTTCGAAAAACAAATCCATCAGCATCGATTTGCCCCGACCGACACCGCCATGCAGGTACAACCCTTTGGGGGCTTCGAATTTTCTCGCAAAGGGCCACCATCCGGCAGGCGTGTGGGCAGCCAATGCCAGGCGCAACCGTTCCAGCACCGCGACCGCATGTTGCTGGTCGGGATCGGGGGCGAGAGTACCCGCCTTTAATTTCTGGTCATATATGCCGGTGAGTGTTTGCATGGTTTTTCGAAATTCATCCTATCCCTGACGCCAGTTGTAATAAACCAAAACAACGATTGTCATAATTTGAAGTTCGTCGAATTTTCCGTCTGGCCGACCTTAAAATGCGGGCGTATGCTTGTTGTCAGCACTTGGTTTCAACCGTTACGGGAGAATCGATATGAGCAAAGAACATAAATGCAAAGGCGCATGCCAAAAAGATTTCGCCGATAAAGCAAAAAAAGAAGACCACGGCCATCATCACAAGCATGCAGCGAACGACACCTGCCCGCATCATGCGAAAAAAGACGCTGCTGCGCCGAAAACGCCCGAAGCGCCCAAGCCTTAATTTTATCTGGCTTGACCTGAAAAAAGTCCCCGCGCGCAAGCCGGGGATTTTTTTATTTCTTGAGATGTTTGACGATGAAATCGAGTGTCGTCTTGAACGATTCTTCGTTGATCGTATGGCTCATGCCCTTGATCACCACGCCTTCGACAGGCAGGCCGGCCCGCTTCAGGCGCATCAGCGACGCGTTATAATGCACGCTGATGCGGTTCAGCGCTTTGTCGAACACCTTGCCAAGCTTCCCGCGCGGCTGTGGATTTTTTTCGATATGGCGGCTGGTGGTGTAGAAAATTTCGTCCTGATCACCCATCAGCAGCATCGTGGATGGCTTCGATTTCGCCCCCACGATCGGGAATACGGGGCCGGAATGGCAGACGACGGCCGCGCATTCATCGCCGCGCCGCGTTGCCATCTGCACCACCATCGCGCCACCCAGCGAAAAGCCGTAGAGAACAAGCCCGTCATCCTGCAATCCACGCTTGGCCAGTTGCGCATCCGCGAATTTGTTAAGCTCATCCACGACAGGCACCTGATTGAACAAATGCTTCAGCGCCAGTTCGATTTGTTTTTCAGGATTTTTTTCGGTCTTGTACCAGGTGTATAAATCTTCGGCCTCTGGCACGCCGTGATCGGCGAGGCGTTGTTTGTCGGCACCCACGCCCACCGGCCCGCGCACCACCAGCACATCGGCATTCGGCCATTGCTTCTGGATTTCGGGTGGCAGTTCTTTGAACATGTCGGGATGGTTGCCGTAGCCATGTAGCAGGATAATCAACGCGTCCGGCTTGCCGGAGGCGCAGGGGTATTCGTTGAAATGAAAACCGTCTTCGAACTTCATGGCCGCCTTTTAATGCTGCCACCCGTTATCCCGCCAAGGATGATCAAGCGTATAAAAACCCTAACTCCTTGTAAACCTGCAAAATTTCTGCTGCGGCGCAACAATTACTGCACCTTGACGGAATATGAAAACGCAGTACAATCGCGATAATTAGCCGGAGAAACCCGATGTCCCTGTTCAAGCGCAAGATCAAAGATCAATTTAACAAACCGCCTCAGCGCGATTTGCAGGCCTTCACGATCACATTGACCAAGCCTGAACAGGACGCAACCGCACAGGCCGCATCCTTCGCCGCGACGCTCGACCGCTGGCTGCAGCGTCAGGGCGATATGCAGAAGGGAAATGCTCAGGCTCCGGCTGGCGGCGCAGGCACGGTTGCCATTTCCTGCACCGAAGAAACCATGCAGCGCATCGAACGCCAGTTCGCCGGCAACATCCTGCGCGTCGACCCGCCCGCACAACATGTGCGCGGCACGATCTATCCGCCGAAGGTCGATCCCTGGGACGTGAGCAAGTGGTCTACGCCGCGCGCCTGACCATCCGCTGGCGCACAAGTAGATAACCCCACATTGTGAAATTGATCCCGCACACATAGACGGGGAACAGAAGCGTTGTCGCCGTCCATTGCGCGAGCGCAAAAATCGAAATGATTGTTGAAATGGCGAACAGGAAATAGGCAAGCGCCCTTTCCTCCTGCGGCTTTGCCCATGATTTGCGGAAGGTCGGAAAAAATCCGATCGCATCAATCACCACAATCAGCACGACCGACCAGAACGGATCGGATGTGAAATACCACAGCGGCAGCGTCAGGAACGCCGCACCCAGCGCGTATTTATCTGTCTTGGTGATATTCCGCGTACCCTGCTTGAATCCGATATAGCAAAGGATCAGGCAGGTGAATGCGCCGATCACCGTCGGTATCACCCCTGCCCCCCCGCCCTCGGCATATTGGGCGGATGCCGCGATAATGGTCAGGATAAACCAGATCAGCCACGAAAACGCATGCGGCTTCACTTCGCCGCGCAAGGCCGCGCGCACATAGGGGGTAAATCCGGCGAACAGCACGATCGCGGACAGGATGACAAGGATGGCAGGGCTGATGGCGGTTATCCCGTATTAAAACTGGTCGTTGGCGATGGCACAGGCCATTTTCTGCCCGCCCATGATGGGGGCAGACAGGCCATGCACCTGCGGCAGCAGTGCTTCGGCAAAGAAACGCGCCGTGATCAGTTTCGTATTGTAGAAATTGGCATCATCGCCGTTATGCAACGCGCCATATGCAGACGAAGCCATGCGCGCCATCATGTAACCGCCCGCAACCAGCGAGAACTGGCGCAGGTAAGGCACGGCGGATGCCGCCATGGCATCAGTATTGGATTTTGCATTCGCCAGCATCCATGCCGTCGTCTCCTCCAGCGCCGCAACCGCCTTCACGAGCGAACCCTGAATGGCGTCAAGATCGTCACTGGGCTTTTGCGTCAGCGTTTTGGCGAAAGTTTTGATTTCGGTCATGAACTTCGCAGCCTCCGCGCCGCCGTCGCGCAGCACCTTGCGGAACACAAGGTCGTTTGCCTGAATACCGTTCGTGCCTTCATAGATCGGCAGGATGCGGCTGTCGCGGTAGTATTGCGCCGCGCCGGTTTCTTCGATGAAGCCCATGCCGCCGTGGATTT
>JBBRVE010000108.1:0-8792 GCA_038247245.1 Bdellovibrionales bacterium | reverse complement strand
TGAACCCGCTGACGGGCATGGATATTGATTATAGCCTCAAGGTCACGCAATTGGGCGGGCTGACCGGCTATGGTATCGAAATTCCGCCGCCGCTTTGGGGTTCGAACGCGGCTGAGTTCAAGGGGCATGTAACGGGCGATGCCAAGGCGTTCAGCTTCACGGCCAAAGGCATGTCGCAGGGCGGCGATGTATCGATGTCGGGCAATGCCACCGCCGGTAATCAGGGCACCTATGCCTACCAGAACGATATCGAGATCAAGAAGGCCAGCTGGTCGCAGATTGGCCTGCCGGTTGATAAGTTGCTTTCGGACGGCGCGCCATTTTCGTTTAGCGCAAAGCTGGTCGGCACGCGCGGCACCTACCAGTTTGACAACATCAAGGCAGGCAATGTTACGGGCACGCTTGGCCGTCGCGACGGGAAATATATCGGCGATTTGAGCGCACCGGAGGTCAATTTCGACCGCTGGGTCTGGGAAGACTGGAAATTGTCGGATGCGCTCGAGCTGCGCCTGAAATCGCAAAAACTGGTCTGGCGCAGCAACGATATCGCAAATGCACAATTGCAGCTTGAGGCTGGTCCCAATGATATCAAGGTATCGGACATGAAGGGCGAGCTGTGGGGTGGCACGGTTGCCGCTGATGTTACCGCCACGCGCAAGGAGGGCGGCTGGAAAGGCACGCTGAAAGGTGGCGTGACCAATGCCGACCTGCAGCAGCTGGCGGAGCTGATGGAAATGAAAGGCTTCACGCTGGGGCAGGGTGACATCACGTTCGATGTCGCCGAAGATGGCAAGCAGCAGGATAAAAACTGGTTTCACGGTATTGACGGCGATTTGGAAATAAATGCCAACAGCCTGAAGGTTCAGGATTTCAGCCCACGCGCCGCCGGACGGTTCATTGCCGACACCAAGGGCAGCCGCGCCGATAGCCTTGCCGCCGATTTCACCAAGGTTCTGCGGTCGGAAGACACAACATACCGGAATGTGCAAGCGACGCTGAAAATCGGCGATGCAAAGCTCAACATTGAAAAACTGCGTCTGCAGGATGCCGATGCGGTCACGACGGTCACCGGTGTTTTTGATATCCAGCCGGAAACATTTCATATAGCTGCCGATGTGCAGTTGAAGAGCGCCGACGGTTTCCCCGTTTTCGCTGTCAATCGTTCCGGACCGATGGGCAAGGCGGCGGATTATAATGTGGGCCTCAAGCCAATCGAAGCCTGGCTTGTCAAGAACGCCGTAACCGAACCATCGGTTGTCGTTCCCGAAGCCGCCGCTGCGCAACAACTGTCGCCCGATGTGCAGCCTTTGCTGCCGCCACAACGCACACCGGACGAAGAAATGTACCGGACGCCCACGGCGACGCCTGAAGTAGCACCCACCGAGGGTGCAGGCATCCTTAACAATGTTCCGGTTGAGACCGAGGAACTGCAAGATACAATGCCGCAATCGGATGCACCGCCGCCAGATAATGCAACCCACTTGACACCGTCAACGCCAGCCTTGCCGGCGGAAGAGGGAATGAAAGGCGTGCTCGACCGCCTCAACGCCCAGCCGCCTGAACCGGATGTGCCGGAGGGATTGCGTGGCGAACAGCCACCCGAAATGCCGGCTGCAAACCGGCCGCCCGCAGCAGCGCCGCACGAAAAAGAAATACTGGAATAGGGAAGGGTTACTTCGCGCCGCTGCTATGCAATTCGGGGTGCTTGTAGAAGTCGAGGATAAACACGCGCAGTGCGCTCGACAGGTTTTCCGGTTGCGCCACATCGATCTCGGCGATCAGGCAGTTGACTGATTTGCTTTTCGCCGTTGCAATCTCTTTCAGAGATTCCCAAAACGCAACCTCGAGTGTGATGCTCGTGCGGTGGCCTGCTACCGTAACGGAATGCTTCTGGGATAAACGACGTGGCACTTTTTAATCCTTCGGACCAATCATGTTCTCGGGGCGGACGGCTTCATCAAAAGCCTCCGATGTTAAAAGTTTAAGCGCAATTGCGGCTTGTTTCAACGTCTTGTCTTCGCGGAGCGCCTTTTTGGCGATCTTGGCGGCATTGTCATATCCAATCACGGGGTTCAGCGCGGTCACGAGCATCAGGCTTTCATCCAGTAGTCGCTTGATACGGTCGAGGTTCGGCTCGATCCCGATGACGCAATTATCCGTAAAGCTGTTGCAGGCATCGGCCAGCAGGCGGATGGATTGCAGCAGGTTATAGATCATGACGGGCTTGAACACGTTCAGCTCGAAATGGCCGTTACTGCCCGCAATCGAAATGGTGGTGTGGTTGCCCATGATCTGGGCGCAGACCATCGTCATGGCTTCCGACTGGGTCGGGTTGACCTTGCCGGGCATGATCGATGAACCCGGTTCGTTTTCGGGCAGGTGGATCTCGCCAATGCCGCAGCGGGGGCCGGAGCCAAGCAGACGGATGTCGTTCGCGATCTTCATGAGCGAGCAGGCGATGGTGTTGAGCGCGCCGGAGGTTTCGACAATCGCGTCATGTGCCGCCATCGCCTCGAATTTGTTTTCGGCGGTGATGAATTCGATTCCGGTGATCTCGGACACTTTTTTGGCGAACAGCGGCGCGAAACCGCGCTTGCAGTTCAGTCCGGTGCCGACGGCGGTGCCGCCCTGCGCCAGTTGCGACAGGCGGGGCATGCAGGCCTTCACGCGCTCGATGCCGTATTTCACCTGCACGGCATAGCCGGAAAATTCCTGGCCGAGCGTGACGGGCGTCGCGTCTTGCAGGTGAGTGCGGCCGATCTTGATGATTTTCGAAAATTCTTTCGATTTTTTCGCCAGCGCCTTGGTCAGCTTTTCCATCGCGGGCAGCAATTCATGGCTGATTTGCTCGACCGCAGCAATGTGCATGACGGTCGGGAAGGTGTCGTTCGACGACTGTCCCATATTCACATGGTCGTTCGGGTGCACGGGTTTTTTCGAACCCATTTCACCGCCCATGATTTCGATCGCGCGGTTGGAAACGACTTCGTTGATGTTCATGTTGGTCTGTGTGCCCGAACCGGTCTGCCAGACGACCAGCGGGAAATGTTCGTTCAGCGTGCCGTCCATCACTTCTTCGGCGGCATCAATGATCGCCGCGCCGATTTTTGCATCGAGGATTTTCAGCTCCATGTTCGCAAGCGCCGCCGCCTTTTTCTGCACGCCCAGCGCGCGGACGAGGGGAAGCGGCATGCGCTCCACGCCGATCTTGAAATTCTGCAGCGAGCGTTGCGTTTGCGCGCCCCAGTATTTGCGCGCCGAAACCTCGACCTCGCCCATGGAATCCGTTTCGATGCGCACGCCTGCGTCTTTGGGTGCAGCGCCGTTTTTCATGGAGGAGGATTTTGCCATTTTGTATTCCTTTATGGGAGGCCGCCAGGTTCGTTAACGCAGGATAAAATTCGCGTATTTCATATGCAACTGCTTTAACGCTGCAGCGCAGAAAATAGCCCGAAATTACCAGAATATGTTAATAGTTTCATTTCCGGCACCAGAACTGGTACATGCCAAGGAAAAGCTGCGGATGTGATTGTTCGAATTGATGCCAGTTCGCCAGCGATGCCGCGGCAGGGTCAGGTGGGAAAGCCGCCACATATTGCATGACGACGGCTGGCGGCAGGATGAATTGCAGGAACGTCAGGTCCAGTTTTTTTAGCGCAGCGTCGATGCCCGGAATATCAAAACAATGTTCCTGCACATGGAACAGCATGTCGCGGTACATGGCGGCGTGATAATAATCGCTGACCGCGGAAATGGTGTTCAGCACATCCTTGTCCAGTAGCGTTGCGCTCTGCCCGCGGAAATCGCGCATGCCTTCAATTGTCGGCGGGAAGCCTTTTTTCTTGATGATATCCTGCGCGGTGACAAGATGCTTGCGCGCAATTTTGCTGTAGAGCGCAATGCGCATCAACCCGTTCGGGTTCAGCAAACCGGTCAGCACTTCCCAGCCTTTGAGGGGATCATGCAGATGGTGCAGAACGCCGCCCGAAATAATGCCGTCAAAGCGTTCGGTCAGGCTGCCCAGCTGCAAAATATCCGCCTGCCGGAACGTAATGTTTTTGAATCCCAGTTTTTCGGTTTGCGTCTGAGCGTAGGACAGGCTGGCAAGGCTGAGATCGACGGCAAGGATCTGTGCCTCGGGCAGTACAGTAGCAATCTGCGCCGCTTCCTGCCCCGTGCCGCAACCCGCGATCAATATCTTTGCACCGGGCTTGCGCAGCGGGTCGGCCACGCGCTCCAGCGTCAAGTTGCGCGGAATGGTTTTCCAGCGGGGGTAGGGGGATTCCTCGTACTGTTCGCGCACCTTCACCGATACCGCATCGGCGATTGGTGTGATGGCGGGAATACTTTTTGCGGCCTTTTCGCGCGTGAGGACTTCGGTCACTTGCGTTTCAATCACGCCCGACAGTTCGGCTAGTTGCCTAAAACTTTGGGCAACCGTATCGATGTCTTCAATCTGTTGTAACGGCGCGTAACAGGCGCGCAACGCGATATCGACAGGCGTTATGCCGAGCGCATTAATTTTCGCCGTTTCTTCAACTGTCACATGAAGGATGTAATCGGTGTTGAAACAATACTGCGCAAGGCTTGCTGCAATCGACAGGCGTTCCTGCGCTGAAAAGCGTTCGGGTTGCAGCAGCAAAGTCTTGCGCAACACCGTCAGAAATTCCTCGAACGCAATTGTATAAATAGTTATTTTTTCAAGGCCAAGCAGGAAAAACGGTTTCATCAGCGGCGAAAAATCCGTCGCCTTGTCGAACAGCGCGGGGTCAAACGACACGCCGGCGTCATCCTTGGCGGGCAGGGCGGCCGCCATGCGTTCCTTGATCTTGCCGAAAAAACCGCCCTGTTTTTCAGCCGCGCGCTTCACGGCATAGACCCGCCGGAAATCGGGGTTCAGGGTAAAGGTATTGTACCAAAGCCCCTGCGCCCCCGCGCAATCGAGACCGGACGTTTTCAGGCAGTCTAAAAGGGTATTTTCGATAACGTGGTTATACTGAAAAAACACCGTATCACGGGACAGGTGGATAAACCGCTCCTTGTACCGGATTTCCTGCGGCGACGCTGCAATGGCGAGGGTCGAATAACCGACCGCTTTTTCGGTGTTCCCGAGTTCGAAATACGCCTCCGCCAGCATCGCGAGGGAGGCATGGTCATTCGCGTCCTGCTCCAACGCCCTTTCAAAGAAGGGGATGCTGTCGCGGTGGTTGCGCAGCATGAACTGGATATTGCCAAGCCCGCGATAGGCGGCGGCGGTTTTCTGCAGCTTCAACGAGGCTTCAAGGCTGGCCTGCGCCGGTTCCAGCTGCTGTTGCTGCAACTGGCTGCGCGCCTGCTGGATCAGCTCTTCCGCGGTCTGGAGGGCGGTGGACAAAGGGTTTCTGCGGCCTTTTTTCAGCGGGTTGACGGTGTCTGATTTTGAGCAAAAACCCTTCACAAATCAATGCTTTTGCGCGTATATTATGTATCTAAAATTTGGGGAAAAACATGCTCGATAAAACCTTCGAAAGCAAAGACGTCGAAAAGAAACATTACGAACTCTGGGAAAAATCCGGAGCCTTCACCGCCGACGTCAACAGCAACAAGGCGCCCTATTGCATCCCCATGCCGCCGCCCAACGTCACGGGCAGCCTGCATATGGGCCATGCGCTGAACACGACCATTCAGGACATCATTTCGCGCTTCGAGCGTATGCAGGGGCGCGACGTACTGTGGCAGCCCGGCACCGACCATGCCGGCATCGCAACCCAGATGGTGGTGGAACGCCTGCTGGCGGAAGAAAAGAAAACGCGCCACGACCTCGGCCGTGAAAAATTCCTGGAACGCGTCTGGCAGTGGAAGGAAGAATCCGGCAACACGATCACCGGCCAGCTGCGCCGCCTTGGCGCGACGCCCGACTGGAGCCGCGAACGTTTCACGATGGATGACGGGCTGAACAAGGCCGTGAACAAAGTGTTCGTGCAGCTGTTCAAGGAAAACCTGATTTACAAGGACAAGCGCCTCGTCAACTGGGACCCGAAACTGCACACCGCCATTTCGGATCTCGAGGTTGAACCGCGCGAGACCAAGGGCAATATGTGGCACTTAAAATACCCGATCAAGGGTATGGCCGATGCCTTTATCGTGATCGCCACCACGCGCCCCGAAACCATGCTGGGCGATACCGCCGTTGCCGTGCATCCGGATGACGACCGTTACAAAGACCTCGTCGGCAAGATGGTCGTGCTGCCCATCACGGGCCGCGAAATCCCGATTGTGGCGGATAGCTATGCCGACCCTGAAAAAGGCTCCGGCGCCGTGAAAATCACGCCTGCGCACGACTTCAACGACTTTGAAGTCGGCAAACGCCACAACCTGCCCATGATTTCAATTCTGGACAAGGACGCGAAGATTGCAGGGCCGGAAGGCGCGAATGTTCCGGCGGCCTATGTCGGCATGGACCGTTTCGATGCGCGCAAAAAAGTACTGGAAGAGATCGAGGCGCTCGGCCTGCTGGAAAAGGTCGAAAGCCATATGTATCAGGTTCCCTATGGCGACCGCGGCGGCGTGGTAATCGAACCGCTGCTGACCGACCAGTGGTATGTCGATGCCAAAACGCTTGCGCAACCCGCGATCAAGGCGGTGGACGAGGGCAAGACGAAATTCGTGCCCGCGAACTGGTCGAAAACTTATTACGAATGGATGAACAACATCCAGCCATGGTGCATCAGCCGCCAGATCTGGTGGGGCCACCAGATTCCCGCATGGTACGGGCCGGATAATTCCGTGTTCGTCGCAGAAACCGAAGCCGAAGCATACGCGCAGGCAAAGGCGAAATTCGGCAATGACGTGACGCTGGAACGCGATCCCGACGTGCTGGACACATGGTTTTCCTCCGCGCTCTGGCCGTTCTCCACGCTGGGCTGGCCGGAAAACACGGCGGAGGTGAAACGCTATTACCCCGCTGAAACGCTCGTCACTGGCTTCGATATCCTGTTCTTCTGGGTCGCCCGCATGATGATGATGGGCATCCATTTCATGGGCGATGTGCCGTTCAAGACGGTTTATATCCACGCGCTTGTGCGCGATGAAAAAGGCCAGAAGATGTCGAAGTCGAAAGGCAACGTCATCGACCCGCTGAAGATCATCGACGAATACGGCGCAGACGCGCTGCGCTTCACCCTGACCGCATTGGCGGCGCAGGGGCGCGACGTGAAATTGTCCCCCGCGCGCGTGGAGGGCTACCGCAACTTCGCCACCAAATTGTGGAACGCCTCGCGCTTCTGCGAAATGAATGGCTGCACGCTGAAGCTGGATTTCAAGCCCGACAGCGTCAAGCAGACGATCAACAAATGGATCATCAGCGAACTGGCAACCGTCAGCCGCCAGACGGCGGAGGCGCTGAAGGCGTACAAGTTCAACGAAGCCGCCATGCACCTGTACCATTTCACCTGGGGCACGTTCTGCGACTGGTATATCGAATTCACCAAGCCGCTGATTACAGGCGCGGATGAATCCGTGAAGCAGGAAACGCGCGACACGACAGGCTGGGTGCTGGATCAGCTGCTGCTGCTCCTCAATCCCATCATGCCGTATTTGACCGAAGAGCTGCATATGCACCTGCTCGGCAAGACGGAAGCGTCACATGACAAGGCCGACTGGCTGCAAAGCAAGGCATGGCCGGAATTTTCGGAGAAAACGATCGACAAGGCGGCACAGGAAGAGATGAACTGGGTCGTGCGCCTGATCTCGGAAATCCGTTCGGTGCGCTCCGACATGAACGTGCCGGCGGCGGCGCAGATCAAGATGCTGCTGCAGGGTGCGAACGACACCAGCAAGCAACGCCTGAAAACCTATAACGACATCATCAAGCGCCTTGCGCGCCTGTCGGAAGCGGAAGCGAACGATGTTGCCGCGCCCAAAGGGTCTCTGCAGATGGTGATCGACGAGGCGAGCATCGTGCTGCCGCTCGCCGATGTGGTCGATATCAAGCTGGAAAGCGCACGCCTGCAAAAAGAAATCGAGAAAGCGAACGCGAATATCGAGCGCATCAACAAAATGCTCAATAACCCTGCCTTCCTTGCGAAAGCGCCGGAAGAAGTGGTGGTGGAGCAGACTGAATCGCGCACCGAAGCCGAAAACCTGAAATCGAAACTGACGCAAGCTCTCAGACAGCTTGAGGCCGCATGAGCCTGAAAGACAAAATGGGGCCGAACGCCTTCCGCTTTTTCCTCAACCTCTGGCCGCCGTTCCTCGGCGCCAATGTGAAGGTGAAGGAAATCAGCAAGGACTTTACCGATATCAAGGTCCAGATGAAGCTGCGCAAGTGGAACAGCAATTACGTCGGCACTCATTTTGGCGGCTCTATCTTTTCGATGACCGATCCGTTTTTCGCGATGATCCTGCTGAAAAACCTTGGCAAGGATTACATTGTCTGGGACAAATCGTCGGAAATTAAATTCAAGAAACCGGGCAAGGGCACAATCTCTGCCCATTTCAATATCAGTGCCGAACGCCTGCAGGAAATCCGCGATCTTGCCGACAAGAATGACAAGGTCGAGCCCACCTTTATCGTCGAAGTGAAGGACGAAAAGGGCGATGTGGTGGCCGAAGTTTCCAAGACGCTCTATGTGCGCCGCAAGGACAAGCTGCCCAAACCGCGCGCGCCGAAGCCCTGATAACCCGCTGAAATCTCTGTCAGCTTTGACAATATTGCCATAACGGGGTATGATAATGCATCAACCCGAAAGCATCACAATGGGCGGCATTCCACCAAAGGGGAAATTGCAGGTCGGCTTCAATACCGAAGCCGG
>JBBRVE010000107.1:0-8841 GCA_038247245.1 Bdellovibrionales bacterium | reverse complement strand
TCTGATACCATTCGGGGAAATTTTCCTCGCGCGTGGGCGTAATCGCTGTCTTGGAATTTTTCAGGTTTTTTGCCGGCTCGGCCATGGGAAATCGCCTTTGTTTTGAAATGCGTGAACCTGCACAAAATTACCCAAGCAGGGACAATTAATCAATGCTGATTATGTTTATTTTCAGACGGTTTCTCTGCTGGTTTCGCCGGCTTTTCCGTGGCACACAGCTTGCGCAGACTTTCCGACGCCTTGCCATCCAGCGGCTCGCCGTTATAGCTGAATGCTCCATTTTCATACGCCAATTCACCCAAAACCGCGTAGGTTTCCTTGGCAGTCGTGCCGGGCAGGCCAAGATATTGCGCGAGGTCGATCGTGACGGGAATGCGGACGACATCTGGCATCTGCACGGGCGATTTGTTGAGGTCAGCCTCTACCACCGGCTTGCCCGTTACGTCAACGCCAGCGTCGTAATCCACGCCAACAGGTTTCTGGTATTCCACCGCGCGGCGGCAAAAACCGTCATCCAGCGTACTGCGAAGTTTATGTTCCATGCAGACAGGTGTGAAAATACTCGCAAGTCCGGCAAGAATAATAAGGCTTTTCATTGTGGCGCTCCCCTGAACCATTCGCCCCAGCGAATGATATCCATTTCAACCAAGATATAAACCACCAGCATGATGACAGCTGACAGCACCGTATTGATAATCAGTTTTTTCTTGAGGTTGGGCACGACAGGTGCGCCGGCATCATGCCCCTTACCTTCATCGGTATTACGCTGCACGCCAAGTGGCAGCACGGTGAACAGCATGATCCACCAGACCAGAAGATAGACAAAAACAACCGTGACAAGCGACATATTACACCCGTATCAAGTGGACGCGCGTTTGCGGCTTGCGGTCGAAACGTTCGTTGAAGAAACGGCGCGCCGTGACGCGGATCAGCTCCGTCACCTCATCATCGCTGCCGCGCAAATTTTTGGGCATGTTCTGCAATGCCTTGGCAACCTCCGCCTCGGCAGCGGCAAGGTGCTGGGTATCCTGGTCGCTGGTTTCATCAAGCAGTCCGAGCGCCGTGATGCGCGGATCGGCGACGAGATTGCCGCGACCGTCCATGACGACCGTCACAACCGCGCTGCCATTGAACATCATGCGTTTACGGGTCAGGATGGCTTCGTTATCGATGGGAACGATGCGGTTGCCTTCTATCGCAAGAATACCGCTTTTGACCTCGCCAACGGGACGTAGGCCTTCCTTGGTGATTTCGATCACGTCGCCGTTCACGTGGATAAAGGTTTCCGATACGCCGCATTCACGCGCAAGGTCTGCGTGTTTTTCCTGTTGCATATGTTCGCCATGCACGGGAATGACGGATTTGGGCTTCACCCAGGCATATAGCTGTTTCAATTCATCACGGTACGGATGGCCGGATACATGGATCGGCGCATCGCGGTCGGAAATCACGTTCACGCCGTTGATCAGGAAACGGTTCTTGATGCGGTCAACCGCGCGGTCATTGCCCGGAATGGTGCGTGATGAGAAAATCATCACATCCCCCTCGCCCAATCGCATGGCGGGGTGGTCGTTGTTGGACACCCGCGCAAGCGCAGCACGCGGCTCGCCCTGCGATCCGGTGCAGATATAAACGACGTTTTCGCCGCCCGCGATATTCGCGGCATCACCGTCAAGGAACGGCGGCACATCGCGCAGGTAACCGCTATTGCGCGCCGCTTCATCGACGCTCCACAACGAACGGCCGACCAGCGATACCTTGCGGTTGTTCGCGCGCGCGGCTTCGTAAATGCTTTTGATGCGGCCGACATTGGTGGCAAAACAGGTGACGGCGATTTGCGCATCGAATTCGCTGAACAGTTCGGTCAGGTTTTTCAGCACATCGCGCTCGGAACCCGAATGACCCGGCACCATGGCGTTCGTGGAATCGCCGACGACGGCCAGCACGCCTTCTTCACCAATTCTTTTCAACGCGTCCGCATCCGTCAGGTCGCCCAGCACAGGGTCGGGATCGATTTTCCAGTCGCCGGTATGTAGCACTGTGCCGATGCCCTTGACGGAAATCGCAATTGATTTCGCCTCGGGTATCGAATGCGCCATGCGGATAAATTCCAGATGGAACGGGCCGATATCGAGCTTTCCCTGCTGCGGCACTTCATGCAGCTTGACCTGATGTCCCCATGTCCATTCGCTCAAGGACTGGCGGAGGCGTTCCATGGTGAATTTCGTAGCATAGAGCGGCACATTCAGGCGCGGCCAGAGGTGGTCGACAGCGCCGATATGGTCTTCATGCCCATGCGTGAAGAAAATGCCCAGCAGTTTATTGCCCAGCGTGGTCGCGAAGGCCGGATCGGGCAGCAGGATATCGACGCCGGGCATGGTTTCATCGGCGAAGCCCATGCCGCAGTCGATCATGATCCACTGGTCTTTGTGGCCGTACAGTGTCATGTTCGCGCCAAAAACGCCGCAGCCGCCGAGCGGCACGCAGTAGATAGCCTCTGAATCCATGTTAAAACCGAGCGATGACATCAGCCTGTAAAAACCTCTCCGGAACAGACGGCACGCTTGGCGCCATCCGGCATTTCAATTTCGAGCGCGCCGGCATCGTCGATGCCCAGGAACTTGCCCGAAAATGTCTCGTTCGGCATGCGAACCTGTATCGTCATGCCAATATTGTGCGCGTAGTGCAGCCATTGTTTGCGGATAGGCGTAAATCCGTTCTTCGCCCAAAGGTCGTATAAATCCTTCACGCGTTGCGCGAGCTTTTCCAGCACATGCCCCGCTTCCGCTTCTGTGCCGAAATCCTTGAGGCTGGCAGCGCCGTCGGGTGCGCCCGCGACATTCACGCCGATGCCCATGACGACCCAGTCTTCTTCCGCCTCCAGCAAAATGCCGGCGGCTTTTTTGCCGTTCAGCAGCAGGTCGTTCGGCCATTTCAGCGCGATCAGGCCGGGCTTAGACATCAAGTCCTTCACCGTTTCGGCAAGCGCGACAGCGGCGAGGAATGACAGTTGGCCGTTTTGTGCGGCGGTGGCGGCAGGGCGCAAAAGGATGCTCATGTAAAGGTTGCCCGGCACGGATGTCCAGGTGTTGCCCTGACGTCCCTTCCCCGCCGTCTGTTCATGCGACCAGACAGCTGTGAAGGCGGGATAGCCGCTGCGCGCCAGTTGCTTCGCGTGATCATTCGTGCTGCCAACGGTGGGCAGTTCGATCAGGTTGAAAGCAGGCGGTAATTGCGGCTTATAGGTCATTTAGGCTTGAAAATCGCGATGGACTTCGCGGCTGCGTCCGCCGATGCCAGCAAGGGGCCGGGCATCGCGATGAACAGCAACAGCGCCACGGTCGAAACACCGGCCAGCACGTTCAGGCGCACATCGGTTGCAGGGTCGAGGCCTTCGTCGCCCGCTTCCTCGAAATACATGACCTTGATGATGCGCAGGTAATAATACGCCGCGATGACCGAAGCCAGCACGCCGATCACGGCCAGCCAATAAAGGCCCTGCGCAACAGCCGCCTGGAACACGAACAGCTTGCCGAAGAAACCGGCGAGCGGCGGGATGCCCGCCATCGAGAACATCATGACCGTCATCGCCAATGCCAGCATCGGCTGGCGCTGGCCAAGGCCAGACAGGTCGGAGATATCCTCTAGCATGCGTTCGCGCTGTTTCATCATCAAAACAATCGCGAAAGTGCCGATGGTCATCACCATATAAATAGCGGAGGAAATCATCACGGCCTTCACGCCTTCGGCGCTGGCGGAGGCAAGACCGACAAGCGCGTAACCCATATTTCCGATGGAGCTGTAGGCAAGCAGACGTTTGATGTTCGTCTGGCCGATGGCCGCGACCGAGCCCAGCACCATCGAGGCGATGGCAAGCACGACCACGATCTGCTGCCATTCCGCAACCATGCTGCCGAACGGCCCCATGAAAACGCGGGTCAAAAGCGCAAGAGCGGCGATTTTTGGGGCGATGGCGAAGAATGCGGTGACGGAGGTCGGCGCGCCTTCATATACGTCGGGCGTCCACATATGGAACGGAACGGCGGAGATTTTGAAAGCAAGGCCGCAAATCAACATCACCATACCGACGATGACGCCGAGACTAAGCGGCGCGGAAGCGGCAAGGACCGTCGCCATTTTGTCGAAATTGGTAACACCCGTATAACCGTAGAGCAGCGATGCGCCGTAGAGCAGCATGCCCGACGACAATGCCCCGAGAACGAAGTATTTCAGGCCGCCTTCGGTCGATTTGATGCTGTCACGCTGGATTGCCGCAAGCACATAGAGCGGCAAGCTCTGCATTTCCAAACCCATGTAAAGCGACATCAGGTCATTCGCCGAAATCATCAGCAGCATGCCGAGCGTCGCGAACAGGATCAGGACCGGGTATTCAAAACGCATGATGCGCTGGCGTTCCGCATATTTCGCCGCCATCAGGATGGAAACGGCGGAGCCCGCAATCACCAGCATCTTCATGAAGCCGCCGAAGCTGTCGGAAATGAACATGCCGTTGAAGGTCGTGACGCTTTCGCCGCAATAACGGCAGATCATCACGCCGACCGCGAGCAGCGCGAAGATCGACAGGTTGGAAACCGCGTGGAACGGGTCACTCTTGCGCGAAACGCCGAACATCAGCAGCATCAGGGCAAGGATGGCGAGCGATATCTCGGGGAAAGCCGGCATCAGATCCGGGGCGATGAAGGGTATCATTTCTTTTTCTTTCCCTTTTTATGCTTGGGCGCTTCTTCCGTTTTTTCGGGTTCCTTGGCGGGTTCCGGTTCAACGGGCGTCGCTTCGGCTTCCGTGGTCACGGCAGACTGTTCTTCGGCTGTTTTTGCCGCCTCTTCCGCTTTTTTCTCGGCGGCTGCTGGGGCCTTTGCCTCCAGCAATGCCTGACGCGCGGGAGCGACGCGTTCGATCACTTTGGCAAGAGCGGGTGCCATGGGCGCGGTAAAGCTGGACGGGTAAATGCCCATCCAGAACACAAGGCCGATCATGGGCAGGAAAATCGCAACCTCGCGGCCATCGACATCTTTCATTGCCTTCACGTCGGATTTGACGAGCTCGCCGAACACGACACGTTTGTAAAGGTAGAGCATATAGGCAGCACCCAGCACCACGCCTGTCGCGGCAAATGCCGTGACGGTCGTGCTGACCTGATACGCGCCCACCAGCACGAGGAATTCACCGATAAACCCGCTGGTACCCGGCAGACCGACGGAGGCCAGCATGAATACCATGAAGATCGTCGCGTATTTCGGCATGTTTTTAATCAGGCCGCCGTAACGCGCAATCTCGCGCGTGTGCAGGCGGTCATAGATCACGCCGACGCAGAGGAACAGCGCCGCCGAAACCACGCCATGCGACAGCATCTGGAACATCGCGCCGTCCAGCCCGTTCTGGTTCATGGCGAAAATACCGATGGTGACGAACCCCATATGCGCGACGGACGAATAAGCGATCAGCTTCTTCATGTCTTCCTGCGCGAGCGCAACCAGCGAGGTATAGATGACGGCGATCACGCTGAACCCGAAAATCCACGGCGCGTAGTAAACGGACGCATCGGGGAACACCGGCAGCGACAACCGCAGGAAACCGTAGCCACCCATTTTCAGCAGCACGCCCGCCAGAATGACGGAACCCGCCGTGGGCGCCTCGACGTGCGCATCGGGCAACCAAGTATGAACGGGCCACATCGGCACCTTCACCGCAAAGGACGCGAGGAAGGCAAGCCAGAGCCATTTCTGCACATTCGCGGGGATTGCGAGGTTGGACAGTTCCGGAATATCCGTCGTACCATAGGTGTTATAGAGGTAAAGAATCGCGAGCAGCATCAGCACCGACCCCAGCAGCGTGTAGAGGAAGAACTTGAACGCCGAATAAACGCGACGCTTGCCGCCCCAGACGCCGATGATGACGAACATCGGAATCAGCACGCCTTCGAAGAAGATATAGAACAGCATCAGGTCGATCGAGCAGAACATGCCCAGCATCATGGTTTCCAGCAGCAGGAAGGAAATCATGTATTCCTTCACGCGATGCTGTATGGATTCCCAGCTGGCAAGAATGCAGATCGGGGTCAGGAAAGTGGACAGCAGCACAAAGAAGACCGAAATGCCGTCAACGCCCAGCTTGTAGTTGATGTTCAGACCGGGCAACCAAGGCAGTTTTTCGACAAACTGCAACTCTGCCGACGAACCATCGAAGCCCATGTACATATATATAGACAGGCCAAAAGTGAACAGCGAGGTCAGCAGTGCCGTGTTGCGCGCGTTACGCGCCACCGTATCGGCATCGCCCCGCACGAACAGCAGGAACAGAACGCCCGCCAAAGGCAGAAAGACAAGCAGGGAAAGAATGGGGAAAGTAATCATCGGTTAGAACCCCTGCCTGTGAGCATAGAAGACGTAAGCGGTTATGATGGCGACAACGCCGATAATCATGGCGAAGGCGTAATGGAAGATATATCCGCTTTGCAAGCCATGCGCCTTGTCGGAGCCGGACTTGACGGTTGCGGCGATACCATCGGGGCCAAAACCGTCGATGATCGCGCCATCGCCCGTTTTCCAAAGCTTGTTCCCGAGGAAGAAGGACGGCATAACCGCGATGCGGTCATACAGCTCGTCGAAATACCATTTGCGGAAGAAGAAGTTGTGGATGCCGCTGAACATGCCCGCCATCATCGCCGGCAAGTGGCGCTTGCGGACATAGAACAGGAAAGCCAGCAAGATACCTGCAATGCCAACGCCGGTCGGCAGCAATTTCGCCCATTCGGGAATGTGGTGGATGCGTTCGAGGACGTCATTGTCTTCAAGCACGAAGATCGAGTTGCCCCAGAAGCTGCCACGCGATTCACCAACGAAGAACACCGTCAATGCGCCTGCCGCAACCGCACCGAAAGCAAGGAAGGCGAGCGGGACCGTCATGATCTTGGGAGATTCATGAACATGCGCCATCACTTTTTCGTCCGAGCGCGGTGTACCATGGAACGTCATGAAAATCAGGCGCCACGAATAGAACGCCGTCAGGAACGCAGCCGTGATGCCGCACCAATAGGCAAACAGGCCGACTTGGCTGTGCGTGGCAAAGTTCGCCTCTAGGATAGTGTCCTTCGAGAAATAACCGGCGAAGGGCGGAATGCCCGCAAGCGCAAGGCTGCCGATCCACATCACCGCATAGGTAAAGGGGATCAGTTTATAAATGCCGCCCATACGGCGCATATCCTGCTCGTCGGACATAGCGTGTATAACCGAACCGGCGCCAAGGAACAAAAGCGCTTTGAAGAAAGCGTGGGTGAAAAGGTGAAACATCGCCGCGCCATAGGCAGACGCACCTGCGGCGAAGAACATGTAACCCAGCTGGCTCATGGTCGAATAGGCGATCACGCGCTTAATGTCGAACTGCGTGATGGCGATGGTTGCCGCCACAAGCGCGGTGAGCGCGCCGACAACGGTGATGAATTCGCGCGCAAGCGGCGCATATTCGTAAATCGGCGACATGCGGGCGACAAGGAACACCCCTGCCGTCACCATGGTCGCCGCGTGGATAAGAGCGGAAACGGGAGTCGGGCCCTCCATCGCGTCGGGCAGCCATGTGTGCAGGCCCAACTGCGCGGATTTACCCATCGCGCCGATGAACAGCAGGAAGCCGATCAAGGTGATGGCGTTAAATTGCTGGCCGAGGAATTCGACCACGACGTCTTTGGTAACCGGAACGGCCGCAAAGACTTTGTCGAAATCGAGAGAGCCGAAAACCATGAACACGGCGAAGATACCAAGCGCAAGGCCGAAATCGCCGATACGGTTAACGACGAAGGCCTTGATTGCCGCGCGGTTGGCACTGTCTTTATGATGCCAGAAACCGATCAGCAGGTAAGACGCAACCCCCACCCCTTCCCAGCCGAAGAACAGCTGGACGAAGTTGGCCGAGGTCACCAGCATCAGCATCGCAAATGTAAACAGGCTGAGATAGCACTGGAACAAAGCGCGGCGCTTGTCATGGTGCATATAGCCGACAGAATATATATGGACGGCGCAGGAAACAAAGTTAACGACAAGCACCATTGCAGCCGATAGCTGGTCGAATTTCAGCGACCAGTTAAGGTTAAGTGTGCCGGATGAAATCCAGTTGAACAGCACGATCGTGCTGGGTGCCATTTGGGCGGTGAAGTTAATCTGGTAGAACAGCGTGGCCGAAATGATGGCAGCCAAAATCATCAGGCCGCAAGTCAGCACCTGTGCGGGGCCATGGCCCTCTTCATCGTCTTTCCAGGCGAACAACGCGGCGGCGAAGCAGCCGATCAGCGGCGCGAATACTGCAATGAATTCCATGGAAATTATCCCTTCAGCGCGCTGATGTCTTCGACCGCAATCGATGCTTTATTGCGGAAGAATACGACGAGGATGGCAAGGCCGATGGCGGCTTCGGCCGCCGCGACCGTGAGAATGAACATCGAAAACACCTGGCCGGCCAGGTCATGCAAATGAACCGAGAATGCGACAAGGTTGATGCTGACCGACAGCAGGATCAATTCGATGGACATCAAAATGATGATGACGTTGCGGCGGTTCAGGAAGATGCCGAATACGCCCAGCGTGAACAGGATGCCCGATACGATCAGGAAATTGTGGATACCAATGACTGTTGGCATATCAGGACACTCCCGTACCGGATTGGATTTTTTCTATTTTCAGCACGGCCTTGGGATCGCGTGCGATCTGGCTGGCGATGCTCTGGCGGCGGACGCCGGAACGGGTACGCAGAGTCAGCGTGATAGCGCCAATCATCGACACCAGCAGGATCAACCCTGAAATCTGGAACAGGTAGACATATTCTGTATAC
>JBBRVE010000106.1:0-8928 GCA_038247245.1 Bdellovibrionales bacterium | reverse complement strand
GTACATGGTTTCCAGCATGTTTTCGACCAGCTTGCGGTGATCGTCGGTAACGTTGCTTACGGGGTCTGCCACGCGCTTCAGCACGGGATGCGGGACAACGTAAATCGGAAGTGTGGCCATGAAAAACGCCCTTTCGTTATACCCTAGATAAATAAGGGCGGCGCATGAGTCAAGAAACTCAGTCTTTTTGCGCCTTTTTCAACGGGTTATCGTTGTCGCCCTCGATCAGGGTCAAATCGGGCGCGGATGCGGGCGTGGCCTCGATCTGCATCATGTCGGGCAGCTTCTCGTCCGCCGTCAAATGCTGCAGCTTCTGGAAGTCGCGCGCCGACGGGATAACGCGGGAGGTGTAGGACCCCATCGCCTTGTTGTAATTCTCGACCGCGCCGTTCAACCCCTTGCCGACTTTATCAAGGTGCGTGCTGAAGGTGCAGAGGCGTTTGTACAGTTCCGCCCCCATCTCCGAAATCTCCCGCGCATTGGCGGCAAGCTTTTCCTGCTGCCAGCCATAGGCGACAGCCTTCAGGAGGGAGATCAGGGTGGTGGGGGATGACGGAATGACCTTCTGGTCAACGCCGGCCTCCAGCAGGCCGGGATCACGCTCCAGCGCCGCGCTGTAATAGCTTTCACCCGGCAGGAACATGATGACGAATTCGGGGGTATCGAACTTTTCCCAATACGCCTTGCTGCCCAGCTGCTTGATGTGTTCGCGCACATGGCGCGCATGGCGGTCGAGCGCGGCGATGCGTTCAGTTTCCGTCACGCCTTCTTTAATAGAGTCCAGATAAGCCTCGATCGGCGCTTTTGCGTCAATAATGATGACTTTGCCGCCCGGCAGCTTCACGACCACGTCGGGACGCTGGTTTTCGACGGCGACCTGCTCTTCGTAATGGATGCCCTCGACCAGCCCCGCCATTTCCAGCGTGCGTTTCAACTGCATCTCGCCCCATTGCCCGCGGGTGGAGGGGGAACGCAGGGCCTGCACCAGGCTGCCGGTTTCAAGGCGCAGCTTGTCCTGATCGGTCTTCAT
Organism: Bdellovibrionales bacterium; assembly: GCA_038247245.1. Classification (GTDB taxonomy): domain Bacteria; phylum Pseudomonadota; class Alphaproteobacteria; order Micavibrionales; family UBA2020; genus JAPWJZ01. Next base: position 7,898 of record JBBRVE010000106.1, on the reverse strand, counting down.
CGTCTTCAGGTGTTCGCGCAGCTCGCCATACGCGCCATGGCGTTCCTTTTCCAGCAGCGTCACTTTCTCGTCCATCATCTTCAGCGTATGGGCGAGCGGATTGACGGTTTCCTTTATATTAGTGTGCGCGGCGGTCTGCAGCTGCGCAAAGCATTCCTGCGCAATCGACAGGAAGTTTTCGCGGCTGGCGTTCAACGCCTCGAGGCTCATCGCCTTGAAGTCGGCGGTCATCTGCGCCTTGGTGGATTCAATCAGTTTCAATTGCTGCTGCAGCGCCTCCGCCTCTTTCTCCAACTCGCTTTCCAGCTTGGCGGATTTTTGCAGCAATTCGCGATTCTGGATTTCCAGCGACTCAGCCTTGGCAGCGAGGTGGGTTTCGAGCGTCGAGGTGCCTTTTCGGAATACGGCAAATCCCAGCAGCAAACCGGCGATTATGCCGGTCGCTAAAGACATAACGTCGAAAACATGTGTCGCGAGGTCGAAAGGAGGCATGTTCATGCGCCAAAACTAGACGGAATAGGGGGAGAATCGCAAGGCCGGACTATAGGCCAACCAGAATCGGAATCCTAGGGGGGCGCGAAGAAAAAAACAGCCAAGCTATGACAAAGCGAGGTCGAATAGCAATAGCGAACAGGTGTTCTATCAATTAAATTAGCTTCTTGCGGTACGAGGGGAAACAATAAAACGCTGTCCTGACTTGTTATGTAACAAAGTTACGCAAGTCAATTTTGCAAGGGGGTACTACCATGGCTGCAGAATTCACCAAACATCTTATCGTCGACCTGAAAACAGGCTACGCATTCGGCATCAAGCTGGATTCGGAAGGCAACTGCAAAGCCGTGCAGCCGCTGAACACCGCCATCGAATCGCTCGATGGCCGCCCGGTCAACAAGTTCGGCCCGCTGGTTGGCTCTGCCAACCCCGACAAGGCACCGACGCTTCCGTACAACCAGACCACCTATTGCGTCGAAATGACCGCTGACGGCAAGACCGGCCAGCTGTTCACGCTCGTCTGGCCGAAGAAGGAAGATGGCGACAAAGGCGTGCTGCCCATTGTTGCGCGCAAGGAAATGCCCGAAAACCTGATGGAAGCCGGCATCGCCGCTATCCCGAAGGCGCTGAAAGACATCAAAGGCGGCGGCGTGAATGATGAAGAGACGCTCAAAAAAGCGCTCGCCAACATCGAAGACATGATCGGCCTTGATACCGCCAAGCGCGACATCAAGCAGAACATCGCGGTTGCACGTTTCAACCAGACCAAAAAAGACCTCGGCCTTGCCACCAAGCCGATTTCACGCCACATGGTCTTCACCGGCAACCCCGGCACGGGCAAAACCACCTTTGCCCGCGAAGTCGCCAAAGTTTACCACGCTCTGGGTTTTATCGATAAACCCGTCGTCCATGAAGTAAAACGCGAAGACCTGGTTGCCGGGTTCGTCGGTCAGACTGCGCTGAAAACCAAGGAACAGATCGAAAAAGCCAAAGGCGGCATCCTGTTTATTGACGAGGCTTATGCCCTGTCGCGCGAAGCGGGCCCCGGTTCAGATTCCAAAGACTTTGGCCGTGAAGCAATCGACACCCTCGTCGCCGCGATGGAAAACATGCGCGAAGACCTGATCGTGATCGTGGCCGGTTACACCGACCCGATGAAGAAATTCATCGACGCGAACGAAGGCCTGAAATCGCGTTTCATGACCTATATCAACTTCGACGACTACACGATGCCGCAGCTCGGCAAAATCATGGACTTCATGCTGCAGGAACGCGGCTATACGATGTCGCAGGAAGCGCGCGACGTCGCCATGGAAAAGCTGGAGACCGAGGCAAAGCGCGCGAAAAACTCCTTCGGCAACGGCCGTACCGTGCGTAACCTTGTCGAAAAAGCGGAAAAAGAACTGGCGCTGCGCCTTGAAGACGAAGGTGTGCTGAACAAAACCGGCAATACCCGCACGCCGGACGAGATGAAAACGGCGCTCACCACGCTGACGCTCGCCGACATCAACAAGGTCAACCTGAACGGCCTCACCGCCAAAGGCCCGAGCGACCGCCCGATCGGCTTCGATCAGGACCTCAACAAGCCCTTCACGCGCGCGGCCAACGACGACCGCGCGTCGCCGAACGGCTTGGAAAACGTTCCGAAACCGGCCAACAAAAAGCCTGCTGCCGGATTCGCGCCGTAATATCAGCCATATAAAAGATTTAGGGCGGCCTTCGGGCCGCCCTTTTTCTTTGTGTCAAATCCCTTCCTGTATTATGGGGAATGGGGTTGAGAATCCCCTTATATCCTGCTACTTTCCGCCCTGACCGGAGTCATTAATATAAAGGCGCGTTATGCAGCAGGATTATCTCGACGACCTCGAATCCAAGACCATCTACATCCTTCGCGAAGCCTATAACCGCATCAAGCCGCTCGGCATGTTGTGGTCGATCGGCAAGGATTCAACCGCGCTGCTGTGGATGATCCGCAAGGCGTTCTTCGGCAAGATCCCGTTCCCGATGATCCAGCTGGAAACGAACATGGAACTGCAGGAGGTCTATGACTTCCGCGACATGCTGATCAAGGAATGGGGTTTTGAATTCCACGCCGAAGTCTGCCCGCCCGAAGCCGATATGGACCAGACCCTGCCGCCCGCAACCCGCGCGGCCAGCCGCAAGACGGAAGGTCTGAAAAACCTGATGACCCGCGAAAAATACAAGGGCATCATCGTCGGCATCCGTCGCGACGAACAGTCGATGCGCGCGAAGGAACGCGTGTTCAGCCCGCGCAGCTTCGACGGCGTGTGGGATTATAAAGACCAGCCCGCCGAATTCTGGGACCAGTACAAGACCGAATTCCCCGAAGGCACGCATGTCCGCATCCATCCGATCCTGCACTGGCGCGAAATCGACATCTGGCGCTATACCTTGCGCGAAAACATCCCCTATGTGCCGCTGTATCTTGCGAAGGACGGCATGCGTTACCGCTCGCTCGGCGAGAAAAACATCACCACGCCGATCCAGAGCAACGCCTCCAGCCTCGAAGAAATCATCGCGGAGCTGGAAACGACGAAATCGTCGGAACGTGCCGGCCGCACGATGGACCATGACAGTGAAGACAGCTTCGAGCGCCTGCGCCGCAGCGGATATATGTAAGGATTGAAAACAATGTCTTTTGATAAACTGCAAAAACTCGGCGTTGTGATCGTCGGCCATGTCGACCACGGCAAATCCACCCTCATCGGCCGCCTGCTGCACGATACCGGCAGCTTCATGGATGGCAAGCTGGAGGAATTGAAGGCCGTCTGTGAACGCCGCAACGTGCCGTTCGAATGGTCGTTCCTGCTGGATGCTTTCCAGGCGGAACGCGACCAGGCCGTCACCATCGACACCACGCAAATCTGGTTCAAGACCCAGAAACGCAACTGCGTCATTATCGACGCGCCCGGCCACCGCGAATTCCTGAAGAACATGATCTCCGGTGCGGCCTTCGCCGATGCCGCGATCCTTGTTGTCGATGCGAAAGAGGGCGTGAAGGAACAGACGAAACGCCACGCATATTTGCTGCACCTGCTGGGCCTCCAGCAAATCCTCGTTGTCGTCAACAAAATGGATCTGGTTGATTACAGCGAAGCGCGTTTCCGCGAAGTATCCGCCGAAATCACCACTTATCTTGCCGGCATCAACGTGAAGCCGCATTCGATCATCCCCATTGCCGCCCGCAACGGCGAAAACATCGCAACACGGGCCGACAGCATGTCTTGGCACAAGGGCCGCATCCTGCTCGAAACGCTCGACACGTTCGAACCTGTCGCGGCGCCCGTGGAGCGCCCGCTTCGCTTCCCCGTGCAGGACGTCTATCGCTGGGATGAAACCCGCATCATCGCGGGCCGCATTGAATCGGGTGTCATCCGCAAGGGTGATGTGCTGACCTTCTCCCCCTCCAACCGTCAAGCGACCGTGGTTTCCGTTGAAAAATGGAACGCGCCGTCGGAAATCCTGTCGGCGCAGGCGGGTGATTCCATCGGCATCACGCTCGACCAGCCTATTTTCGTGACGCGCGGCGATATCGCCAGCCATGAACAAAAGGCGCCCGTGCTGTCCAACGTTTTCCGCGCCAACGTCTTCTGGCTCGGCAAGAAACCGTTGAAGGCTGGTAACCATTACAAGATCAAGCTTGCGACCTATGAAGCGACCGTGCTTGTGCAAAGCATCGACCGCGTCATCAATACCGATGACCTGTCGCGCAGTGAAAAAGACACCGTCGAAATCAACGAAATGGCCGAAGTCACCTTCCGTAGCCGCGAAGTGCTGGCACTCGACAGCTATCAGGACAGCCTGAAAATGGGGCGCGTCGTGATCGTCGAAAACCACGATGTGGTTGGCGGTGGCATCATCGGGTCGGAAGGCCTGATCGACCAGCGCCAGGTTTTGCAAAAACCCCGCGAAAATATCCATGCGGTCGATCATATGCTGACCAATGTCGCGCGCACCACCCGCAACGGGCACAAGGGCGCGGTGATCTGGCTGACGGGTCTTTCCGGTTCGGGCAAATCGACGCTCGCCATGCGCGTTGAAAACGCGCTGTTCACGCGCGGCATGCAGACTTACGTGCTGGATGGCGACAACGTCCGTAAAGGCCTTTGCGCGGATCTCGGCTTCTCGCCGGAGGAGCGCACGGAAAACATCCGCCGTATTGGCCATGTCGCTGCGCTGATGGGCGATGCGGGCCTGATTTCGATCACCGCCTTCATTTCTCCCTACCGTGCCGACCGCCGCAAGGCGCGTGAAGCGGCGGGCGACCTGTTCCATGAAATCTATGTGAAGGCCGACCTTGGCACCTGCGAAAAACGCGACCCGAAAGGCCTTTACAAAAAGGCGCGCAAGGGCGAGATCAAGGATTTCACAGGCATTTCGTCGCCGTATGAAGAGCCCGAAAGCGCCGACCTTGTTGTCGACACCTCGACACAGGGCATCGACGCCTGCGTGGAAATGATCGTCGAATACATACTGCAGCGCACGAATGCAGGCCACGGCAACGTCACCAGCATCGCGGCAAGGAAATAACACAGATGGATTACCTCGACCTCGCGCGGAAACTGATCCCCGTCGTCCGCGCCGCCGGCGATATCGAACTGAAATATTACCGCGAAGGCGCGGAAGTGATCGACAAGGCCGACGGATCCCCCGTTACCCTCGCCGATCAGGAAGCCGAAGCCCTCATCATCGAAGCCCTGCGAGAAATAGCGCCGCATATCCCGATGGTGGGCGAAGAATCTGTCGCGGGCGGCACGATCCCCGATATTTCCGGGGGCACGTTCTTCCTCGTCGATCCGCTCGACGGCACCAAGGAATTCATCACCGGCGGCGGTGATTTCACCGTCAATATCGGTTTGATGGTCGATTTCAAACCGGTCATGGGAATCATCTTTGCGCCTGTATCGGGCGAGTTGTACTACGGCGCAGCTGGCGAAGCCTTCATGAGCGTGGGTGACGGCCCCGAAGAAAAAATCAGCGTGCGCAAACCGCCCGCCGAAGGCATCACGGTTGTCGCGTCCAAACGTCACGGCGACCCCGAACGCCTGAACGAATTCCTGAAGGATAAAAAAGTCGCGGCATTGTTCAACCGCTCCAGCTCGCTGAAATTCTGCGCGCTGGCGGCGGGGCAGGCGGATTATTATCCCCGTCTGGGGCCTACATCGGAATGGGATACGGCAGCGGGTGAAGCCATCCTGCGGGCGGCGGGCGGCGAAGTCACGATGATCGACGGCTCGCCCTTCGTTTACGGCAAGGCCGATAAAAAATTCCTCAACCCCGAATTCGTCGCATTTATTCCCTGATCGGCATACAGCCGTATGGCGCGCATGCGATAATTTTACCAGCCCTTCATTCCCAAGTCGTAAAATGGGGAAGGGGGATGTGCCATGTCGATGGGACGGCACGAAGTACCGCAGGATAATTTCGACGATATTGTGGCGGAAAAATCCGTGCTGCCCCATGCACTCGACCTGAAGACCATCCTGCCCGACCTGTTTGTCAACACGCAGCGCGTGCCCCGCCTTGTCGCGCAGGCATGGCGTGGGGCTGCCGATGCGGCGCTGAACGACACGCCCGGCATTTATACCTATCGCGGCGGCACGCTGATCGATATCGCATTCTTCCAGCTGCCACCGGCGGCGGCGCGCGTCAAATTGCGCGATATCGGCCTCGCGATATCGGCGGCGGTCAGCGCGCCGCACGAAATGGCGGCCATCGATTTTGTCCCCCCGCCCGCCAAAACATCGGCCAAAGACCTGCTGATGAAGGAACTGGTCGCGCAGATGGAAAGCGAAATCCAGAAGCTCAACCGCGAGGGTCTGGGGCACAATCCCGGCGATGAAATGGTGCGGCTCTGGTCGGCGCGCGCGATGCACGATATGTATCACAGCCGCCGCAATATCCCGCTGCTGCCGCAGATGATGGATATGGTCGCGCAGGCGGATATTACCTATGTGCCTTTTTTTGACGGCGAAACCGCGTCAACCGGCGGTGCGTGCTGCCGTATCACCAGCCGCGTGCCGCCCGACAAATATAATACCGGCGAAATCATGCGGCAGGATCTTGCGATGTTGTTTAGCGCGGCTGTGCAGGTTTACTACCTGCGTTCGCGCCTGCAGGAAGCCAGCATCATTGTGCCGCTGCGCCAACAGACGCTGGCGGATGTGGATGTTGCGCAGCTTTATGCAGGTTTTTTGTCGCGACTGGCTCCCGATGTGGCGGCATGCCTTGTGGTCGATGTTGTGGGGTTGCCTGCGGAAAACGCACCCATCGGCATCGCCGAAACCATCAATGCCATTTCCAACGGTGTACGGTCATGCCTGTTCGATATGGGCACCGATGGGGGCGTGCGTGGCGCTGCGGGCATGCTGCACAATCCGCTAGCACAGTTCCCCGCCCTGCATGGCTGCGGCTTTTCGCTGAAGGGCGTTGCCGCTGGCAGTTGGCAGCGCGTGGCGAAAAATTTTGTCGCTTGCTATCGCGATTTGGGGCTGAAGACTTATATCAAGGATGTTTCAGACCCGTATGATTTAGCGACGGCAAGGGCGATTGGGTTTACATACATCATCGGCGATGCGCTGGGTCAGGCGCAGCGCACACCTGTGCCTGCAAATAAAAACATTTAAAATCAAGCGCTCGCACGATTTTCTTGACACCCGACCGATCGGTCGGTATTTTATTCCCATGTTTAGGTGCAAACGCAAAGAATCGCCGACGAGAGATCATCTGGTACAGGCCGCCGCAGGGCTCCTGATGCGCCAGTCTTTTGGCGCGGTCAGCGTGGATGATATCGCGGGTGCCGCAGGTATCAAAAAGGGCACGTTCTACCACCATTTCAGCTCCAAGACCGACCTCGCGCTTGCCGCCTATGATCATATGTGGGCGGAGGGCAAACGTGCGCTGGACGCCGCCTTTTCGCCGACCATTCCGGCCGATAAACGCCTATCCGTTTATGCCGAAAGCTGCTTTAAGTGGCAAAAAGAACTATATGAAAAAGAAGGAAAAATCTACGGCTGCCCACTGGCCTCGGCAGGTTCGGAATTGGGCGCGCAGGATGAACGCATCCGCGAAAAGCTGAAGGAAATTTTCGACGGCCACTGCGCCTATTTCGAAAGCGTACTGCGCGACCTTCCCGCCTTTGATGGCGTGTCGCGCCCCGAAATCCACAAACGCGCCTGCGAAATGTTTTCCTATTCGATGGGCATTCTTTATCAGGCCAAAGTCGCCAACGACCCCGACGTCATCCAGCGCGACCTTTTGGCCGGTCTCAACAGGTTTTTAATCCCCCTACCGCTTGGTCGGGAAAAGGAAAAGGCATCATGAAAAAGTATCTTCTCTCCGGTATCGCCGCGTTGTCGCTGGGTGCCGTCATTATCGCCGCATGG
>JBBRVE010000105.1:0-9026 GCA_038247245.1 Bdellovibrionales bacterium | reverse complement strand
GGTCGGGATGCAGCCCCAGTTCAGGCAGATGCCGCCGAGGTTTTCACGTTCCACAATCGCGGTCTTGAAACCCAGCTGCGCCGCGCGGATGGCGGCCACATAACCGCCCGGGCCTGCGCCGACGACGACGATGTCGAATTGCTGTTCGCTCATATTGAAAACTCCTACTGAAGGTTCAATTGCCACGAGACGCCGAAGCGGTCGCCCACCCAGGCAAATTTTCGGCTGAAACCGTAATTGTCCATTGGCATATAGATCTGGCCGCCATCTGCCAGCGTCACGGCGCGGTCGGCCAGTTCCGCCTCGTCCGCGCATTCGACGAAGATGGAAATCGACGGCGTAAAGGTGAATTCGTGCCTGATGGTGCTGTCGCTGACGATAAAGGTCTGTCCGCCGATGGTGAAGCGCGCCGACATGATCGCGCCCGCTTTCGCAGGGCCGTTCGCGCCGTAACGCTTGATGTCGTCGATGCGGCCATCGGCGAAAAGGCTGATGTAGAAATTCATCGCCTCTTCCGCCCTGCCCTCGAACATCAGGAATGGCGTGACCGTATTGCTCACAAGATCAGGCTCATCGGGTTTTCGAGCAGCTTCTTGAACACCTGCAGGTATTCAGCGCCGATCGCGCCGTCGATGCAGCGGTGGTCGGTCGACATGGTGACGGTCATGACTGTTGCGACCTTCACCTGCCCGTCCTTCACCACCGCGCGTTGTTCGCCCGCACCAATCGCAAGGATTGCGCCCTGCGGCGGGTTGACGATGGCGGCGAAATTGCTGATGCCGAACATGCCGAGGTTGGAGACGGAGATTGTGCCGCCCTGGAATTCGGCAGGTTTCAGCTTGCCTTCTTTCGCCTTGCCTGCCAGTTCCTTCATCTCGTTCGAGATATCTTTCAGGCTCTTGTTGGCGGCGTCCTTGATGATGGGGGTGATGAGGCCGTTCGGCGTTGCGACCGCAACCGACACATCGGCGCGTTCATACTGCACGACGGCTTCGTCCGTCCAGGACACGTTGGCGGCGGGGTATTGCGCGAGCGCCACGCCCGTTGCCTTGATGACGAAATCGTTGACGGAGATTTTATAGTTCTGGCCCGCATCGTTCAACTGCTTGCGCACGGCCAGCAGCGCATCGAGTTCGCAATCGACCGACAGGTAGAAATGCGGCACGGTCTGTTTCGATTCCAGCAGGCGGCGCGCGACAACCTTGCGGATGCCGTTGTTGGGGATCAGCTTGTACGGAATGCCGTAAGCATCGGCCAGCGCCTTGGCATCTGGGCCGGCAGCATGTGCGACAGCCTTGGGTGCGCCGGCGGCAACGGGAGCGGCTTGACCGCCCTTCCCGCCTGCAAGGTCGGATTTCACGATACGGCCATGAGGGCCGGAACCTTTCAGCGTCGAAAGGTCGATGCCCTTTTCTTTGGCGAGGCGTTTGGCGAGCGGGCTGGCGTAAATGCGCTTGCCGCTGTTCTGATGCGCAACAGGCTGCGGCGCGGGTGCGGCTTTCGCAGCGGCAGGCGCAGCTTCGGCCTTCGGCGCGGCGGCGGGTGCCCTCACATCATTGCTGACGTTTTTCAGCGCAGCCGCATCTTCGCCGTCTTCCAGCAAGATTGCGATCAGGGTGTTGACCTTCACGCCATCGGTGCCGGCGGGTACGAGGATTTTGGCGAGCGTGCCTTCATCGACCGCCTCGACCTCCATCGTCGCCTTGTCGGTTTCGATTTCGGCGAGGACCTGTCCGGCCTTCACCTTGTCGCCTTCTTTTTTCACCCATTTCGAGAGCTTGCCCTCGGTCATGGTGGGCGACAGCGCGGGCATCAGGATGTTATGCGGCATAGGCCACCTTTTTCGCGGCTTCGATGATGTCATTCGCCTGCGGGAGCGCAAGCTTTTCAAGGTTCGCGGCATACGGCATCGGAACATCCGCGCCATACACGCGCACGACGGGCGCATCGAGGTCATCGAAGCATTTTTCCATCATGATCGCTGCCATTTCCGACCCGATGCCCGAATAATGCCAGCCTTCCTCGACCGACACGAGACGGTTGGTTTTCTTGACCGAATTGATGATCGTTTCGGTGTCGAGCGGACGCAGCGTGCGCAGGTTGATGACCTCCGCGCTGATGCCGATTTCCGCCAGCTTGTCCGCCGCCTGCAACGCCACGCCGACCATGCGGCTGAAGGCGGTGATGGTGACGTCCGTGCCTTCGCGCTCGACCTTCGCTTTGCCGATGGGCAGGATGAAATCGGGGTCGGCGGGAATGTCGAATGTCTGCCCGTACATCATTTCGTTTTCAAGGAACACGACGGGGTTCGGGTTGCGGATGGCCGCTTTCAGCAGGCCCTTCGCATCCGCCGCCGACCACGGCGCCATCACGATCAGGCCCGGGCAATGCGCATACCAGCTGGCATAGCATTGCGAGTGCTGCGCGCCCACGCGCGACGCCGCGCCGTTCGGCCCGCGGAACACGATGGGGCAACCCAGCTGGCCGCCAGCCATATAAAGCGTTTTCGCGGCCGAGTTGATCACATGGTCAATCGCCTGCATCGCGAAGTTCCATGTCATGAATTCCACGATGGGCTTCAGGCCTGCAAACGCCGCGCCCGTCGCGATACCGGCAAAGCCGTATTCGGTGATCGGGGTGTCGATGATGCGCTTGTCGCCAAATTCCTGCAGCAGGCCTTGCGTCACTTTATACGCGCCCTGATATTCGGCAACTTCCTCTCCCATGACGAAGACTTCGCCGTCGCGGCGCATTTCTTCGGCCATCGCATCGCGCAATGCTTCACGCACCGTCACGGAAACAGTCGCGCCTGTCCATTCCTTTTCAGGCGCGGGGGCAGCGGCCGCCGGTTGCGGCGCGGATTGCGGATTGCACGACGGCGCTGGCGCAGCCGCCTCTTCCTTCGGCTTTGCGGCGGCTTCGGCCTTGGGCTTCGACGCGGCAACGTCGCCCGCGCTTTCGCCTTCTTCCAGCAGCACGGCGATGGGCGTATTGACCGCAACGCCGTCGGTGCCTGCTTCGACAAGGATCTTGCCGAGGATGCCTTCGTCAACGGCTTCCACTTCCATCGTCGCCTTGTCGGTTTCGATTTCGGCGATCACCTGTCCGGGCTTCACCGCGTCGCCTTCCTTCTTGACCCATTTGGCAAGCTTGCCTTCGGTCATGGTGGGCGAGAGCGCGGGCATAAGAATTTGAATGGGCATATTTCGCGCTCCTTACAACATCACATCGGTCCAGAGTTCCGACGCATCGGGCTCCGGGCTTTGCTGGGCGAATTCGGCGGATTCATTGACGACCGCCTTCACTTCTTTTTCAATCTGCTTGAACTGGTCTTCGGTGAACTTGCCGCCGTCCATCAGCGCCTTGCGGATGGTGTCGATCGGGTCATGATGCTCGCGCATCTCTTCGACCTCCTCCTTCGTGCGGTATTTGCCGGGGTCGGACATCGAATGCCCGCGATAGCGGTAGGTGCTGAATTCAAGGATCATCGGCCCGTTGCCGGAACGGATATAATCAACCGCCTTCAACGCCGCCTGACGCACCACCAGCACATCCATGCCGTTGATTTTCTCGCCGGGGATGCCATAGGCCTCGCCGCGCTTGTAAAGCTCGCCCGCCGCATGGCGCGTCTGCGACGTGCCCATGCCGTATTTGTTGTTTTCGATGATGAACAGCACGGGCAGCTTCCACAGCGCCGCCATGTTATACGCCTCGTAAATCTGCCCCTGGTTCGCCGCACCGTCACCGTAATAGGCGCAGTTGATGCCGCCGTCGCCGCGATATTTATGCGCGAAAGCCAGACCCGCGCCCAGCGGCCCCGTCACGCCCACGATGCCATGGCCGCCGTAGAAGCCCTTCTCGCGGCTGAACATGTGCATCGAGCCGCCCTTGCCCTTGGAATAGCCGCCCTTGCGGCCCGTCAGCTCGGCCATAACGCCGTTCGCCGACATGCCGGTCGCCAGCATATGCCCGTGGTCGCGGTATGCGGTGATGACCGTGTCGCCCTTGATCAGCGCCGACTGCACGCCCACAACAACCGCTTCCTGACCGATATAAAGGTGGCAGAAACCGCCGATCAGGCCCATGCCGTAAAGCTGCCCTGCTTTTTCCTCGAAGCGGCGGATCAGCAGCATGTCTTTATAATACTGGAGCATCTGCTCCGGCGACGCGATGTTCGACGGCGCTTTCACCGTTTCCAGCTTGGCTTTGCCCGTGGGCGCAGAAGTGTTCACAGAACCCTCATAAGGTGCGAAGAATTTAACCCACATTAATTAAGCAAAAGGGGGTGAGATTGCAAGTCTGCGTGCAGTTATATTCCATAATTACCAGTTATAATTTTAAGTCTGCTGTGATATCCTCTGCGATCTGTGGAGAAGAATATGTTCAGCATACATAATGTTTTTATTGTCACCTTCGCATTTGCTGCGTTTATCTGCTTGCCTGCAATGGCAATCGCCGACCCGCCTAACGTGCAAAACTTGGTCGGCCCTGTCACGGATTTACCCGTCACTGAATCGTCTCTTCGACTAAAACTTTTGGAAGATGACGTTGCGAATTTAAAAACAAAAGTTATTTATCTCGAAACAATAAATGCTCTGATCAAAAATGAAACGGTATTAAGTGATAATTTAGACGATTTCACTTCCAAGCCGGCTTTCGTCGATTTTACCAAGGATTGGTTTGATCGCGCCGCAGACAGCGTACGTAAAACGATTTCCGCGAGCCCAAAGCCAAACTATAACTTTATGCAGGTGGATAGCAACGGATCAATTTTGGGTTCCAAGGGTGGGGACATAGCCATTGACGGAATTGAGTATCAAGCATTCAATAACTACGATTTTGAAAATGGACAGCCAAATAGGATTTTTGTTTCGGCACCGGGTCTGGCAGTGAGCGGCAATAATCTTGCTGTTTATGGTGATGCGGATCTCGATATCGCTATCCTCGATGGTTGCCTAAGTTGGAAAAAACATAAGCGTCCCCATGAAGCCAATCTCTGGAAAGCTAAAGACGTCAAAGGGAAATTGTCGAGCGTGCTAATTCCTAACAACTTACCAGTCAGGGTTAGCAAGAGGTGCGACAACCGTTACGTCTTGCGTAAAAATATCATGCAAATAGAGACTCTATATTCGCAGGATTCCAGCAGGGGCATTGTTGCAATAATGCATGGGTTACAAAAACTTGCGAGCACTGATGGCGGGAATTGGGAAGATGAAACAGAACACTACGTTCAGTCATATTACGATACTATAGGTGATCTGAAATCATCTAAAAAAATTTCTGCGGATGATGTAGATGGCTTAATAAAAATAGTAGATATGATGAGGGATAAAAAAATTCCCGCAGCGACACCTGTTTGGGCTGATTTTCATCGTAAACCAGATATTTTTCTTTTAAGAAAATGGGATATCAAAAACGCGGTGTATTCTGATGGCTCAATTCGAATATTTGGCGAAAATACTCAAGGCGCCTTATCGATTAAAAGATATGGCGAGTTAATTTATTTTAAGCCCAAATATTTTGTTGAAGACATTCAGAATGACTGCTCACTGGCAGACATGACGACTGCTAGAATCGGTCGACGGGTTGACAATGCAAAAAACGAGTTGGGCGGCGTAGGCATATCACCGGAACGTGATAACGATAACAATATTCTGGTCAATATAGCTGATAGGAAAGGCGGAATTGCGCAAGCGGGCGTCAAAAACGGCGATGTAATCATCAAGATTAACGGTAACGCCGCGAAAGAACTCAGTGACGCGTCAGCTGTGAGTTTATTGCGTGGAAAAATCAATACAAAAGTTTTTCTAACGGTTTTAACAAAGGAAAAACAGCTAAAAAAATTTACGGTAACAAGGAATCGATTAGGTCCGGAATTTATTACAGAACTGAAAATGTACAAAAATCCATGGCCATATAAGTACATAAATTTCATGATTATTGATGGTGCGACCAAACCTGTAACGTTCGCACAGGAAGGACTCTCCAAAAACGTCATGAAGATTAAAGAGTCAAAATCCAAGGTAAAATTTACTGGGCTTGCATGTTATAACATCACACAAATCGCCGAATAAAATGCACATCATCGAAACCTTCCTCGCCTCCGCCAAGGGCGACAAGACTGAAGACCTGATTGTCGAGACGCCGGATTATTTTGGCATCTTTGACGGTGTCGGCGGGGTGCGGACGGATTGGTTGCATGAAGGCCGTACGATGGGGCAATGGGGGTCGTATCTGGCGGGCGAGGCGTTGAAAAAATTACCGCCCGCCGCCACGGTTGCCGACTATTCAAAACTGGCGGCGGAGATGAACGCCGCCGCGCGCGAAGAATTCGGCCTTGCGCCCATCGAGCGTCTGGCGAGCGGCGCGCTGGTGCTGCCGCGACGCAAGCCGCTGGAGGTATGGGTCATCGGCGATTCACATTTCGGCTATACGCTGAAAAACGGCGAATGGAAAAGCTGCCCGCAGAACAAGCCCTATGACGAGGTCACGCTCAATTACCGCCAGATTTTAATCAAGCAGGAACTGATGTCACGCGGTGAACCGCAGACGCAGGTCGCACGCGCCGAACTGGCGCAAACCGTTTGGGCGGGCGTACGGGATGCGCTGTCGAAACAGATGCTGTTTGCCAACCATCCCGATCCGGCGGAGCGCCTTGGCTTCGGTGTTGTCTCCGGCACCACCGTGCCGCTGCATCACCTGCACGCCTATACCCTGCCCGACGACGTTGCCGAAATCGTGCTGTGCAGCGACGGCCTGCCCGAGGCCGTGCCCACCGCCGACGCAGGCAAAGCCGTCATCGCCGACCTCCGCACCACCGACCCCTTCCTGACCGGCAATAACAAGCTGGGCTTCATGGGCCACAAGGGCGGCTTCGTGCAGCTGGATGGCACGATGGCGGAATGGTATGACGATGTTTCGTATTTGAGGATTGCGGTTTAAAACCCGGAGGCTTCGTCATCGCTCCATGCAAAATCGCTTCATGTAAAATCGCCCCATGCAAATCGGCGCGTCTGGCGCGGCATGGTCAGATCGAATTTGTGCAAAACAGGTAAACGATCAGGCCAGCCGAGAGCGCGGCGATAATCAGGTTCAGCAGCAGCGCAAGATACGGGTTGGCTTGATCCGGAATTTCAATCGGCTTCAGCGATTTCAAAATGCCGCGATATTGTTTCGCGGCAGCGGCCGAGAAAAAACAACCGAGCAGGATAAAGGCGACGCCAAACCAGAACGGGCCCCCGCGCTCCGGTTCGGATGTATTTTCGACAACCATTTTCATGTAAAGGCCAAAGCGTTCCACCGCGAAGCCGAATGCCATCAGCGTGAGCGCGGTGCGGTTCCAGGCGAGTGCCGTGCGCTCGGCGGCGAAGTATACGCGGGGGTCGTTCAGGTCGGACATTTTCGTTTTTTAGCCTCGCGTGGTGCTTTGCAAGTGGTTGTAATTGCAAGATATTATTTTGACGGCTGTTGAAATGCCGTCTATGCTAACACTTTGAAATAAAACGATATAAAAATTCGGCTATGTGCTGGAACGCATATAAAACGCGGAGAAAAAGTGGTCGGAGTGCAGGGATTCGAACCCTGGGCCTCTAGCTCCCGAAGCTAGCACTCTACCAGGCTGAGCTACACTCCGATTAGGGGAACAAAGTTAAGTGACTATGTCGCATAATTTCTGGAATCAAGCAATTGGATTCAGCGACCTGCCCTGTTCATTTGACAGGTCTGGCCATCCATGAGATTATGAAAATACTTAAGAATTCATTAATCGGGGGCGGCAATGCAGGCACAAACGGCGCAAACAATAGGCGATTTCAATGCCTTGTACGCCATTATCGCGATGCGTCACACCGGCCCCACCGAAACCGGCTTCGGCCGACAGAAAAAATGGAACAGCGTCACCGCCGGACAATGCCGCAAACATGTGCGGTTTATTCACAACGACGATGTCAGCGCATTTTTCGACACCCGCCGCCGCGAGATGGTTTTCAGCCGGGGATGCCCGGAAAAGCTGCGCGCGCTGCTGTCAAAACAGCTCAATACTCCCGCTCAACTGCAAAAGTGATCAGGTCGGCGAGGTCGGCGGAAATTTGATTTTTCGGCATATCGGCCAGCAATTGGCGGCCGCGCGCCGCGTATTCGCGCGCCATCACCAGCGAATTGCCGATCGCGTTGTGGCGGTGGAAAATCCGCACAGCCTCCTCGAAATCGCCGTCTTTCTGGTTCACATCGCCCATCGTGCGCTGCCAGAATGTGCGCTCATCCGGCGTCGCATTTTGCAGCGCGAGCAGCACAGGCAGCGTCATTTTACCCTCGCGGAAATCATCGCCGAGGTTTTTGCCGAGCGTTTCGGCGGAGGCGGTGTAATCGAGGATATCATCCGAAATCTGGAACGCGATGCCCAGGCACATCCCGTATTCGCGCATCGTCATGCACTCGCCCGCCGCGCGTTCGGCCACAACCGCGCCGGTTTCACAGGCAGCGGCGAACAGCTCCGCCGTTTTGGACGCGATGACTTTTAAATATTGTTCGAGCGTGGTTTCGAGGTTGTTTGCGGTCGTCAGCTGCAAAACCTCGCCTTCCGCAATCACGGCGGAAGCGTTCGACAGAATGCGCAAAACATCCAATGATCCGTCTTCGACCATCAACTGGAACGAACGGCTGAACAGGAAATCACCGACCAGCACGGCGGCCTCGTTGCCGAAAATCGCATTGGCCGAGGCGCGCCCGCGCCGCTGGTCGCTTTCATCCACCACATCGTCGTGGAGCAGCGTGGCAGTATGGATAAATTCAACGCAGGCCGAGAGTTTATAATGCCGCGACCCCGTGTAACCGAACAGCGCCGCCGAGGCGAGCGTCAGCAACGGCCGGATGCGCTTGCCGCCCGCGCCGATAAGGTGGCTGGCGAGCTGCGGGATCAGGGGGATATCCGATTGCATGCGCTCGATAATGATCGCGTTGACCGCGTTCAGGTCGGGCTTGAGCGCGCTAGCCAGCCGGTCGAGCGGATTGGCGGTGGCAGCGTCGGG
>JBBRVE010000104.1:0-9077 GCA_038247245.1 Bdellovibrionales bacterium | reverse complement strand
GTTCGCGGGCGCGCACATCCAGCACTTCTGTTTTGAAACGGTCGCTGAGTTTACCGTCGTCGATATCCTTGCTGATCGTGTCCCAGGCTTCGCGGCGCACCAGCACATCGGCGCGCAGGTAACCGCCGACATAACCGACAATGCCGCCCACGGCCACAAGGCCAAGTAGCGGGGAAGCGACGAAAGAAGCGACCACGCCATAGAATAGCCCGAAAGGAATGCCGATCAGCGTCGCGTGCATTTTCCAGGACTGTTCTGTTTCCCAGCGTTTAACGCTGTCTTCAAACTTTTGCACACCGCGCCAGATTTTGCCGAGGATGCCGGGCTTCTTCGCGCCTGCAGCGTCGAGGTATTCGTTGATATACTGGTCACGGATTTCCGATTTGATGTCTTTTGTCATTTTATATTCCTTAGCCTGTGAGTTTCGCGGGCGCTATTTTTTGCTTGCCCGTTGCGGCTTCGGGAATTTTGCCGTTATCCGCCAGCAGTTTGGCGCGCATGATATCGACTTCCGCCTGGCTGTCGAGTTCGCTGAATTTCTGGACTGTCAGTTGGGACGACAGCGCGACGGCCACAGACGTTGCCTTGGGATCGCTGCCATAACTGCCGCCTACTGTTTTCTCCATGTCGGCCTTGCGTTCGTAAATCGTCGTGAGCTGTTCGGAGGCGAAATTGAACTGGCGTGTTAACTGGCCGCCGCTCGGCAAATCCTGCACTGCGCTCAGGGTATAATCGTTTTCTTTTCTGTACCGTTCAGCCATCACACGCTCCTGTTTGAAACATGCCCGTTTATGTCTGGGCTTGCCATGTTATAGCCGCCCCCTGCACTTATGTCAAATAATTCACTTGCTTCAGGACTATCAAAGGCTTACATTACGCCAAAGGTTAACAAGGAACGTCATGGCCAAGAAACGCCCCAAAACCACTCGCACCGCCAAACGCAGCAGCACAGGCAGCAACCTGTTTAGCCGCAGCATGTCGTTCTGGCTCGAGGCCGGCCAGATGATGATGGGATCGGGCGAAGTCATCACGCGCCGCATGGACATGATGGGCCGCTCGATGCGCGGCGAAGCGCCGTTCGACATCGCGGAAATATCGCGCATGTGGCATGAAAAATTCGTGGCCGGCATTTTGCTGGCCTTCAGCCTGAACCAGTCCGCATTGGGCAGTCTGCCCGTTTTCTTCCCGACTGCCAAAGGCGCAACCGATGCCAGCGCGCTTCTTGAATCGCAACTGCAGGGCCTGACCTCCGCGCTGCGCCCCTACCGCAAAGCGGTCGAGGCAAACCGGAAACGCCTGCGCGGAAAATAACGGGAATTAGTAATGCGGCGGCTTGTCGCGCGCGGCCTGTTCGGCGGCTGAGGTTGTCTGGTTTTCCGTGACCTCCGCCAGCGAACCCTGAAGTTTCCGGATCTGCTTTTTCAGCAAATCAATCTCGTCCCACTGGCGCGTGACCATCTGGTTCAGCGTCGCAATCTCCTGCTCCTGATGCGCGAGGGTTTCCTGTATCTGGGTGATTTTTTCGTCGGACATGTTGATGCGAACTTAAAACGTCTTGGGCAGGCCGTATTCGGTATGCGGGTAGATTTTCCATCCCGCGGGCAATGCGCCTTGAGCCTTTTCGGCGGAAGCGGCGTTGCCGAATTCCACGCTCAGCGTTCTGCCGCCATAAGAACCATCGGCCTCTTTGGTGTTGAGGATTTTTCCACCGGCTTGCGCAATGGCATCAATCGTCTGCGGCTCTTCCGCTTTGGCGGCGGCAAATGATTTCGAGGCGGTGACGATGAATTTCATTTTTCACCCTGAATGCAGTGAAGATTTACGCATTTTAATGGAAAAGAAAAATTGGTCGGACTGAAAGGATTTGAACCTTCGACCCCTTGCACCCCATGCAAGTGCGCTACCAGGCTGCGCTACAGTCCGACTTCTGGTACAGGCGCGGAATGTATCAAAGTACCCATAAGATTGCAACCACGGTTTTCAGGTGGTTTTCAGAGGCTTTTTTCCTTTAAAAACAGGTCATTTGGCCGATGACAAGCCCTTGGCGGCCACTTTCGGGGCCTTGGGGGTGGCGTCGTTCGCGGCGGTGACGGTGCGGAGCGCCGCTGAATTGAACGGCGCCTGCATGGTGGTGACCGATGCGGCGGGCGCTGTTTCGGTGGCAATCGCGGGGCCGGTCGCGGCGGGTTGCGGCGCGGATATTGCGGGGGCGGCGGTGAATGCTTTTTCAATCGCGTTCCATACGCGCACGGGCAGGCTTGCGAGGCTGCCCGCGTCCAGCTGGCCGGTTGCGCCCGCCATCATCACGGCGGTCGCCAGCGTCGATGCGGTTGCAAGCGTCAGCAGCCCGCCGCCCCCCATCAGCCCGAGCGGCAGCATGACCACGCCATAGACCACAACCGCAAGCGGCGGGAGCGCTGCCAGCACGCTCACGATTTCGCGCTGCGCGTCCGGCAGGCGGGCATGGAGGTCTTTCAGGGTGCGGAATTCGGTTTCATACAGCATGGGGGCCACTCAGGTTATGAACGGGTTAGTGCCGGTCTTTCGTGCAGGATTTGAATATGGTAAGCAGATTGCGAATACTTGTCAACTGCACCCCATCGCATGTCCCCCACTTGACCTCCTGAGCGCAGCGAAGGATCCCCCTTCTATCGGCAAGCAAGGGAGATCCTTCGCTGCGCTCAGGATGACAAAGGTAAGGATGGTTAACGCCCATAAAAAAACCCCGGCACGAGGCCGGGGCTCTTTAAGCGGAAAGCGTGACCGGATTAACCGATCAGCTTGCGCATGGATTTGAGTTCGTCGAGCATCGATTGCAGCTCGGCCTTGTTCTTCTGGACGGCTTTCGAGATGCCATCGTCGCCACGCGAAGCCGCGCCGCGGGTGTTGGAGAGCAGCTTCTGCACGCCCTTGATCGTATAGCCTTCCTGATAGAGGAGGTTATAGATGCTTTTCAGCAATTCGACATCTTCGGGGCGGTAGTAGCGACGGCCGCCGCCACGTTTCAGCGGCTTGATCTGCGAGAACTTGGTTTCCCAGAAACGCAGGACGTGCTGTTCAACGCCCAGATCATCGGCCACTTCGGAAATCGTACGGAACGCGCCCGCCGATTTCTGCGCCGACTGTTTTTGCTTCATCGGGCGGCGGTTGGGGATCTTTTGCGTTACCTGATCCGCGCCGGCATCGGGTTGCGCGCCGGGCTTCAACGAGGATTGATTGGTCGTCGTCATTCTTGATGGTCCTTAATACTGTTGCTTCGAAAACAGGATTAGTTATTCGCCGTCTTTGTTGATGCGTTCTTTCAGCACATTCGATGCGCGGAAGGTCAGGACGCGGCGCGGCAGGATTGGCACTTCTTCGCCCGTCTTGGGGTTGCGGCCGATGCGCTGGCGCTTGCTGCGGACCTGGAAGGTTCCGAAGGAGGAAATCTTGACCATCTCCCCCCGCTCCAAGGCTTTGCAGACTTCTTCAAGGACAGTCTCCACGAGATCTGCGGACTCGTTCCTCGAAAGGCCAACCTGCTCGTAAACAGCCTGGCTGAGATCCGCGCGTGTAATGGTCTGATTGCTCATCGGTTCCTCTCCAAAACTCCGTTAAGACTTACGCTATCGATTCACAATTAATTAGTCAATACAAAGAGTTGAATCGGAGTTTTACAGTAAATGGGTTGGGGCAAAATACACCGTATTCCTTAAGGATTATTCGAGTCGCAAGGGCTTTTTGCGATTTTCCAGCGAGGGCTACCAGCGGGCCAGCGCAGCGCCCCAAGTGAGGCCTCCGCCCATCGCTTCCATCAGAATCAGGTCGCCGCGCTGGATTCGCCCGTCATTCACGGCGACAGACAGCGCGAGGGGGATGGAGGCAGCCGATGTATTTCCATGTTCCGCCACCGTCACCACAACCTGATCGGGCGACAGGTTCAGCTTCTCGGCGGTCGCGTCGATAATGCGCTTGTTTGCCTGATGCGGGACGAGCCATTTCACTTCGGATGCGTCCACATCATTCTCATGCATCGCTTCAAGTATCGCTTCGCTCATGCGCGTTACGGCATGGCGGAAAACTTCCTTGCCGTTCATCTTCACGACGCCTGTCGTCTTGGTCGAAGAAGGCCCGCCATCCACATACAAAAGATTGCGATATGCGCCTTCGGAATGAAGATGCGTCGACAGAATGCCGCGATCGGATTTCAAGCCCTTGCCGTCATTGCCAGCTTCAAGCACAACAGCGCCCGCGCCATCGCCGAACAGCACGCAGGTGGTGCGGTCCGTCCAGTCGAGCAGATTCGTAAAATGTTCCGCGCCAATCACCAGCGCGCGGTTGACCTGACCTGCCTTGATGAAGTTATCGGCGGTCGCGAGCGCGTAGATGAAACCCGAACACACCGCCTGCAGATCCATCGCGAAGCCCTTGCCGCCCATGCCGATATTGTCCTGCACGGTCACGGCGGTTGCGGGAAATGTATTGTCGGGTGTGGTGGTCGCAAGGAAGATCGCATCAATGTCGGAACCCTTCAGCCCCGCCATATCCAGCGCGCGTTTTGCGGCATGCGTTGCCATATCGGATGTCTTTTCGCCGGCAGCCGCCATATGGCGTTTCTTGATGCCCGTGCGCTGCTCGATCCATTCGCCTGTGGTGTCCACGATTTTGGCGAGGTCGTCATTGGTCAGGATTTTTTCGGGCAGGTATGATCCGCAGCCCAGCATGATGGAACGGCGCATTGTTATGCTCCCTCTGTCTGCGGCGCAGCGGCTTCGGTCGAGAAACCGAGACGTTCAAGTTCCGCTTCAACTTTGGCCGTGAACTTGTTGGCAGCCAAGCCGCCCGCAACGCCGATCGCATTCGCAAAGCCGATGCCGTCGGTGCCGCCATGGCTCTTGATGCACAATCCCCGCAGGCCCAGCAGGCTGGCGCCGTTGTAATAGCGCGGGTCCATGCGTTTCGAGAATTTCTTCAGCGCGTGATAGCAGATCGCAAGGCCGGGCAGGCACAGGATGGCGCCGACCTTCGCCCAGATGGAAGATTTAAAGGCTTCCTTCATCATGTGTTTGATGAGCTTCGCCGTGCCTTCGATTGTTTTCAAAGTGACGTTGCCGGTAAAGCCGTCGGTCACGACGACATCGAAATTACCTGTCATGATCTCGTCGCCTTCCGCGAAGCCGACATATTTGCCGGGCAGCGTGGCGGCGGCGAAAACTTCGGATGCCGCCTGCACCAGTTCGTCGCCCTTCATGGCTTCGGAGCCGATGTTCAAAAGCGCGATGCGGGGTTCGGGGATCTTAAATATCTCGCGCGAAAACAATCCGCCAAGCACCGCGAATTCCAAAAGATTTTGCGATGTGCATTCGGCATTCGCGCCCAAATCCATCAGCACCGTGCCGTGGCCGGGAATTTTGGTGGGCATGTAGGTCGCAATCGCGGGGCGGTGGATGCCCGGCATGCGTTTCAGCGAAAACAGCGCCATCGCCATCAGCGCGCCGGTGTTGCCGGCGGAAACAACGCAATCCGCCTCCCCGCGCGCAACGGCGTCGATTGCCAGGCGCATGGATGAATTGCGGCCGTGGCGCAGCGCATGGGCGGGCTTGTCGTGGCTGGTGACTTTGTCGGGCGTGTGGCGGACTTCAAGTACGCGCTCCAGCCCGGGATATTTGGCGACCAGCGGCTTGATCTGCGCTTCGTCGCCGTAAATGATGAATTTCGCGTTGGGATAGGTCTCGCGCGCCAGATGCGCGCCTTCAACGACAATTTGGGGAGCCTTGTCGCCACCCATGCCGTCCAGTGCTATGACCAGTTGATGATGAGACAAAGGAACCCCGTTCCCGCACCCCGCGGGTTAGCCAGATTAGTGATTAACCGGATGGTTAATCAACATCAATAACGGCTTGGCCTTTGTACATGCCGGTCTTGCGGCAGACATGGTGCGGACGAACCATTTCGCCGGTCGTTTTGTCTTCGACAACCGAAGGCGACGACAGGGCGTGGTGCGAACGGCGCATGTTGCGGCGCGACTTGGAGGTTTTTTTCTTGGGAACTGCCATAACTCGTACTCTTCTCTTTCCAGTTTAGCCCTGCGGGGACGTTACCCAAGGGGCTTCATTACATAAACAAAGCCGCCCTTCAAGGCAAGTAAAATCAGCCTATAAATACCTGTTTAGTCAGAATTATCAAGCAAAAAACACATAGGCCGGCATCCGCCGCAAGGGGTAACACCATTGATTTTAATGTGTTTTTTGTGAAATTTGCCGATATTCCGGCACGTCGACTTTAATAAACGACAAGACAATGACCAACTGACGGGTATAATTAAGGAATGAAGTTCCTGAAAGTCATGCTCGTGATTACCCTTCTGCTGGCCAATTATTCGGCCACGGCGCATGCGTTTACGCAACAGCATGACTGCGCGGAACATATGGCGGATAAAAGCCATATGTCCGACAGCCACATGAACGATTGCTGCAAGGACATGGCCGCCAAGATAAAACAATGCAGCTGCGACGCCTGTGGCAGTTGCGTTGCGGTGGCTGCCATCCTGCTGACGGGCACCGACATCACGCCGCCTGCGGTCGCCGATATCCAGTCGGCCGAACCTGCAGGTTTCCTGCCACGGCTCGCCCTCTCCACCAATTTACGGCCACCCGATCTTCTTGCCTGACATTGAAATAGCTCAATTCAGTTAACAAGGAGATTCAAGATGCCTATTCCCATGCCACGGAGCATATGCTCCGTGCTTTCCGCACTCGCTTTCCTGTGTGCGTTTCCACCCCATGCCGCCGATGCCAGACCCGTATCCTATGCCGGTGGCTGGATGCTGATGGCGAACAACGATATGTTTGAAAACACATTGTCGGCCATGTATTCCCCTAAAGCCACCTATAGCATCGGTCCTTTCATCAGCCATTACCGGGACACCGATGGCGAACTGGCGGGTATGCAGTTCAACTGGCTGGCGAAACGCTGGAACAACCCTGATTCACAGGGCAACATTTACTTCCTCTCCGGACTCGGCATTGCCAATGATGATGGTGAAGCCCGCGCGGGCGGCTATGCCGGCATCGAAGCCGACTGGGAAGACAGGCGCTATTACGTCTCGTATGAAAACCGCTATACGGCGGCAGGCGAGGATGTAAAACAGGAGTTCCAGCAAAAAGCGCGCATCGGCATCGCACCATATGTAGCAGAAGCAGGCAGCCTGCATAGCTGGCTGATGCTGCAGGTCGATCATAATCCCGAAGACCGTGACCCGTGGACGGTGACGCCGCTGCTGCGCGTCTTCAAGGGCGATTATCTGGCCGAGGCCGGCATATCCGATAGTGGCCGTTTCCTGTTCAACCTCGCAATCACCTATTAAGGAGAAAACAAAATGAAAAAACTTTTCACCCTCGCTGCGTTGCTGATGCTGTCGACCCCCGCCCTTGCCACGCATAAAGGCCCGCACATTCTGGTGTCGGTCAACGGCCTTGTCTGTGATTTTTGTGCGGTGTCGATGAACAAGACATTTTCGAAAAAGGCGGGCGTTGCGGAGGTCGATGTCAACCTCACGACGAAAATCGTGCGGATCGACATGAAGCCCGGCGCGGATATCGGCGATGACGAAATCAGGAAAGGCATCACCGATGCCGGTTTCGATGTTGTCAGCATCAAAAGGAATTGAACATGGAAACGCAAAAGGAAAAAATGCTGGCGGGGCTGTCGCTCCTCACCTCCGCCTCCACGCTTGTCTGCTGCGCGATGCCGGCGCTGTTCGTGACGCTGGGGGCGGGTGCGACGCTGGCGGGGCTGGTGTCATCCTTTCCACAGCTGGTGTGGTTCACCGAACAAAAACAATGGGTGTTCGGTATCGCGGCAATATTGCTGCTGGCGGGGGGCTGGCTGCAATGGAAAGCACGGAGCGCGCCCTGCCCCGTTGAGCCGGGTGCCGCGCGTGCCTGCCTGCGGATGCGGCGGGGCGGGCGAATCATCTATGGCTTTTCCGTCCTGCTCTACCTGACGGGGTTTGCCTTTGCTTTCGTGATTCCGTACCTGATGACTTAAATAGAAAAAAGCAGCGGCGGGCTTACGGTGTATGCGCCAGCACAGTGGCCCGCTGTTTCGCATCAATCGCCTGCAGCCGTTCCAGCCGCGCCATCGGCTGCGGCATGACGACAGAGGCGGAACCCAGTGCCGGCATGATATCCCGTCCCTCCAGCGCGCGCAGCGGATAGTCGCCCAGCAGCGCGGCAGCGGTTTCGCCCGTCAGCGCGGTCGGGGCGTTCACCGACAGGTCAGTACCGCCCAGCTGGCGCAGCCATGCCGCAAAACTGGCGTCATCCGGCGCAGAAGCGATATCGCCCGCGAGGCGGTTGAAGCTGGCGGAAAGCCCCTCGCCCTGCGCGGCCTTTACTTCCGCGCGCAGATCATCTGTGGCGCGGGCGGCCATAGCGATATGACGGCCGTTGTAATTCTCAAGCTGCCCGAAATAGGGTAGCAGCGCGATATCGCGGTAATCCGGCAGGCGCACATTCCCTGCCCCGTCCATTTTCTGCTGTAGCTGATGCGCAAGCACCAGTTCATATCCCGCATGATCCGCGACAGGCTGCACGCCCAGACGCTGCATCCGGTCGGCCCAGAAAAACGCGCTGAAGGCATGGGCATCCGCCTCGACATATCGTTGCAGCGAAAACCGTTGCATGGGTGTCAGGCGTTTTGCGTTCAGTTCAGAATATCCCAGCGTCTTGTCCTGCCAGCCATGGCGCAGTTCATGCGCGAGGTACATGACCTGTTCTTCCAGCGCAAGGTCGGGGCGCACGGTAATGGTCGAATTTTCCGGCACATATTGCGCGTAGTTATTGGTGGCCGCAATCGCCGCATCGAATTTGATGGTGATGTGCTGCGCCTCGGCATACATCAGCAGCGCACGGCCAAGCGGTGTGCGGGCAAATTCATCCTTCAGCAGTTTCAAAGCAGGCGCGTGCGGATCGGGCAGTGATATCTGGCTGTTGTAATTGGGCGCCATGACAGATGCGGGAACGGGGCGCGTCTTGGCGATATCGTCATTCGCCGCCGAAGCCGCAGGCGTCATACCCGTCGCCTGCGCGCCGCCT
>JBBRVE010000103.1:0-9152 GCA_038247245.1 Bdellovibrionales bacterium | reverse complement strand
GTCCTCGCGCAGGGTATGGGCGATGGCCTCGAAACGGTCGCCGTCGCTTTCGGCAAGGGCGGCCAGTTCGGGAATGAACTCCGCCGAATGGGCCATGCCCAGTTCGACCCAGGAATCCCGCGTCCCGGAGGTCGGGGGCCGGTTTCGAGGGCAGGCGGGAAATCCAGTCCATCACCTCGTCGGCATCAGCATGCGCAGACATGCTGCCAAGAGTTACGATCTCGGCTCTGACAGGAAGGAAGTCGCCATGTATCTTCAGTTCCGTTTCACCTGCCGCGAGCCGCGCTCCGCGTGTGCCCGCCGCCTGGAAACCCGCAAGAAGGACCGTGTTGCGCGCATCACTGATAAACCGTTTCAGGTGATGCAAGACGCGGCCGCCCGTCGCCATGCCGCTTGCGGAAATGATGAATGCCGGCATGTTCATGGTGCTTTGATCGATGCGGCGCGATTCCTCGCGCGTGCGGGTATAGGTCGCCGTTTCGCAAACCTCGCGGCAAAGCGTGGGCGACAGGCGGTGTTCGTTTTGATGGACGCGTAGAAGCTCCGACACGTTGATAGCCATCGGGCTATCAAGATAGACGGGCAAACTGGCCGGTATCTTTCCCTCTTTCTTTAACTGGTGCAGGTAGTAAAGCAGCAGTTGCGCGCGCCCCACGGCAAATGCCGGCGCGACAATCGTACCCCCACGGGCAACGGTGCGGTTGATGAGCGCCGTCAGCGCTTCCATCGGGTCGGCTCCAGCATGGCGGCGGTCACCATATGTGGATTCAACGACAAGGTAATCGGCACCCTCCGCAACTGTGGGCGCTAGCATAATCCGATCATCGCGCCTTCCCAAATCGCCTGAGAAGAGGATTGATGTGGCCCCGTCATCGATATGTACACTCGCGGCCCCGAGGATATGTCCGGCGCGCGACAGCGAGAACCCCAGAAATTCACCCAGCGAATGTCGTTTGCCCCATTCGACGGCACGGAACTGGTCAAGGGCGGTTTCGGCATCTTCTTTCGTATAAAGCGCCTCTGGCGGCGTGTGTTTGGAATAACCGTAGCGCAACGCGCGCGCGGCGTCTTCTTCCTGCAAAAAACCACTGTCAGGCAGCAGAATCCTGCACACATCCAGCGTCGCCGCCGAGCAGAAGACGGGGCCGGTAAAGCCCGAGCGGACAAGGCGGGGGATATAGCCGCTATGATCGATATGCGCGTGCGTGAGAACTATGGCGCTGATCGACGCCGCCGGTACGGGAAAATCTTGCCAGTTGCGCAGACGGTCATCCTTGAGCCCCTGGAACATGCCACAATCCACAAGGTAGCGCTTTCCTGCATCCTCCAGCAAATAGCGGGAGCCGGTGACCGTGCCCGCCGCGCCTAGAAATGTCAGTTTCATTGGTGACTCCTGCTAGTATAGGGGCTGTGATGACGCCGGTTAGGAAATTTGATTGACCGGAGAGTCTTGGGAAAGAGGTCGTGTGACCCGCACGAGAAGGGGCATGCCATCGGCTGCAATGCTGAAACCTGCGTTCCGGCAAAGCGATAGCATCGCGATATTTCCGGCGTGCACATATCCCCAGATTACTAGCTTTTCTTTATCAGCATAAGACAAAAGTGATTTTAGTAATGCGGCACCGATCCCCTGATGCTGCAGGTCGCTCCGCACCAATACTGCAAATTCTGCACTTTCCTGGCCGGTGTCAAGAGCGAGGCGTGCCACGCCCAGCATTTCACCTGCCGGGTCAATCGCCACGAAGGCCATTTCACGGGCATAGTCAATCTGCGTCAGCTTGGCGAGCAGTGCGTGATCGACGTGGCGGCTAGAGAAAAAACGCTCGCGCAGGTCGTCCGGAGTCACTCGCGATAGGAATGCGGGATAGAGGCGCTCGTCCTCCGGCCGGATCGGCCGCAGCGACAGGGTCATTCCGTTTCGCAGGAGGGCGCTGCACTGTAGATGTGCTGGATAGGCTCGGATGGCAAGACGCGGGTTAAGTCCATCGCCGCCATGGGGCGCCGCGCGCACGATGACGCGGGCATCTAGCGCAAGCACGCCATTTTCGTCGGCAAGGAGCGGGTTGATGTCAAGCTCCGCGATTTCAGGGAAATCCGCTATCATTTGCGACAGGCTGACCAGCGCGCGCGCAATCGCTTCGCGGTCCGCCTGCGGCTTGTCACGGTGCGCGCCCAGCATTCGGCTGACGGCAGTGCGAGAGATGAGATCAAGAGCGAGCGGGATATCGAGCGGCGGCAGTCCGATCGCGCGGTCTCGAATGACCTCCACGCTAGTGCCGCCTGCGCCAAACAATATCACCGGCCCGAAAGTCACATCTTCGCTCATGCCGATGATAAGCTCGCGAGCGTTGCGCTTGCGGATCATCGGTTGCAGCGTGAAGCCGTCAATATGCGCCTTTGGGGAAGCTTTGCGTATACGCAGGTACATTTCCTCCGCAGCACGCAAGGCTACTTCAGGGTCGGTCAGCCCTAGTGCAACGCCGCCGACATCGGTTTTGTGAATAATGTCGGGCGAATTGATTTTCAGCACGAGCTCCGTGACACTACCTGTGAGCATGCTTGCCGCCGCATCCTTCACTTCGTCCGTTCGCCGGACAGTATAGGTCGGGACGACAGGGATTCCGTAGCTGGCAAGAAGCGTTTTACCTTCCCACTCGGTCAGGGAGTCTCGCCCCCGCGCAAGCGCTTCGGCTATCAATGCCGCGCCCTTTTCGCGTCGGCCGTCTTGGGCTCGCGGGGACGCGGGAGGCGTGCGCATCAGCAATTCCTGCGCGCGATGATATTCCGTCAGATACATGAATGCGCGCACTGCGTCGTCCGGCGACTCGTGCGTAGGTATGCCTGCACTTGCGAACATCTGTCGCGCCATCGCCGCACCTTCACCGCCCAGCCATGCCGTGATGACAGCCTTTCCGGGTTTCGTGGCGGCGGCGCGAATGACGGCGCCCGCCGCCGCCGCACCGGGCGACAGCGCGACGGGGCAATTCATGACAAGTATCGCATCAACTCCCGGATCGTCGAGCATGGCCTTCATCGCGGCCTCATATCGCTCGGGTTTCGCATCGCCAAGGATATCGACCGGATTGCCCTGCGACCAGCCGTGCGGCAGGCAATTGGCAAGTGCGTCTATTGTTGCACGAGAAAGCACGGCAAGCCTGCCGCCGCAATCAAGCAAGCGGTCCACGGCCAGCACTCCTGCGCCGCCGCCATTGGTCAGTATTGCAAGCCTGTCGCCATTAGCGAGGCGCGCACGGCTGAGCATTTCCGCTGCATCGAACAGGTCTTCCATCTCCGCGACCCGCACGATGCCGGCACGGTGGAATGCGGCGTCGTAAACGTTGTCTTCGCCCGCCAGCGCGCCGGTATGGGATTTCGCCGCCTTGGCCGATTCAGGATGGCGTCCCGATTTCACCACGACCACCGGCTTCAGCCGCGCGCAAGCGCGAGCGGCGGACATGAATTTGGGGGCGGCGGTGACCTGTTCGAGATAGAGAAGGACGGCGCTGGTTGCAGCATCGGACGCGAAATAATCGAGAAAATCGCCGATATCGGCATCTGCCATGTCTCCGGCAGATACTACCGCCGAAAAGCCGATCTCCCGCGTCGCGGCCCAGTCGAGCACCGCGCCCACAAGCGCGCCGGATTGTGATATAAATGCGATATTTCCATTTTGCGGTGCCAACTGCGCAAAACTAGCGTTTAAACCTATCGATGGTACAGCGATCCCGAGGCAGTTTGGCCCCACAATGCGCATGCCACTACGGTGCGCGGCGGCCAGCATTTCCTGTTGCAGCCCCGCTTCACGGATGCCGGCGGAAATGATGACGGCTGCATGCGTGCCGCGTGCGGCAAGTTTCCCGATAATCTCGGGTACGGTCACGGCGGGCGTCGCGATGACAGCAAGTGCTGGCACTGCCGGCAGCGTTTCAATACTTGGGTAGCAAGGATGCCCGAGAATGGTGGAATACAGGGGGTTCACGAAATAGATTTCGCCCTTGAAGCCTCCGTTCAAAAGATTGGCGGCGATGACATTGCCGACCGTGTTGGGCGTCGCGCTTGCACCGACAAGTGCCACAGACGAAGGAGAAAACAAACTGCTGAAATTGTGTATACTCATGTTATTTCCCTGCGGTTCCGAGGGTTTCCATCTGACGGAGATAATTGTTGCGTCGCGCGTCATGCGCGTCATCAATTGCGCCGCAATAGGTTATGGCGACCGGGACGATGCCGCAAAAGGACAGCAGTGCCTTCAGCGCCTTCGCGCCAGGTGCGTGGAAATAAAGGCGGTAAATAAAGGTGGGCATGCCCATTGTCTGCACCAGTCGGGCGGTCTTCCCCCGCAACAAACCGGCGCCCAGCGGGTTTTTCGCCTTCGGCTGGAAGGCGAAATCATTGGTGAAGGTGCGCTCGAGGAACCCCTTGAGCAGCGCAGGTATCATCATCAGCCAGAGCGGGTAAATGAAGACTATATGGTCGGTATGCCGCAGTTTTTCACGCGCATCCCTGATATCCGGTTCAAACGGCTGATGGCCGGTATAGCCGTCATGCAGCAATGGGTCGAATTTTAGGTCGGACAGCTTGATATATTCGACCGCGTGCCCGGCCTTTCGCGCCGCGTCGCAATAGGCTTCGGCCAGCGCTTCGCAGAAGCTTTTGCGGCTGACGGCAGGGTGGCCCATGATGACAAGTATCTTCTTAGGCACGGATAATGACCTTTAATGCCTTGGTGTTTGACGCGCGACCGAAGGTATCGTATGCGTCGATGATCTGGTCGAGCTTGAAGCGGTGGGTGATAAGCAGCTGCGGGTCGACCCGCTTCGCCGAGACAGCCTTGAGCAGCATCGGCGTCGATACGGTGTCCACCAGCCGCGTCGTGATGGTGATATTCCGGTCCCAAAGTTTTTCAAGATGCAAATCCGCCTTGACCCCGTGTACACCGACATTCGCAACCGTGCCGCCCGCCGCGATGATTTCGGTGCAGGACACAAAGGTGGACGGAAGGCCGACAGCCTCGATCGCCACATCCACGCCGCGCCCGCCTGTCAGCTGCATGACATCGTTAATGGCCATGCCTTCACTATCATTTAAGATATCTGTCGCACCCAGCTTTTTAGCGACTGCGAGGCGATTATCGTCGACATCGATCATGATGATTTTCGATGGCGCATAAAACTGCGCCGTCAGCAGCGTGGCAAGGCCGATCGGCCCTGCACCTACGATGGCAACCGTATCGCCTGGCTTTACCTTGCCGTTCAGGACACCGCATTCAAAACCGGTCGGGAAAATGTCGCTCAGCATAACCAACGCTTCTTCGTCCATGCCCGCCGGTATTTTATAGAGGCTGGTTTCAGCGAAAGGGATCCGCACATATTCCGCCTGCGTGCCATCGATTCTGTGACCCAGAACCCAGCCACCATCCACGCAATGCGAGTACATACCACGACGGCAATATTCACATTTACTGCACGATGTGATGCAGGAAATGAGCACATGATCCCCCGGTTTCAGGCTGGTGACAGCTGCGCCGACCGCTTCGACGATGCCCACACCTTCATGGCCCAGTATGCGGCCCGACATAACCACGGGAACGTCGCCTTTCAGGATGTGAAGGTCGGTGCCGCAGATGGTCGTCTGCGTCACTTTCACGATGGCATCGGTCGGGCTTGACAAACGTGGCCTGGGCACGATTTCAAGATGCTTGATCCCCGGCCCGCCATATACGAGCGCCTTCATCGTTTCCTTGGACGTGTCCATAACTTTTTCCTCCCGGTTAAAACCAGATAACGTCTTTCAAGTGTTCCTTGATCTCCGCTTCCGGCAGTTTCATCAGGTCTTTGTCGACTTCGGCGGCGACGCGGGCGAAGACATTCTTGCTGAGTGCCTCCCGAAAATCCCCCAAAGTGCGGGGCGAAGCAACCAGAACAAGACGATCGAAAACGTGCTCTCGTTCGGCGGTATCAAGCCAGGCCGCGAGCTTCTGCATGAAGTCGCCGTCGCCGTGGTGCTTATGGGCTGTTTTGGGGTCGTAGCCATGGAAACTGGTTCCTTTGCCGTCATCATGTTTGCCTTTCGAATGGCCTTTTTTAGCATCCGCAATCCTCTCTAAACCCGAGGCCGTCTTGCGAAACAAAATGGCATGTTCGCGGTCGGCAACGATCAGCCAGATACGTGGAATGTCATGACCTTGTGATGTATGCGGCTCTGCATCGAATGCGTGGAGGCCTTTCTCCGCTAGTGTGCCCGAGAGCTTCATTTGCTTGTCCTTGAGTTGGGAAACAGGGAGCCCCTCTGAAGAGGCGGCTCCCGTATCCGGGCGCCGTTAGGCCGCCAGTTTCACATCGATCTTGCGCGATTTTTGCTGTGCTTCTGCCAGCTTAGGGACGGACACTGTCAGGATGCCATTCCGGAATTCAGCTACAGCCTTGTCGCAATCGGCAGTTTCAGGAAGTTGCACGCTGCGGATGAAGGCACCCGTCGAAATTTCGCGGCGCAGATAGGTATGGGTTTTGCCGTCCTTTGCTTCCGTCTTTTCCTCGAGAAATTCACTCGAAATCGTGAGCATGCGGCAGACGATTTCAACCTTGATATTCTTTGCATCGATACCCGGTAGGGCGGCATCGATCTTGAAGCCTTCACCGGTTTCCGACACGTTGACGGCGGGCGACGAGGCCGGTAGGTTTTCCCAGTCGGTCATGCGCACTTCCATGCCGTGATAGTAGTGATTGAAAAGGCGGTTCATTTCGTCTTGTAGCGAGGCGAGGGATTGCGAGACGCGGCCCCTGTTCACGGTAAGGGCGGTGGGCAGGTTGTTGGAAATCAAGTCACGGATTTTGGACATTTTATTCTCCATCAGGGTTGAGCCGCCATTGCGGCGCCTACAATCTTAATAGACGCCTTATCCGGACCCCGACTCTTGATCTATGTCAAAAACTAGAAGAAAGCGTGTTTGCTGGCCTTTCAGCGCTCTGGCGTAATTCGCGCGTGAAAGTTGCAACGCCCGATCGCAACAACCCCGGCAAAAGAAGAGAGCGGGACACCATATCTTCGTCAGCCCACAGGCGCGCGTTAAGACAGCGTCCCGTCCATTTTTCTGTATACAGCGCGTCAGGTGACATGAGAATGACAAGACCCGTAACATGCGTCGCGAGGCGACCAGGTAGATCGATTGTCCATTCGGTTGGGGATACTTCTTGCCGGCACTCTGACATTCCCTGGATTTCCTTATCTCTCAGCGTATTCGTGAAGTAACTGCGCGATTTCTTGAAGGCTAAAAAATTGAAATTAGCACGTCTTTACAACCTGCTAGGATGGCTCGTGGCTGTCCTTGACAAAAATCAAGAGCAGCTAATATCGAGGGTGCATAATGGTGACTTATCAGGAGAGAAAAAATGACTTCAGCAAAAATCCAGCCCAGGCTCTCAATGTGCGCTACAGACATAGGCTGTGGGGTGCGCTGTGTTATGCGGACTTGTCATTTGCGGCTTGTTCCCGCACGGCTAGTCCTGCCTGTGCGCCTGACTCGAAAGGAAGAGGAATGCTGTAATCGAGCTACAGACTAATTCGCGCAACTCTAAATTAATAACAACATTGCATTAACTACCCCATTGCCTTACTGTCATTATTACATAATCCTTATTGCGCTTAAGGTGTACTATTGTGCCGTTGCTGCAACATAAGGGTTTCATTTCATGATTACCGAAGAAATTAGTACGTTTTTGCGCGGCCTTACTTTCTTTGCAAAATTAGATGAAGGCACGTTAAATGCCTTCGTTAAATCCGGACGGCTCTGCAAATATTCAAAAAAACGCAACATCTTCATGCAAGGGGATGAGGCGGATCGTTTGTTCGTCGTCCTCAGCGGCTGGGTCAAGCTTTTCCGCGAAACGGTGGATGGTGAAGAAGCTGTTGTCGCGCTATTCACGCGCGGAGACGTTTTCGGCGAAGCTGCTATCTTCGGCAACGCGGGTTACCCTTTTTCTGCAGAAGCTGCAGAGGAAACGCGCATCCTTGAAATCCCCAGCCCCACCTTGCGCGAACAGGCGCTCGCTAACCACGAGGTGATGTCGCGCATCATGAATTCGATGTCGCGCGAGATGCGCAACCTCCAGATGGAAAACGAACATCTTGCGCTGATGAGCGCGCCGCAGCGCGTCGGCTGCCTGATACTTCAGCTTTCCTCCGGCATGGTCGGCAAGGGCGGCACGTTTTCCTTTCCTTACGACAAATCGCTGGCGGCTTCGCGCCTTGGCATGCAGGCTGAAACATTCTCTCGCGCGCTCGCGCAATTGAAGCCAGTGGGCGTGATGGTGAAGGGATCTGAAATAACGGTCGATAGCTTTTCTACGCTGGTTGAATATTGCTGCAACCATTGCTCGTCATTGCCCGGTGAATGCTCCGGCTCACGCGGCGAGGACTGCGAACGCGCAGCGACCTGCCCCGGAAAAAAGCTTATCAAAATCGGCAAGACCGACTAAAAATACATGATGTTGCAGAGCTTTTCCGTCACGGCATCGTCACTGAGATTGTCAAAACCTTGGGCGATATGCCGCGTCATTTTACCGTCGAAGGACGCGCCGAACCCAGATTCCAAATGCGGAATAAAGCCCGCATCCGCTACAAATGCAAAGCTTTCAAACTTCCCGTTATCTGCATGGTCTTTCAGCCATTTCCCCACCTCCTGAATGAACGCGGCATCATCAGGGGCAATGCTCTGCCCTTGAGGTTGCACATGATGCAGATGGTGGTGGTCGCGTGTACAGATCATTTTATCGATCAAGCGCAGGCCGTGTTCCGCGTCCTCCTCGTAAACACGGGCGGTGCGTCCGTCGGCAACGACGATCCAGGCTTTTTTATGCGCAGTTGAGGAAGGTGGCATGTTTACGGCGTTGGTCATTTCAATCTCCTGTTAATCTGACTACAAGTAGATTCCAATTCCTGGGCGATCGCGTTGACTAAAGTCAAAATACCACCGATGGGTTTATAGCGGCTTCTGCAGCACTCCTAACCTGATGTTATAAAGATGCCAAGTCCAAACCTTGGTCTTCCCCCCGAAAATCGGACCATTTGAAGAGAGAGAGAATCCGGTTAGTTTAACGTAACCAACCGGAGGAAAAGATGAAGAGAACAAGGTTCACGGAGGCGCAAATCGCCTT
>JBBRVE010000102.1:0-9191 GCA_038247245.1 Bdellovibrionales bacterium | reverse complement strand
CGGCCTGCTCGCCGGCGAGCGTCAGGTTATCCTCCACCTTTTTAGTGGAGGCTTCGAGGAAATCCATTAAAACATACTTGGGCGGCTTTCCGTCTTCGGGCAAATGATAGTCGGAAATAAAAACTCCGGTCGTTGTCAGCAGCGTGGGTGATGGGCTAGCCTATTGCTATTCGGGCATGATGTAAACCGGGCAAAAGGAGCAGGGGCGTGAAGGGTATCGGCGGCAAGATTGTGGGTTTTCTGGTTGTAGCGGTTTTCGCCGCCGCTGCGGCATGGCTTACCTATGGCCTTGTGAATATGCTGGTGAATGTCGACCGTGCGCAAAGCTGGCAGAAGGTCGACGGGCATCTGGTGTCGCAGGAAATCGTCACCAGCGAAGGCATCGGCGACGATCCCGATACGCATAAATTAAAGGCGTTGTATCGCTATAAAGTGGCAGGACAGGAATACGACGGGGCGCGGGTGGAGTTTTCCCCGCTCGGCGGCGATAATTTCAGCGGCGGCCGCCGCCTGCTCCAGATGAAGATGATGCGTGCGGAGCCCTTAACCGTTTATGTCGACCCGCTCGACCCGTGGAGCAGCGTCATCGACCGGTCGCTGCCGGCGGAGGCTGCCTTATTCATAACCTTTTTCCTCGTCTTCCCCTGCGGCTTTGCGACGCTGATCGTATTCAGCTTCCTTATGTACCCGATCAAACCACTACGGGCTTATTCAGTGTCGCTGACCGGCATCTGGCTGGGCGCGCCCGCCTGTTACTTGCTGGCAAGGCATTTGCAGGATTACGGCCCCATCGGAGCTATCCTCCTCATGGCGATGGCGACATTGGCCATTCTCGGCGTTTATTTTATGGTCATGCGCATGACGGGCGCGCGGAAGCCTGCCCTGTGAGCACTGGCTTGCTTTATTTGAATATGAATATAGATTAAAAACATAACATTCCGTTGCGGGCCCTGACAGTCGAGCGGTATCAGCCCGAATTTCCTTGCATTCCAGTGTAATACGGCTATATTCTGCCGCGTCTGGCGATTCTTTATTGGAATCTGCCCGACAGATTTGTGGGAGGCTTCCCGGTTAAGTCCAATCGGAGCCGTACCGCAACCCTTTGACCTTAAAGGAGAATATAAATGGCAAAGAAAGTACAAAGCTATATCAAGCTGGTCGTTCCGGCTGGTAAAGCAAACCCCTCGCCGCCCATCGGCCCCGCGCTCGGCCAGGCTGGCGTGAACATCATGGAATTCTGCAAAGGCTTCAACGCGCTGACCCAGGGCATGGAACCTGGCATGCCGATCCCTTGCGTGATCACCGTTTACGTGGATCGTTCGTTCACGTTCGTCATGAAAACCCCCCCTGCAAGCTACTACCTGATGAAGGCTGCAAAGCTGGAAAAAGGTTCGGGCGCAGCGGGCAAAGACGCCAATGTCGGCAAAGTCACGATGACGCAAGTCCGCGAAATCGCGACCGCCAAACTGAAAGACATGAACGCCGCTAACGTCGATACCGCCGCGAAATCGATCGCCGGTACCGCACGTTCGATGGGCATTCAAGTCGTGGAGGGTTAATCATCATGGCTAAAAAAGAAAAAGCAGCTAAAGAAAAATCGGCTTTCACCAAGCGTCTGCGCAAAACGCGCGAAGCTCAAGACATCACCCAGATCTGGTCTCTTGAAGACGCCGTGAAATTCATCAAGTCGAACGCGACCGCGAAATTCGATGAAACCATCGAAATCTCGATCAACCTCGGCATCGACAGCAAGCAATCTGACCAGAACGTCCGCGGCATGGTTATCCTGCCGAACGGAACCGGTAAAAACGTGCGCGTCGCCGTTTTCGCAAAAGGCCCCAAGGCTGAAGAAGCGAAAAAAGCGGGCGCTGACGTTGTCGGCGACGACGATCTCGCGGCACGCGTGCAAAAAGGCGACATGCCCTTTGAACGCGTCATCGCGACCCCGGACATGATGGGTACGGTCGGTAAGCTCGGCCAGATCCTGGGCCCGAAAGGCCTGATGCCCAACCCGAAACTGGGCACCGTCACGATGGACGTCACCTCGGCCGTTAAGGCGGCAAAAGGCGGCTCCGTTGAATTCCGCGCTCAAAAAGAAGGCATCGTCCACGTTGGCGTGGGCAAGGCATCTTTCGACGAAAAGAAACTTTGCGAAAACATCCGCGCCCTGCTGGACGCGGTTGTGAAGGCGAAGCCGGCAACGATGAAAGGCAACTATCTCCGCAAGGCGAGCCTTTCCTCCACGATGGGTCCCGGCGTCAAGCTGGAACTCGCAAGCCTGCTGCGCGCCGCCGCGTAACTAAATTTGGGACGGGGCTTCGGCCCCCGACCAGATCCCTGTCCGAGACTACTGGTACCCCAAGCGGGGGCTAAACCTGAAAAGGCCAGTACAGACGAGGAAGAAAGTTTTTAACGGGACTATCCGTTATGGCTGGACGCTTCGGACGGGATAAACAGGTGGGAAGACAGTCTATCGTTTTCCTTCATGCAACCCCGGCACATTTCCCGTCAAAAGGAAGCGCGCCATAACTAAAAAGAAACGGAGAATATCCCGTGGATCGTGCAAAGAAAGCTGAAGTTATCGCCGGCTTGCAGGAGACGCTCGGAGATGTCGAGTCAATCGTCGTGACCAAAAACGTTGGTCTGACGGCTGCCCAGGTGTCCGAACTGCGCGTCAGAATGCGTAAAGAAGGCGTTGATTTCAAAGTATCCAAGAACCGGCTCGTGTTGCGAGCTCTCAAAGGTACGCGCTTTGAAGGCATCGGCCCTATGCTCAAAGGCCCCGTCGGCATCGCAACGTCGAAAGACGCTGTCGCTGCTGCGAAGATCGCCGCCAATTTCGCCAAAGATAACGAAAAGCTCGTTATCATCGGCGGAGCACTTGGCGACAAGGTCCTCGATACGGCGGCTATTGTGGCATTGTCGAAACTGCCCTCGCTTGACCAACTGCGTGGCCAACTGGCCGGCCTGCTCAAAGCACCGGCCCGTCAGATCGCCACCATTGCACAAGCACCGGCAGCTCAACTGGCCCGTGTCCTCAGCGCTTACGCTGCAAAGGGCGAATAACTACGAACTGGCTTAAACAAACAACCGAACTAAATCTTATTAAGGAGTACTACAATGGCTGATCTCGCAAAAATCGTTGATGAACTGTCGAAACTGACCGTTCTCGAAGCGTCCGAACTCTCCAAACTTCTCGAAGAGAAGTGGGGCGTTTCCGCTGCTGCTCCGGCTGCTGTTGCAGCTGTCGGCGCTGCACCCGCAGGCGAAGCTAAAACCGAATTCGATGTTGTCCTGGCAGCTGCTGGCGACAAGAAAATCGAAGTGATCAAAGTCGTTCGCGAAATCACGGGCCTGGGCCTGAAAGAAGCGAAAGACCTGGTTGAAGGCGCGCCGAAGTCGGTGAAAGCCGGCGTCAACAAGGCGGACGCTGACGCACTGAAAAAGAAACTGGAAGAAGTCGGCGCAAAAGTTGAGCTGAAGTAATCATCTTGGTTATTTCGCTCTACAGCGACGTATAAGATTGCGGCGGCGGGAAAAATTTCCCGCCGCCCCTTCTGCTGTTAAGGACTACATGCCCGATTTTCCGGGGCTCTTGACGGAAAACTATATGATACCAAGGCACTAAATCGACACGAAGCGGCACTAGCGGGGATTCAAGATTTTTCAGGACGTCGGAAGTCATGTGGTGGGCTCCGTTTTTCGTCCTTAGCACTTCAGGTTGGGCTTTTAAGCCCATATTCTTTCATCGTGACACAAGGAAAACGCCATGAGCGCAAAAAAGGCAATTCGTTCACTTACCGACAGCAAAAGCTTCACGGGCCGCAAGCGGATCCGTCGCAGCTTCGGAAAAATTCCCGAAGTGTGTGAAATGCCGAACCTGATCGAGGTGCAGCGCAATTCCTACGAGAAATTCCTGCAGCGCGATACGAAACATCAGGACCGCCTGACCGAAGGCCTTCAGGAAGTGTTCAAGTCCGTATTCCCGATCAAGGATTTTTCGGGCCGCGCAGAAATCGATTTCGTGCGCTATGAACTCGAAGAACCCAAATACGATGTGGAAGAATGCGTTCAGCGCGGCATGACCTATGCGGCGCCCCTGCGCGTGACCCTGCGCCTCTCCACATTTGACATCGACGAAGATTCCGGTGCGCGCACGATCCGCGACATCAAGGAACAGGATGTCTACATGGTCGACATGCCTCTTATGACCGGCAACGGCACGTTCGTCGTCAACGGCACCGAGCGCGTGATCGTCTCCCAGATGCACCGTTCCCCCGGCGTGTTCTTTGACCACGATCAGGGCAAGACCCACTCGTCCGGCAAATACCTGTTCGCCGCGCGCGTCATCCCCTACCGCGGTTCCTGGCTCGATTTCGAATTCGACGCCAAAGACCTCGTGTATGTGCGCATCGACCGCCGCCGCAAGCTGCCCGTGACCACCTTCCTGCTGGCGCTGGATTCCGATGAATCCGCGAAATACCGCGAACGCCAGCACAAGGCCGGCAAGCCCGTCGACCCGACCAAAATTCAAGGTCTGTCCAAAGAAGAAATCCTGCATTACTTCTACGAAATCATTCCGTACGAAAAAACCAAAGACGGCTGGAAGACACCCTACGTCGCCGACCGTTTCCGCGGGTTGAAGAGCAAATACGACCTGATCGACGCGAAAACCGGCAAGGTGAAAGTGCCTGCCAACACAAAAATCACTGCCCGTCAGGCCCGCAAGCTTGAAGAAGAAGGCCTGAAAGATGTCGTGATCCAGACGGAAGAACTCGTGGGCGCGGCTATCGCGCGCACCGTCACCGACGACAAAACCGGTGAAGTGGTGTTCGAGGCTGGCGAAGAGCTCGATGCAAAGTCGCTCGACAAAGTCGAGAAACTCGGCCTCAAGTCGCTTGAAATCCTAGCGATCGACAACATCAACGTTGGCGGCTACATCCGCAACACGCTGGCTGCCGACAAGTGCCGCAACCGCGAAGACGCGCTGATCGACATCTACCGCGTCATGCGTCCGGGCGAACCGCCCACGCTGGAATCGGCTGACACGCTGTTCCGCGGGTTGTTCTTTGATTTCGAACGCTATGACCTGTCACCGGTCGGTCGTGTGAAAATGAACTCGCGCCTCGATTTCAAAACCGACGACCAGGTCCGTATCCTCCGCAAGGAAGACATCATGGCGATCCTCAAGATCCTCGTGGACCTGAAGGACGGCCGTGGCGAAACGGACGATATCGATCACCTTGGTAACCGCCGCGTCCGCTCGGTCGGTGAATTGATGGAAAACCAGTGCCGCGTCGGCCTGATGCGTATGGAGCGGGCGATCCGCGAACGTATGTCGTCTGTCGACATCGACACCGCGATGCCGCACGACCTGATCAACGCAAAACCGGCTGCTGCCGCTGTTCGCGAATTCTTCGGTTCCTCGCAGCTGTCGCAGTTCATGGACCAG
Organism: Bdellovibrionales bacterium; assembly: GCA_038247245.1. Taxonomy (GTDB): domain Bacteria; phylum Pseudomonadota; class Alphaproteobacteria; order Micavibrionales; family UBA2020; genus JAPWJZ01. The sequence continues at coordinate 3,739 of JBBRVE010000102.1, read as the reverse complement.
ACGAACCCGCTGTCGGAAATTACGCATAAACGCCGCATGTCCGCACTTGGACCAGGTGGTCTGACCCGTGAGCGCGCCGGCTTCGAAGTCCGCGACGTTCACCCGACCCACTACGGCCGTATCTGCCCGATCGAAACCCCCGAGGGTCCGAACATCGGCCTGATCAACTCGCTCTCCACCTATGCACGCATCAACCAGTACGGCTTCATTGAATCCCCGTACCGCAAGGTCGTGAACAACAAGGTCACCGACGATGTGGTTTACATGTCGGCGATGGAAGAGGGCAAATACACGATCGCGCAGGCAAACGCAGAACTCGACGCCAAAATGGGCTTCGTGAACGACCTTGTTTCCTGCCGCAAAGGTGGCGACTACATCCTGTCGCCCCGCGACCAGATCGACCTGATCGACGTCTCGCCGAAACAGATCGTTTCGGTTGCAGCGGCGCTCATTCCCTTCCTGGAAAACGACGACGCGAACCGCGCACTCATGGGCTCGAACATGCAGCGTCAGGCCGTTCCGCTGATGCGTTCCGACGCGCCGCTGGTCGGCACGGGCATGGAATACGCGGTTGCCCGCGACTCCGGCTCGGCGATTGCGGCACTGCGCGCCGGTATCGTTGACTCGGTTGACGCAAACCGTATCGTCGTCCACGCAACGGATGAAAAAGACAGCGCGAAATCGACTGTCGACATCTATAAACTGAAAAAGTTCACCCGTTCCAACCAGAACACCTGCATCACGCAGACCCCGCTTGTGAAAGTGGGCGACCGCGTTGAAGCAGGCGACATCATCGGCGACGGTCCCTCGACCGAACTGGGCGAATTGGCCCTCGGCCGTAACGTGCTCGTCGCGTTCATGCCCTGGAATGGCTACAAGTTTGAAGACTCCATCCTGATCTCTGAACGCATCGCTTCCGACGACGTATTCACCTCGATCCATATCGAGGAATTCGAAGTCATGGCGCGCGACACGAAACTGGGTCAGGAAGACATCACCCGCGACATCCCGAACGTCGGCGAGGAAGGCCTCAAGCACCTCGACGAAGCCGGTATCGTCTACATCGGCGCCGATGTGAAAGCAGGTGACATTCTGGTTGGTAAAGTCACTCCGAAAGGCGAAAGCCCCATGACGCCGGAGGAAAAACTCCTCCGCGCCATCTTCGGCGAAAAAGCCTCCGACGTGAAAGACACCTCGCTCCGCGTTCCCCCGGGTATCTCGGGTACGATCGTGGAGGTCCGCGTGTTCTCCCGCCGTGGCGTCGACAAAGACCAGCGCGCCCTGTCCATCGAACGTGCTGAAATCGAACGCCTCGCAAAAGACCGCGACGACGAACGCCGCATCTATGAGCGTGGCTACTACGGCCGCATGAAGGAAAACCTGATTGGCAAGACGGTTGCCAAGCCGATCGAAGGCCTGAAAAAAGGCGACAAGATCACGGCTGCCGACCTCGAAACGACAAAACGCCACGAATGGCGCGAAATCGTCGTCACAGACGAAAAAACCATGGGCGACATCGAATCCATGGGCCAAACCTTCGATCGCGCGATCGACGACCTGACCCAGCGTTTCGAGAACAAGGTTGAAAAACTGCAGCGCGGCGATGAAATGCTGCCCGGCGTCATGAAAACGGTGAAAGTGTTCATCGCGGTCAAGCGCAAGCTGCAGCCCGGTGACAAGATGGCAGGCCGCCACGGCAACAAAGGTGTCGTGTCGAAAATTATGCCCGTCGAAAACATGCCCTACCTGGAAGACGGCACACCCGTTGACCTCGTGCTGAACCCGCTTGGCGTTCCGTCCCGCATGAACGTCGGCCAGATCCTTGAAACCCACCTGGGCTGGGCAACCGCGCGCCTTGGCAAGCAGATCGGCGAGATCGTCGACCGCTACCATCGCACGACCGGCGCCGAGCGCGAAAAGCAGGAAAAAGACCTGCATGCCAAACTGAAAGTGGCATACGGCGACAAGGCCTATAAAGAAGACGTGGCGACGCTGAAGCACAACGAACTGTTCGAAATGTGCGGCAACATCCGTCGCGGCGTTCCGATCGCAACCCCCGTCTTTGACGGCGCGGTCGAGGCTGACATCAACAAGATGCTCGAAGACGCAGGTCTCGCAACCTCCGGTCAGGTGAAACTGATCGATGGCCGTACCGGCGAATACTTCGAACGTCAGGTCACCGTCGGTTACATCTATATGCTGAAGCTGCACCACCTTGTCGACGACAAGATCCACGCACGCTCCATCGGTCCGTATTCACTCGTGACGCAGCAGCCTCTGGGCGGTAAAGCCCAGTTCGGCGGTCAGCGCTTCGGGGAGATGGAAGTGTGGGCGCTGCAGGCATACGGTGCGGCCTACACGCTGCAGGAAATGCTCACCGTCAAGTCGGACGACGTCGCAGGCCGTACCAAGGCCTATGAATCGATTGTCCGCGGCGACGATACATTCGAGATCGGTATCCCTGAGTCCTTCAACGTCTTGGTGAAGGAATTGCGGTCGCTGGGTCTGAACGTTGACCTGAAGCAAAGCCAGAACAATTAATCGTAGAGATTGGGAGTAATACCATGAATGAAGTCATGAACCTCTTCGGCCAAGTGAGCGGCCCCCAGAGCTTCGACCAGATCCGTATCTCGATTGCGAGCCCGGAGCAGATCCTGTCCTGGTCCTACGGCGAGATCAAGAAGCCGGAAACCATCAACTACCGCACGTTCAAGCCTGAAAAAGACGGCCTGTTCTGCGCGCGCATCTTTGGACCCGTGAAGGATTACGAATGCCTTTGCGGCAAGTACAAGCGCATGAAGTACAAAGGCATCATCTGCGAGAAGTGCGGCGTTGAAGTCACGCTCTCGAAGGTGCGCCGCGACCGCATGGGCCATATCCAGCTGGCATCGCCGGTTGCACATATCTGGTTCCTGAAATCGCTGCCCTGCCGCATCGGCCTGATGATGGACATGACACTGAAAGATCTCGAGAAGGTCCTGTACTTCGAATCTTTCATCGTCATCGACCCCTTGATGACCCCGCTGAAGCCGCTGCAGCTGCTGACCGAAGAAGAATTCGCCGACAACGTCGACAAATACGGCGAAGACGCATTCAAGGCCGGCATCGGCGCGGAAGCGCTGAAAGAACTCCTGTCTGCCGTCAATCTTGAAAAAGAAAAAGCGCAGCTGGAAATCGACCTCGTTGCCGCTGTTGGCTCCGACGCGAAGAAAAAGAAGATCGTGAAGCGTCTGAAGCTGATCGATGCATTCCTCACTTCCGGCACCCGTCCGGAATGGATGATCCTCGACATCGTTCCGGTCATTCCGCCCGAACTGCGCCCGCTCGTCCCGCTCGACGGCGGCCGTTTCGCGACGTCGGATCTGAACGATCTTTATCGCCGCGTCATCAACCGTAACAACCGTCTCCGCCGCCTGATCGAGCTGCGCGCGCCCGACATCATCGTGCGCAACGAAAAACGCATGCTGCAGGAAGCTGTGGACGCGCTGTTCGACAACGGCCGTCGCGGCCGGGTGATCACCGGCGCCAACAAGCGCCCGCTGAAATCGCTCGCCGACATGCTGAAAGGCAAACAGGGCCGCTTCCGCCAGAACTTGCTCGGTAAACGCGTCGACTATTCAGGTCGTTCGGTTATCGTCGTGGGTCCTGAACTAAAACTGCACCAGTGCGGTCTTCCCAAGAAGATGGCGCTTGAGCTGTTCAAGCCCTTTATCTATAACCGCCTGTCGATCTACGGCCT
>JBBRVE010000101.1:0-9237 GCA_038247245.1 Bdellovibrionales bacterium | reverse complement strand
GACATTATCAATCTGCCATTGCGTGCCTGTGGCATGGTCAAGGTAATGCAGCGTGCCGCCGGTCATGCTAACCTGACTGAGCTGCACAGCATCTGCGTTCGGGCCGGAACCTTCGCCGTCTGCAAGTACGCCGGACCAGTTCGTCGTACCATCCGGCAATGTTTCAAAATTCAGTTCAGGCGCATCAAGGTTGATCGTTTCGATTTCGTAACGACCCTGCAACATCGGACCCAGCTTCATACGGGCCTCCAACTGCTTCAGTTTCATGAATACCGGAGATTTGGCGCCCTCGACATTCGCAAGTGTCACATCCTCGAGCACGATTTCGGGGTTGGGCAGGATGCGGAACGATACTTTGCCGCCCACATCCATCTTGCGGGCGATATACGGTTCCAACTGCGAGATGATCTGGCCCTTGTGCTGGCTCCAGTCGATAAAGCCGGGCGCGACAAGCGCGATTGCCAGTAAAAAAAACGACAGGAAAAACAGGTAGGCAACGGCCTTCTTCATCATGATGCGGTTTTCCACTTTTCAATCACGCTCAGCACGGCTTGCGATGCTTTCTGGCCAGGCGTTTCCGGGTCACCGAGGCCGATCTTGATGAGTGCCTCGCGGAAATCCATCAGCTGCGCGACGCGGCTTTCCTTGTCGCCCATCAGGCGCAGCAATTCCTTCGACATCGGCACAGGTTCGCACTGATCGAGCAGCAGCTCCGGAACTACAGGGCGCTTCAGCAGGATATTGACGAGGTTCACATAGGGGGTCTTTATCAACCGCTTTGCCCACCACGCCGAAATGGGGCTGAGTTTATAGGCGATGATGTGCGGAGTATCCGAAACCGCCAGTTCCAAGGATACCGTACCCGATGCCGCAATCGCAATCACGCTCGCGGCAAAGCAATCAAATTTTTCTTCCTCGGAATACACAAGTATCGGGTTGATACCTTTGCCATGAAAGAATTTGTCGATGGTGTCTTTAAGGTGCGGCAGTGTGGGGATCACGATGACGGCGTTGTGCCTGTTCCGCAAAACGATATCTGCTGCGTCACAGAATTTATCCAGCAGGCGCGACAACTCGCTCATGCGACTGCCGGGCAGCATGCAGAGGATTGGCTGGTCAGGTTTCAGGCCGTGTTTACGGCGGAAGCGATCTCCATCGCCGCGGTTTTCACGCTCGACGACCGGATGCCCGACAAAGGTCGCCGCAAGTCCGTGTTTTTCAAAGTAAGGCGGTTCGAACGGCAGCAGTGTCAAAAGATGATCGAGGAATTTCGACACTTTTTCCGCCCTGCCCGGCCGCCATGCCCAGACGCTGGGCGCGACGTAATGAATGAACGGCACGCCCTTTGATTTCGGGCGTGCTTTCTTCACGACGCGGAAACAGAAATCGGGCGAGTCGACGGTGATGACAGCGTCCGGTTTCTGCTTGATGATTTCTTTGGCGGTCTGGCTGATGCGCTTCATGATACCAAACGCGCGCGGCAGCACTTCGGCGAGCCCCATGACCGATAGCTCCTCCATCGGGAACAGGCTGGTCAGCCCTTCGGCCGCCATACGGCGTCCGCCGACGCCGGTGAATTGCGCGTCGGGATTCGTGATCTTGATCGCACGCATGAGGTTACCGCCGAGCAGGTCGCCCGACGCCTCGCCCGCGATGAGGAAAATGCGAAGCGGTGTGGTCATGCGCGGAATCCCATGATAAAAAGTCCCAGTTTATCGGCAGCAGCTATCACTTCCTCGCGGTCGAGCAGGAGCGACGCGCCAGATTCAACTGCGATGCCCTGCAGCCCCGCCTCGAACGCGCGACGCACGGTACGCAATCCGACCGCGGGAAGATCGATGCGTTTGTCCTGCTGGGGTTTGCAGGATTTCACCAGTACGCCACCTTTACCTTTGCGTTTCAGCTTGCGGCAACGCTCCAGCAGCGCATCTGTACCTTCAACGGCTTCGATGCCCAGCACGACGCCGCCCTGCACGACCGTTGCCTGTCCAACATCCAGACGGCCAAGCGTTTTGGTAACGATGATGCCGAATTCGATATCAAGCCGCGCCTCATTAGACAGCAGAACCTGGCCCAGCACACCTTCGGGCGTGATCAGTGCGGGTTCGATTTCATGCGCACCGACGACTATGAAGCCGTCTTTTTCAAGTTCGCCTGCCACCGCCTTCAGCAAGCTGTCGTCCCCCAGCGCATTCATGCCCAGCTTTGCAAAAATCTGCAGGGTACGGAAATCAGGCTTCATTTCGGCCAAGCTCGGGCGGCGGATATTGCCCGCCATGACAAGCGTATCAACGCCGTGTGATTTGAGGATGGAGATAGCTTCGTTCGTCGCGCCTAGCTTCGACCATGCATGGTCGGTCCCATTCAGGGTTGCGCTGTCTGTCTGCCCCTTGAAACCAAGCACGAAAAATGGTCGCTGGTCGCGCCTGCATGCATCGATCAGTTTTTTGGGGAGTCCCCCGCCGCCCGCAATAATACCGAGCCGCGACATAGTTTACCCGGCCGTGCCTGTGCGCGGCTGCAGAACGGAGCGGCCTTCTTTCGCACGAATGAATTCGATCACGCGCATGACAGTCTGATCTGCCTGATAATCGTTGGCAACGCGCGCTGTACGTTCCGCCAGCGTGCCCTGATTGTCGAACAGTTCCTTGAACGCCTTCATCAGGCCCTGGATCTGTTCTTTCGTGTAACCGCGACGCTCCAAACCGACATAGTTGAGGCCCGCAAGATGCGCGCGTTCCCCCTTCACGAGGCCGAAAGGGATCACGTCGTATTCGACACCGGACATGCCGCCGATCATGGCGAACGGCCCGATACGGACGAACTGGTGGATGGCGGACAGGCCGCCGATGATGGCAAAGTCGCCCACTTCAACATGCCCCGCGAGTGTCGCGTTGTTGGCGAGAATGACGTTCGATCCAACGACGCAGTCATGCGCTACATGCGATGACATCATGAACAGACAGTTGTCGCCGACAATCGTTTTCATCTTGTCGCCCGAGGTGCCGGGGTTCATCGTCACATGTTCGCGGATCTTGTTGTTCTTGCCGATGATCAACTCGGATTTTTCGCCCTTGAATTTCAAATCCTGCGGTGAGGTGCCCAGCGACGCAAAGGGATAAACGACCGTGTCATCGCCGATTGTCGTGTAACCGTCTACCACCACATGCGATTTCAATTCAACGCGGTCGCCCAGTTTTACGTTAGGGCCGACAACGCAATACGGGCCGATTTTCACATCGGCGCCCAGTTGTGCGCCCTGTTCGATTACGGCGGTTGCGTGGATATTGGACATCATCTACTCCATCGTCATAAAACTGATCTTATGTGTATCAACCCGTTGAATTCAGGGCAAATCACGCTCTATGACATAGTATTTCAGGGATTTATCAGGTTTTATCCATAATCATGGCCGTTACCACCGCTTCGGCGCATAAAACACCGTCAACCTTGGCTTCACCTTGGAATTTCCATACGTTGCGGCGATTTTGCTGCTTGGTCACGCTGATATGGAGCTGATCGCCGGGTACAACGGGCTTGCGGAATTTGGCGGCGTCGATTGCCATGAAGTACACAAGTTTGCCTTCAAGTTGCTTCCCTGCCGAATGAACGACGAGCGCCGCTGCAGTCTGTGCCATCGCCTCGATGATCAACACGCCGGGCATCACGGGCGCACCCGGGAAGTGACCCTGAAAAAAGTTTTCATTGATGGTCACGTTTTTAAGCGCAACAGCGCTTTCGTTCGGTACAACATCCAGAACGCGATCGATCAGCAGGAACGGATAGCGGTGCGGAATCATTTCCATGATGCGTTTGGTGTCGATCAACACGCTGCTCATTCTTCATTTCCTTTTTTCGTCGCCATTTTTGAAACGATGGCGGTCTGGCGCATAAACTGGCGTTTAGGAACAGCGGGACTGCCCATGACTTCTTCCTGTGATGGAATGTCACGCATGACACCCGACTGCGCTCCTATTTTCGCGCCGGTGCCGACATGCAGGTGGCCGGCGAAGCCGGACTGACCACCCGTCATGACGTAATCGCCGAACTGGGTGGAACCGGAAATACCGGTCTGCGCCACGATCACGCAGAACTTGCCGATTTTTACGTTGTGACCAATCTGCACAAGGTTATCAATGCGCGTGCCACGCCCGATGACCGTATCCGGGCCGGAACCACGATCAACTGTCGAATTCGCGCCAATCTCCACATCGTCCTCGATCAACACGCGGCCGAGCTGCGGCACCGGGATATAGCCTGCCGGATCAATCGCAAAGCCGAACCCCTGACGACCCACGACGGCGCCCGGATGCAGCTTGAATTTCTTCCCGATGACGGCATGGGTGATATAGGTATTCGGACCAACATCGCTGTCGTCCCCGATTTCAACGCCGTCGCGGATAACTGCCTGCGCGCCAATACGGCAATTCGCGCCGATTTTGACGTTCTTTCCAATCACAACGCCATGTTCGATATGGCAGTTCGCACCGATCATGGCGGTAGGATCAATCACAACGGTAGGTGCGCGGTATTCTTCGCGCACTTTCGACGGATAGAACGCCTGCGCCGCCAAAGCATAGGCCTTGTAAGGGTTTTTATTTTTAAGGCTAACGGTGCCTGCCGGAGCCTCGCCCGCCATTTCAGGTTTCACGAATACGGCTGCCGCCTTCGAATTGCGGAAGTAATCGGCGTATTTGCGGTTATCCAGAAAGGTCACCTGGTTTTCGTTCGCTTCCTGCAACGGCGCAACGTCATTCACCACGCGCGACGCGGCTGCAGGGTCGGAAAGTTCGGAGCCTGTGATTTCAGCCAGCTGGCCCAGCGTAAAGGGGCCGGCGACAGTGAAGAAACGCTTGTCGGCCATTATTGTTTCACGGGGGCTTTGTTGGCCGCGTTCCAGTCGATGGCGATTTTCTTGACCGTTTTGTTCATGCGCGTCACGACTTCGGCAGTGATATCGAGTTCGGGCTGGGCCAGCAGCACGGCTTCCTGCGTGAAGACGGTGGCATAACCCCGTTCCTTGGCGATATCGGCAATCACCTTGGTCGCTTCGGTCAGTAGCTTGTTGCGCGAAGTGTTGCTGGCGACATCCAGCGTGCGGCGGCGTTCTTGCAGCAGACGCTCGGCTTCGCCGTATTTATTCTGCAGATCTTTCACCTTTTTCTCGAAAACGTCCTCGGTCATGCTTTCGCGGCTTTTCGCTAGCGCTTCTTTTTGAGCGGAAAGCGTCTTGTCCTGATTTTCGAGCTCTGTGTGGAACTGCTTGCTCTTGGCGTTCAGCTCGGTGCGGATATCGTCGCCTGCGGTCGCCTCGCGCATCACTTTGTTCATGTCGACGATGGCAAAGCTCATCGGGTGCGTTTCGGCGAAGGCTGCCGATGCACCGGACAAAGCGGCAAAAGCGACGCCTGCAATGATTGCGGCTTTAAACTTGTTCATGATTGTCTCCTGTCTTGGTGAATATCTAGAAACGGGTTCCGAAACTGAACTGGAAAATTTCTGTCTGGTCATAGTTTTCTTTGGTGAGGGGAACAGCAAGATCGGCGCGCACGGGACCCATGGGCGATTTCCAAGCAATCCCTGCGCCGGCTGAAGCACGCAATGCGCCATCATCCACGACGCCAGGGCCCGACGTATCAAGCCCGCCAAGCGACCCGAAATCGGAGAACACATGCAGGCGCACACCCAGGTCTTCAGGCAGACCGGAGGGGAATTCAAGCTCGGCCGATCCACGATAAAAATGGTTGCCGCCCAGCGCGTCGTCCGTCGTCAAATCGCGCGGACCAACGCCGCCGCTGGCAAAGCCGCGCAAGTTATTGCCGCCCAGGTAAAAACGCTCGTTGATACGAACAGTATCATCGCCCCATGCCCCGATATACCCGCCCTCGCCCAGCAGGCTCAGTACCCACTTATCGACGACTGGGTAGAAATATGTCCCACCCAGTTTGACCCTGCCATACTTGGCGGAGCCGCCAAGACCTGCAACTTCGGTATCAAAACGGGCGAGCAGGCCTTCCGTGGGATCCTGTTTACTGTCAGTCGAGTCATAGGCAATACGCTGGGAAATGGCAGAGGTTGTGCGCTTGCCTGCCTGCTGCTGGATGTAAATAGACGCCGTTGCAGGCACGTTATCAATTTCCGTGCGCGCGTATGAATAACTGAGAAACTGACGCCATTTATCGGCGAGCGGATAGCCAAGGCGTAGTGCGCCGCCATTGCGTTTGCTGTCATACGAGCTTTCGTCCTGATAGTTGCGCGTAACATGGAACACGTCGAAGCCGGCCGACAGATCGCGCTTCAGGAAATAAGGCTCGGTAAAGCTGACATCGAATTCAGTGCGTTTAGCGGCAAGCGTCGTGGAGAATGAAAGCTCCTGCCCTTTACCCAGCAGGTTCTTTTCCTTGACGCTGAAATTACCCAGTGCGCCGTCGGTCGTGGAGAAACCACCGCCCAGCGAAATCTCTCCGGTCGATTTCTCTGCAACAGTCACGTCGATATTGGTCTTTTCAGGCGTGCTTCCGGGCACAGGCTTGGCGGTCGCCGTTTCAAAGAATGCGAGATCCTTGAGGTTCTGTTCCGACTTTTTCAGCTTCCCCAGATTAAACGGGTCGCCTTCGGCAAAACCAAGCTCGCGGCGGATGACTTCGTCCGTCGTGCGCACGTTGCCAATGATGTTGATATTTTCGACAAACACCTTCGGTGCGTCGCCGAAGGTAAAGGTGACGTCAATCGTGTGGGTCTCGCGATTGCGTTCGACAGAGGGGCGGATATCAATAAAAGAGAACTGGTGCGACTCTAGTGCGGTCGTCAGCTTGCCGATCGTCTTCTCGATCTCACTTGCCTTGTACCAGTCGTCTTTTTCAAAAGTGAGGTATTTGTTGTAACCTGTCGTCAGCAGCGACGGCACATTGCTGACAAGGTTGATCTTACCAACCTTGTAACGAACGCCTTCATCCAGCGTGTATGTCACAAAGAAATTTTTACGATCCGGCGACAATTCGGCGATGGCGCTATCGACACGGAAATCGGCGTAGCCGTGGTCCAGATAGAATTTGCGCAGCAACTCGCGGTCATAAGCAAGGCGGTCGGGATCGTATTTATCATCGCCGGACCAGAAGCGCCACCAGCGGTCTTCCTTGCTGCGCACAACGCGCTGCAGCTGTGTGTCGTCGTAGCGCTTGTTGCCGATAAAGCTCATGCGCGAAATGAGGGTCTGCGGGCCTTCGTTGATTTCGAAAACGAGGTCAACGCGGTTCTGGTCGCGCTTGATAATCTTGGGCTGCACGTCTGCCGAGAAACGTCCGCCGATGCGGTAAATATCCTGAATACGCTCTACATCCGCCTGCACCTTGGTGCGGGTCAGGACGTTGCGCTGGCGAAGCGAAATCTCGTTCATCAGGTCGGCGTCTTTGACCTTTTTGTTACCTTCGAACGCAATCTGGTTGATGATCGGGTTTTCGACGACCACCACGACAAGATCCGCACCCTCCTGATAGAAAGTCACGTCCGCGAACAGGCCGGTGCTGAACAGGTTCTTGAGCGAGGTATCCAGCTTGTCGGTATCGTATTCTTCTCCATCTGCCGTATCCATATAAGAAAGAACGGTCGAGGCTTCTATACGTTGAGTGCCCTCAACGCGGATCTGCCCGATGCGATCCGCGCGTGCGGTCACTGCGGTCAATGCGACCACAAGAAATACAGCGACGCAAAGCATCGCCATCGGGCGTGTAAAGGAGGAGAGCCTCTTGATCATAAACTGTGCGCTTCGAGTCTTGGTATGTTCTTGTTATTTTTATGAGATTAGTTTCACAACATAATCAACGACCTTGAGCTGTACAAGGTCATTCCACGTTGCAAGGAACATAATACCAAGTAAAAAGACTAAGCCAACCCTTAAAGCGTATTCCTGCACCTGCGTGCTCAAAGGTTTGCCGCGAAGTTTTTCCATAGCATACATCGCGAGGTGCCCGCCATCGAGCAAGGGAATCGGCAACAGGTTGATAAGACCGAGGTTGATCGACAGCAACGCCGCGAAGGTGATGAAGGCGATAATGCCCTGCGACGCGAAATCGCCGGCATAAGCACCGATACGGAGCACACCGCCGAGTTCATCGGTACTGCGCGTACCGATAATCATCTGGCCCAGGCCCTTCAGCGTCATGGTGGTAATGCGCCAGGTTTCACCGACAGAGGCACCGATTGCCGAGAAGAAAGTATGTTTCTGCATTTCAAATGCGGATTCAGGGCTGACGATACCCATCAGGCCGACTTCATGACGGAAGCCGAAGCGGTCTTCCTTCACGACCCTGCGGGGAGTGATGGTGAGCGTGACGGGATTCGCTTCGTCCCAGCCTTTATCCTTGTCGCCAAGCGAATGCACGATCACGACCTGCATCGGTTTCTCGATGTTCATGTCGGTGATCGGGCGGAGGTCCTGAAAGCGTGTAATCAGTTCGCCGTTCACGCTGATGACTTTGTCATCGGGACGGATGCCCGCGTCAAACGCAGCCGAGGGCTCGACCACTTTTGCCGCAACCGGCGGCATATAGGGCTGGCCCTGGAACATAAACAGCGCCGACAGTACAAAGATCGCAAAGATGTAATTGATGGCAGGGCCCGCAAATACGATGGCCGCGCGCTTGTAGAGAGGCTGGGTAAAGAACGCGACTTTCTTTTCTTCGTCGGTAAACGACCGAACCTGTTCGCCTTCGGTCACGCCTTCGGCAGGTGCGGCGCTCGACGGGTCGCTGTCGCCGAACATCTGCACATAACCGCCCAGCGGGATCGCGCAGATTTTCCAGCGCGTGCCGTGCTTGTCGTTGCGGCCCCAGATTTCCGGGCCGAAGCCGATCGAGAATTTCTCGATTTTGACGCCGCAGATGCGCGCTATAATATAATGTCCCCATTCATGGATGAAGACGAGCACCGCCAGCACAAAAATGAATGGCCCGCCGTAATCACGGACGAACTCGAACGGAGTCGATAACAGCTTATTCAACATTTCCATGGATATCCCCCATCTGCCGCGGCCAATTCGGCCTTTTCTTTCTATTTTAACGCCTGAATGGCCGTTGCCGCAATAGTACGCGCTTCGCCATCCAGCGAAAAGATGTCATTAAGGTTTGATATGGCGTTGATTTTTATGGATTGCAAGGCCTGCTCCGAAACTTTCTCGATATCCGAAAATTTCAGTCGGCCATCCAAAAACGCCTCTACCGCCACCTCATTCGCCGCATT